>MGBU01000256.1 GCA_001790205.1 Candidatus Rokubacteria bacterium GWA2_73_35 | reverse complement strand
GGGCCCAGGGGCTCGACGTGCCCGTGCTCGAGCCCGACCGGGAGGTCGAGTACCTCTACTGGGTGGGCTGCTCGGCCTCGTACGACAAGCGCAACCAGTCGATCGCGCGCGCGGTGGTGCGCGTGCTCAAGGCCGCCGGCGTGTCGTTCGCGGTGCTCCAGGAGGAGCGCTGCAACGCCGAAGTCGCGCGGCGGCTCGGCGAGGAGTACCTCTACCAGACGGTCGTGCGGGAGAACGTGGCGGCCCTGAAGCGGTACCGCTTCCGGAAGGTCGTCACCCACTGCCCCCACTGCTTCAACACGCTCAAGCACGAGTTCCCGCAGTTCGGGGGCACGTGGGAGGTGCTCCACCACGCCCAGCTCATCGAGCAGCTCCTGGCGGCGGGCCGCCTCACGCCGAAGAAGCCGCTGGCGGCGACGATCGCCTTCCACGACTCGTGCTACCTCGGCCGCTACAACGGCATCATGGAGGCGCCCCGCAACGTGGCGCGCGCGGTCCCCGGGCTCCGCCTCGTCGAGCTGCCGCGCAACCGCGAGCGCGGGCTCTGCTGCGGCGGCGGGGGCGGCCACATGTGGATGGAGGTGAAGTCCCAGAAGCGCGTGAACATCCTCCGCGTCGAGGAGGCGCTCGAGGCCAAGGTGGACATGGTCGCGACCGGGTGTCCCTTCTGCCTCGCGATGGTGGACCTCGGCCGGAAGGTGAAGGAAGCCGAGGAGACCCTGCACGTCAAGGACGTGGCCGAGCTGGTCGCCGACAGCCTGGAATGACGATGAGGGTGCTCCTGCGCGCGCTGCCGGCCATCGTGCGCACCGTCGCGGGCCTCGCCCTCGACCCGGCGCTGCCCCGGGCGGCCAAGATCGCGCTCGCTGCGGCGGTCGTCTACCTCGCGAGCCCGCTCGACCTCGTGCCCGACTTCATTCCGCTGCTCGGCTACCTGGACGACCTGCTCCTCGCCGCCCTTCTCGTGGACGGCCTCCTCAACTGGGTGGATCGCCCGCTCGTGCTCCGCTACTGGCCCGGCACGCCGGAGGCGCTCGAGCGCGTGGGCCGCGCGGCGCGGGTGCTCGCGGTCTGGGTGCCGCGGCGGCTCAAGGCGCGCGTGTTCGGGACCCCGCAATGAGGCCCGAGTACGCCGAGCTGCTCCGGAGCCGTCTCGCGATCCCGCCCACCGAGGGCCCGGACAAGACCGCGACGCTCGAGGACGCCGTCCGGCGGCTCGTCGAGCCCGGGCAGACGCTCTGGGTCGGCGCCGCGCACGGCCGCCCGGCCGCGCTCGTGCGCGAGCTGGTGCGCCAGTGGTGGGGGCGGCGGCCCGACTGGACGCTCGCGCTGACCGGGTTCGGCTCGCCGATGACCGCGCTGGTCCTCGGCGGGCTCGTGCGCCGGCTCGTCACGACGTTCGTGGGCGAGGGCTACCCGTTCCCGGTGCCGCAGCCGATCGTCGGCAAGGCGATCCTCTCGGGCGCCGTGAGCGTGCAGAACTGGTCGATGCTCACGATGCCGCTCCGGGCGCTGGCGGGCGCGCTGGGCGTGCCGGGCATGCCGACGCGCTCGCTGCTCGGCTCGTCCATGGAGGAGGACAACGCGCGCGACGGCGACTTCGTCGCCCTCGACGACCCGTTCGGGAGCGGCGAGCGCGTCGGCCTCGTGCGCGCGCTCGTGCCCGACGTGGCGCTCTTCCACGCCTGGGCGGCGGACCGCGCGGGCAACGTGCTCACGGCCGCGCCGCTCAACGAGAACTTCTACGCGGCGATGGCGGCGCGCCGCGGCGCGATCGTCACGGTCGAGAAGGTCGTGCCGACCGACTTCATCCGGCGGCACGCGGACCTCGTGCGCCTGCCCGCGCAGTACGTCGCCGCGGTCGTCGAAGCGCCGTTCGGGGCCCACCCCGGGGGGATGTACGGGATGCGCGTCCCGGAGCTGGAGGGCTACGCGGAGGACCTCCCGTTCATCGTCGAGCTGCGGCGCGCCTTCCGCCGGGAGGACACGGCGGAGGCGTGGGTCCGCGAGTGGATGCTGGACGTCCCCGACCAGGCCGCGTACACGGCGAAGCTCGGCTATGCGCGGCTCATGGAGATCCGCGGGCGGGCGGCGACGGAGGCGTGGGTCGCCGAGCTGGAGTCGCTCGCGGAGAACCTCGGCCCCGACGACCGGGTGACGCCCGGCGAGCGGATGGTCGTGACCGCGGCGCGCCTGCTCGGCGAGAAGGTCCGGGCGCAGGGTTACCGCACCTTCCTCGCCGGCGTCGGCAACTCCAACCTCGCCGCGTGGCTCGCCACGTACACGCTGAAGGCGGACGGCGTGGACGTCGAGCTGATGGCGGAGACGGGCATGGTCGGCTACCTGCCGCGCCCCGCCGAGCCCTTCGTGTTCTCGTTCCGGAACTTCCCGTCGTCGAAGATGCTGACCGACATCTTCCACGTGATGGGCATCTTCATGGGCGGGCGCGAGAACCGCTGCCTGGGCTCGCTGGCCGCGGGCCAGATCGACAAGCACGGCAACATCAACTCGACGCTGATCCCGGGCACGGTGTACATCACGGGCTCGGGCGGCGCCAACGACATCGCCTCCGCCGCGCGCGAGGTGGTCGTCTCGCTCGCCCAGAGCCGAAACCGCTTCGTGGACAAGGTGCCGTACGTGACCGCGCCCGGCCGGCGGGTGAGCGCGGTCGTGTCGGACCTCGGCGTCTTCGAGAAGCCCGACGAGCACGGCGAGCTGACCCTTACCGGCGTGCCCGACGGACGGCCGGAGGCCGAGGCTGTCCGGGCGGCGCGCGAGGCGTGCGGCTGGGAGCTCCGCGTCGCGCCGGCCCTCCGGCGCCACCCGGCGCCGACGGCCGACGAGCTCCGGCTGGTCCGCGTGTTCGACCCGCGCCGCTACTTCATCGGAGGCCTCGATGGCTGACGGAAAGCTCGGACTCGTGAGCGTGGGCGCCTACGTGCCGCGCTACCGCCTCACCGGCAAGCTCCTCGCCCAGGTGTGGGGGAGCGGCGGCGGCGAGCGCGCCGTCGCCAACTACGACGAGGACGCCGTGACCATGGCGTGCGAGGCGGCGCTCGACGCGGTCGCCGGCCGGGACCCCGCCCGGATCGGCGCCTGCTTCCTCGCCTCGACGTCGGCGCCGTACGTCGAGAAGTCGAACGCGACGCTCGTCGCCACCGTGGCCGACCTCGGGACGGCGCTCCTGACCGCGGACGTCGGCGGCTCGCTCCGGAGCGGCACGACCGCGCTCAGGCTCGCGCTCGACGCGGTGCGGGCGGGCACGGCGGCGGAGGCGCTCGCGGTCGCGTCGGACATGCGCCCGGTCGCGCCGGGAAGCGAGCTGGAGGGGCTGCTCGGGGACGGCGCGGGCGCGGCGCTGGTGGGCGCCGAGGGCGCGATCGCGACGTTCGAGGGCGCCCACGCCGTGAGCCACGAGTTCACCGACGTCTGGCGCAACCAGGGCGACCGTTACGTCCGGTCGCTGCCCGACCTGACGTTCGTGCGGGCGTACGGCCTCGACCGGCACCTCGCCGAGGCCGTGGACGGGCTGCTCCGGGCGACCGGGCGGAAGCCGGAGGACATCGCGAAGCTCGTCCTCTACGCGCCCGACGCTCGGCTCTACGCCGCCCTCGCTCGCCAGCTCCGGCTCCCCGAGGCCGCGCTGCCGAAGGAGCCGCCGATCGCGCGGGCGGGCAACACCGGGACCGCGTCGTGCCTGCTCGGCCTCGCGGCGGCCCTCGAGGAGGCGCGCCCGCACGAGCAGATCCTCGTGGTCTCCTACGGCAACGGCGCCGAGGCGCTCCTGTTCGAGGCGACCGAGGCGATCACGGCGTGGCGGCCCGCCCGCCCCGTCGCAGCGCAGCTCGCCCGGGGCGTGCCCCTCGCGCACTACGGCAAGCTCCTCCAGTTCCGCCGCCACGTCGAGACCGAGGTGATCCGCGCGTTCTCGAGCGTGCCCACGATGGTCCGCGAGGAGCGCCAGAACTTCCGGCTCTACGGCCAGCGGTGCCAGGAGTGCGGCGCCGTCAGCTACCCCCGGCGCCACCTCTGCTGGCAGTGCTCCTCGTCGCGACTCGCCGAGTACCGGATCTCGCGCCGCGGGCGCGTCTTCACGTTCACGAAGGACCACCTCGTGCCGAACCCGGATCCGCCGACCGTGATGGTCTCCGCCGACCTCGAGGGCGGCGGGCGCTTCTACGCCCAGCTCACCGACTGTGACCCCGCGGCGGTCGCCTTCGAGATGCCCGTGGAGCTCTGCTTCCGGCGCCTGCACGAGGGCGAGGAGTACGTGAACTACTTCTGGAAGTTCCGGCCGGCGTAGGGCGAGGGGACGAAGGGCAGGGTTAACGAGCAGTTGCGCTGAGCGTCACCATGTCCGGTTGCGCGGGGGTTGCAGTCGGTTGCATCGGTGCCACCTCGCCCAGGCCGTCCTGGGGCATCCACCGCGCGTAGACCCGGAGCAGCACGGCGGCCGACCGCCACCCGCCTTGCCGCTGGACATAGAGGAGCGGCGCGTTCCGGCTGAGCAGGATCGAGGCCAGCGTGTGCCGGAGCTGCTGCGGAGGCCGGTACCGGACGCCGGCCCGGGCGAGCACGCGCCGCCAGTCGGCGATCCGCGCGGCCGAGCTGATCGGCGCCGCGCCGCCACCGAACAGGAACGCCCCGGGCTCGAGACTCCGCACGCTGAGGCGCCGCAGACCCGTGAGCACCGCCCTGGAGCCCGCGGTGGCCCCGGGGCGCCACGCGGCGGTGTCCTCGAGCACCGGGTGGAGGAAGGACACCTCCCGCACCCGGCCCGTCTTGGTCGGCCCCAGGCGCTCGCGCGAGTAGGTGTGGCGCACGACGGCCACGCCGCGCTCCATGTCGACGTCCTGCACTTGGAGGGCCGTGACCTCGCCGGCCCGCATCCCCGACTGCGCCCACAGCCGAATCCACGTGGCGAGGTCGCGGCTCATAGACTCCGCGGCCTCCACGATCGCGCGCAGCTCGGCCGGCGTGAACGGATCCACGGCGTCCTCCTCCACGCGCCGGAACCGCGCCAGGCGCGCCGCCGGATTCACGGCGAGGTGCTTCGCCGCCACCGCCCGGTCCAGGATCAGCCGGAGCGCCACGAGCCCGACGCGGAGCGACGAAGGCGACAGCGGCCGGCCCGGGAACCGGCTCGAGCCGCTCGCGCCGCGCTTCGCCGCGATGAACGCCTCCACGTCTCCCGTCGTGATCGCAGAGACCGGCAGCTTGCCGAAGAAGGGGAGCAGGTGGCGCTCCGTGAAGCTCTTGTAGTTCTCGATCGTCGCCGCGCGGATGGACCGCACGACGGGGTACCGTGCGAGCCACTCGCGGGCGAGCACCTCGAAGCTCGGCCCGTCGCGCCGGAGCTGGAAGTCGCCCGCGGCCAGGCGCCGGCGGATCTGCGAGGCGACGTGCTTCGCCGCCTTCTGATCGCCGACCCGCTTGGCCTTGCGCTGGCCGTTGTGCGCGACGAACACCCACCACGCCCCTTTCCACTCCCTGACCCTAACGCCCATGACGACGCCCTCCTTCCGTCTACCTGACGAGGTCCACCAGCCTGACCCCGAGAGCGCGGGCGATCCGCTCCAGCGTGTCGAGCGTCGGCGGGTGCATCGCGCGCTCCAGACGGGCGAGCGTGACGCGGTTGATCCGCGCCTTCTGCGCTAGCGCCTCCTGGCTGAGCCCCCGCTGGTCGCGGAGCTCGGCGATCCGCGCTGCGACGCGCCGGGTTCCCGGGGTGGTCACGGTAGCACTTATGCTACGAGTCGCCGAACGTGTCAAGACCCACCCGTGAGGCTGCGGAGCACCTCGTCTACCACCCGGCTCACCTCGGCGCGCCCGTGCTGGCGGAAGGCGGTCATCCAGGCGTCGAATTCGGAGCGGCGAACCACGACCCGCCCGCCGACGCGGTAGTGAGGCAGCGGGCGCGTCGCGTCGCCCAGGTGTTCGCGGAGCTTACGCACGGAGAGGCCCGCATAGGCGGCCAGCGCACGCAGGCTCAGGAAGGGATCGAGCGGCGTGCTCACCACCACGCGCTCGGCGAGCACGCCCCGGACCTGCCCGACGCTCCGGCCGTTCATCCGCGGCGCCGCTCCGTCATCCGCCGAAGGCGACGCCCGGCGACGAGCCCGAGCCCAACAAAGAACCTGAGCACGTGGCGCTCGATTTCGAGACCCGGGAAGTTCTCGAGGTCACGCTGAACCTGGGCGAGCGCAAGTCGCGCGTAGACGGCGAGATCAGCCTCCGGGCGCCGACTCGCTGCCAGGACGCCGGCGAGCATTTTCCCGACCAGTCGGCGCGCGGTCGCGCGGAGGGCTGCGTCTGTTGGGCTTCTCCGCGGGGGCGCCGAGGCGGTTCGCTTCCCGCGCGAGCCCGGCGTGGAGCGCGATCGGCCCGGCCGTTTCACTGCTGTTCTCCATGTCGGGAGCGGGCCAGCTGGTGCCGCATCCGGCACTTGATCCGCCACCGCGCTCGATGACCTCCGCGACCGAGGGCGGCGCGGATGCGCTCGATCTCCGCCTCCCGCCGAAGCGCCACGAGCCGCTCGAGCGTCCTGCCTGGGATGCGCCAAGCGAACCGGCGGTAGTGTTGGCCCCGGTAGGTCCAGACGAATTTGAGGCACTTCGCCGGAAGACCCGAGCGGACGAGGGCCAAGCGAGCTGCATGGCGGCCCACACCAAGCGCCACGCCCAAGTCGTGAACGGAGAAGTACGACGGTCCAAGCACCATGTTGGCCCAGGTGTAGGGGGGTCGGCGCGGCTCGGTCACGGCGCGGCCTCACGGCGCCGGGCGCTCATGCCGCCGTCTCGCGCGCGCGCGCGGGGGGACACGTTTGAGAGGGTCGTACCCCGATGCGGGCATTGCGCCTAATACCCCTCTGGGGTATCGTCTGCCACAGGGCCATGGGGATGCCGGCGGCCCAGGCCCGTTTGGCGTCGAGACCTGGGCCGTCGGCCCGGAGTAGATGCTGCTGCTGGGTCGCGGCGTCCGCCGCGTCGGCTACGGGCACTCGGTTCGCCCCGCCCGCACCACTCAATTCCTGATCTGGCTGTTCAACGATTTCGTGCGCCCGCTCGCGTACTTGACTATGGGAACCCGGAGGGGATGTGGATGTGGATGCGGATGCTGATGCTGAGGGGATGAGGACGAGGACGAGGACGGTGGTCCTCACGCCAGCCTCGAGATCACGCGCTTGACGACGCTGTAGGCGAGCCCGGCGGGAAGCCCGGCGTTCGTCGTGTCCCGGTCGGCGTCACCGACCTCGATGGACCAGAGCTTCCCTCGCAGCACGTTCAGGTCGACCCGGGTCCAGCGGGTCGGCTTCACACCGAGAACGTACAGCAATCGCGCGAGCTTGCTGTTTGGTGAAAGTCCCCGCTTGCCGGGAAGCCGGAGGAACATGGGGAGACGAGCGAGGAGCACACCGTCGGTGGCGTCGCCCTGGAACACGTCGAATCCGAGTTCTAGGTTCCGGCGGTCGTAGGCGTTGAACGGGGTGAGGGAGACGGAGATCGCCTGGTAGATCCCTGGCTCGACACGGGGTCGCGGCGGCGGCAACCGGACCTCGACGTGCGCCCATGCCGCGTCAACCTGGGAGATCGAGACGATCTTCGCGGCCGGCACGCTCACGTGGCGCTGCGGCTCGTGCGATCGTGAGTGGCCGTCCGCTCGATGAAGGCGGCGAGGTCGGCGCGCCGATATCGGACGCCGCGCCGCCCGAGCGTGAGCGACCGAAGCTCGCCTCGGCGGGTGAAGCGGCGAAGGGTTTCGAGCGACACTCGCAAGGCCCGAGCAGCCTCGGACCGAGTCACCAGCTCCTCCACCTGTACGCTCATGTTGCCCCCCCTGATCTCAGTTGCGCTCGATTCACCCCGTAGGTAGTCTCGAAACGGACATGAAGTTGCGTCGCAAATCCACAAACTTGTCGCCGGCCGACGGACAGGAGTCCGACGCTTCCGGTCCGGAACGCGACACCTGCCGCGCTGATGACGAGGTGGTCACATCTGCCGTTGAGTGCTTGCGCGCCGTGGCAGAGGCAGGGCCACGCCGCCACGGGCCGTTCCAAGTCCGACCTCACGGCCGCTGGATCGGGTGCACCATCATCGCGCGCGTTGAGTCGCAGCGGTACGGGGCCAGGCGAGCGGATCGACCAGTCCTCACCGCCTACTTCCACAAGCGCGGGCGCCCGCGCCAGGTTGTGGCCGTGAGAGTCGGTGTCGAAGCTCCGGGCTGGTGGCAGGGTCTCGCCGTCACGACTACCTCGATCCGGGACATCGAGGGAAAGCGGCGCTGGCTTCGAGGCGCGCGCCGCTCAAGGCGTCGTTTGGACGGTACGCAGCACTGGCACGTCACTCCGCGAACGACGCCCCTCGAAGTTACGACGCTCGCGCTGTATCTCTTCCTCTGGCGTGCAGGGTTGTTGGAGCCCTTCGAAGATGGAAGGCCAGGGCGAGTCATAGCCACGGGCATCATCGCGCGCCATCTCCGCCGGCGGGAGCGGAAGGACACGGGTGACGTTGTTCTCCGGGTCCTCGAAGCCCTACGGCTTCGGTACTCGTTTCCCGAGCATTGGAAGGAGTTCCGGAGGTATCTCGCGCGGGTTGTCGGTACCGTGGCCGAGCGACCGCCCGCGGGAGAGGCCGACGCGAAGAAGCTTGGCGTTGGCCGCGCGACTCTTTACCGGTGGCGGGCCTCGGGCTTCGATGCGGCTGCTCGCGCTCAGAGGTTGCGCGAGCGGCGCCAACTGCGCGACCTGGTCAAGGAGCACACCGGGAAGAGTTCGGAGGCGGCCCGGAAGTTCGTTGAGCGAGCACTGGCGCGAGACCCGAGCGTAGCAAGCCTTGCCCGGAGCATCCGATCGCAGAAAGGACCTCGTAATGCGTGACCGGTCCTTCCCGCTGGTGAAAGGACGGTGAGCGATGGGAACCATCTGGCTCTGGCTCTACTGGTGCTCGAAGTGCGGCTCGACGCGGGCCTACACGAACACCCGGCCCGAGGGCAACGTGGCGTGGGACCGCGAGGCGTGCGGCTTCTGCGGGGCGCCGCTGATCAGGCTGGAGAATCCGAAGGCGGCCCGCCGTCGGCATAGTCGCCGTCAACTGTCGTTCGGGTGGGAGTGACAGAGAGGAGAGCTGGAGACCCTTGAATCGGCGCGAGGCGGGGACTACGCTTGCGACGCCCCAGCCCGCGAGGGGGAGGGTGCGATGGTCGAGGATCAGGGCAGAGAGTCTCGACGTCCCCCCGGGGTGCCCCCTGAGTTCAAGCGGGAGAGTGTTCGACTGCCGATAGAGGAACCGCCGGAGGAGCCGTCACTGTCGGTCACGGGAACCTCTGCCGGTCCCACGCCGAGCATGGCCCCGAGCCCGCCACCAACCGGCAACGCCGACACGCGCGGGCGCGGCATGCTGGCTCGCGGGATAGGTGACGGGCCCTTGCGTCCGCCGCGCTGGCTTCTCATCAGCTACCTCCTGGCTGTCCTCGCCAGCGTGCTTTACGTGCCATGGGTTACCGTGCTCGACCGCGGGTTGAGGCGAACAGACCCATACAGCCTATTGTGGGAACCGCCTAGCGGGCTCGCCATCGTCGATATCACGCGGCTGATCCTGACGCTTGTGGCGGTGACGGTGCTGTTCCTCATCCTGTGGTTGGCGCCGCGACCCAGGCGCGGCCGAGGGAGTCCGACGCGGCCGCTTGAAACCGAGATCACCCACAAGAGGTTGACGCGTGGTGCCGTCCAGCCCGTACGGTGGAAACGCTGGGTCGGATGGTATCTCGCACTCAGCGGATTGTTTGGCCTGTGGGGCGCACAAAGGGCAGGGCTCACCGTGATCGCGGTACTCGGGCTTTTCACCTTCGTGGGCCTTCGGTGGATCGTCCTGAACCCGCCGCCAGACGGCTATCTGATTGCAAGGATCTGGGATCAACTCGGTGCGCTTATGCGACGACGGTGATCTATTCGACTTCCACGGAGGCGGAGAGCGTCACCGCCTCCCCTCGTGAGCGTACCCCCCAAAATTTGCACGACCGGGCCGGATCTTGATTCGCGCGCGCGCGTTTTGTGGATCGACCCCGCGCCAGCACTTTTGCAGTCAACAGCACAGGCCGTGGACAACCTCGCCGCCGCGGGCCCGCGTGTGCTCCCGCGTGCGCCGCCCGCTCACCTGACCCGTTCCTCGAGCCGCCACCCGCGCGCCCGCATGCATTCGATGTACAGCTCGTCGTCCACTTGAGGCGAGGCAACCAGAATCCCGCCCGCGCCGAGCACGCTGGTGTACGTCGCCTGCCGCATGCAGTCGTACCGTTCTCGCTGAAACTGCTCCTGGGTGAAGTCGGCCCGCGTCCACACGAGATCGCGCGCACAGCCACCCGCCAGGACGATCAGAAGCACCAGCCACGCCATCGGCCATCACCCCCGGCCGAATGGTAGCGCCCCCTCGCACAGCGCGCATCCGTTTGACGTGAACGAAGTAGCGGGGGGCAATGTCGTGCTCGAGGTCGAGGTCCCGGCCAACCGCATCACGAGATACGAGTGGATCGAGGAGGGCAAGCTTTACCGGGAGTTCTTGGTGCCGGCGGACGTGCTCAACACGATCGCGACGGTGAGCCAGGTACCCGAGCAGGACGAGGACGAGTGGCCGGCGCCGCCCGAGGGGTGATCCTCCGCGCCGACCAAACGATCCCGCGCGCCCGATCCTCGACCTCGACGCCGGAAGCGCCCGCCAGGACGCGGCGCGTGGCGTCCCAGAGCGCCCCGAGCGGTGTGGCGTGCCGGCTGGGCTCGCCGGCGCGGTGGCGGACGACGAAGGCGCGGCGTCACCTGGGCCGCCGAGCCGCCCGTCATGTCGCCCACGATCAGCGCTCCGCCTTCTGGCGCGCGCGATAGGCCCGCTGAGCAGCCACATGCGCAGTGCGAGCATCGGGATGCTTCCGAGGCCTTCCGCCCCGGTGCAGGGTGACATCAACCTGTCCAATGTGACCGGACTGATGCGGGCTCGCGGGCGGTTGGGTGGGCGACCCGCTATCTACCCCTTGGCTCCCGCTTTTTGCATCGTCCTGCGGCGTCTGGACCTTTCGCTGCCGCCGGAGCACCGGGCACTCGCGGGCGTACTTGGAGCCCGGCGGGTGCTTCCCGTCGAGGAGGCAGGTGCCGTGCAGCGAGGTCCGGAACCGCGCCGACATCACGGCCTGTAGACAGAAGCGAACTCGGCGCCTAGGATCGGCCCACCTATCGAGGGGGACAGGGCCATGGAACGAGATGACGCCGCAGTCCTTCGCGAACTGCTTCAATTCATCTACTCGTCGCATTGGGGGCGTTACCGCGGCCTTGTCGCTGTCGTCTCTCGCCGACTCGACGTGCCAGCGGAGCATCTCGAAACCGAGATTGCCGAGTGGCTCCGTGAGAATCACGAGAGTGTCCAGAAGGAGGCTTTTGATCGAATGAACGCATACTTCGCGAAGCGCGCTCGAGATCTTCTTGAAGAATCTGGCCCATGAGCCGCAAGAATCGACTGCGCTCATTCGGGGGATGTCCCGGGCCCTGTTGAAGTTGAGAACTGAGTAGCGACGGCTCCCGGGTCGGCGTGAGAATCGCGTCGACCAAGACAAACGGTCCCCACACCCGGGACCAAGGAGCCGCCAATGACGAAGAGAACAGCGGAAGCGCAGCGAACGCAAGCAGAGAATGGGGCGGGCCCGGCGCTGGCGCACCTGGTGGAGCCGATGCTCGCGGGGATGACGACCACGCGCCAGCACTTGCTCGCGTGGGTCCATGCGCACGGGCTGGCCGCCCTGGACGCGGTGTTTCGCGACGAGGCGATGGTCTTGGCCGGGGCCAAGGGCCGGCATCAGGCCCAGCGCACCCATTACCACTGGGGCACGGCGCCGACGGAACTCACCTTCGGCGGCCGGCGGGTGCAGGTGCGCCGGCCCCGGGTCCGGCGGACGGCAGGCGGGGAAGCGCTCCTGCCGTCGGTCGCGGCGTTTCGGGACCGGGACCCGCTGACCGCGCGGATGATGCAGCAACTCCTTGCCGGGGTGTCGATGCGGGAGTACGAGGGGAGTCTCGAAGCGCGGCCCCTCGGCCGGCGCACGCGGAGCAGTAGCAAGAGTGCCGTCAGTCGCGCCGTGGTGCGGCGGACCCGCCAGCGGCTGCAGGAGCAGCTCACGCGACGCCTGGAGGGACTGGAGGTCGTGGCGCTGTTCATGGACGGCCTCGTGGTCGCCCAGCAGACGGTGATCGTGGTCGTGGGGATCACGCGCGACGGGCACAAGGAGCCCCTGGGGCTGCGCCTGGGCTCGACGGAGAACGCCGTGGTGTGCACCGACCTCTTGCAGGACCTGCTGACGCGCGGCCTCGCGCTCGACGGCCGCGTGCTGTGCGTGATCGACGGGGGCAAGGGGCTGCGCAAGGCCCTCGGCGACGTCCTCGGCGACGCCGCCATCGTGCAACGCTGTCAACTGCACAAGGGCCGAAACCTCGACGCCCTCGTGCCGAAGGCGCGCCACGCGTACGTGCGGGCGATGCTGCGCCGCGCGTATCGGGCCTCGAGTGCCGCGGCGGCGCGGCGGCAGCTGACGGCGCTCGCGACATGGCTGGAGCGGAACGGCCAGGCCGATGCCGCGGCGAGTCTGCGCGAGGGGCTGGAGGAAACCCTCACGGTACTGAAGCTGGGGCTGCCGCCGGGGCTGCGCCGCTTCTTCGCGACGACGAACTGCATCGAGAATCTGATCGGCACGCTGCGGCACGTCACGCGGAACATCAAGCGCTGGCGCGATGGCGACATGCGGCGGCGGTGGATCGGGCTCGGCCTGCTGCGTGCCGCCGAGCGCTTCCGGCGCATCAAGCGGCATGGTGAGCTGGGGGCGCTCGTGACCGCGCTCGCCGCCGCGACCGCCTCGGAGCGCGCCGCGTGAGCCCGCGTGGCCACCGTCGGCCAGAGAGCGAGGGCCACAGTTGGCTCAGGATCGATCTTCTCGAGGGGGGTCGCTATGTCGACATCCCCCGCACTGCAGTGAACTGAGGGTATGATGCCCTGCCGCCGCGCTCAGCCAAGTTCAACAACGGGTGGGACAACCCCCTCATTCGCGGTCATCACCCATCTCACGTCTTGCCCCTTTTCTCAGCGTCTGGCCGTGAGTGCCGGAAGGTCGGTGAGGTCGGGGCGCGATGTCTTCTGCTGACGGGTTTCGGTTGCGCGGGGGTTGCAGCGGGTGCCATCGTTTGCCGCGTTCTGCAAGGCCGTGACCTCCAACTTCACGACCCTTCAGATCCCCTCGCCCTACTTCTGGAAGTTCCGGCCGGCGCCGACGTCCTGAAACCGCGTCCGCGCGCGACCGGCCGCGCGACAAGACGTCAGCCGCGTCTCGCGCCGCGGGAGCGATTTCGACAAAAAGTCCGGTCCTCCGGCCAGGCCGGATCCCCCCGCCGCGCGTAACTCCGGCTGGAGCAAGGCGATCGTCCTCCACCGCGTCTGGCCGGACAATTGCGTGCGACCGATCCGGGAGCCAAGCGCGTGCGCCACGTCCAGTGGACCGAGGCTGTCTGGGCCGTCGTCGTCGCGGGCCTGCTGCTCGCCAGCGTCTGGCTGGGCTTCCAGGCGTCCAAGGGCGAGGCGGACCCGAACCTCCACGGCATCGTGGCGTTCGTCGCGGCGGTGCTGGCCATCGGGAGCCACGTCCGGCGTGGCGGCGGCTGGGACTTCCTGGCCGTCGTCGCGATCGTCGTCGGCGTGGGGCTCGGGGTCGTGGCGCAGCGCGGAGGCGCCGGAGGGGACCTGCACCTCGCGGTCGCGGTCTCGGCGGCCCTCTTCTCGAGCGCCCTGCACGTCGCGACGCTGGCCCCGGGCGTGCGTCGCTGACGGCGTCGGCCGCCGGGCTCGGCGCCCGGCGCTGCGTCCTCAGGTCTGGATCGCGGACAGCCTCCAGGGATTCGCACCGACCGGTCGCGTGAACGTCCAGTACTCTTCGAACCGCTGCGCCTCGGTCGTGGAGCCGTCCACCACGCGACCCGTGCGATCGTCCATCGTGTAGTCGACCAGCGAGCCCGCGAGACAGACGGTCACGAAGTCGCGTCCCGTCTCCTGCCACGCCTCGGTCACCTCGGCGCGCGCGATGGTCGCGTCCTCGACGCGGTTCGTCCGGCCGGCGGAGCGCAGCTCGTCGCACTGGGTCAGCAGCACGCCGTACATCTCGGGCGTCAGGCGGTCCCGGATCGGGCCGGCGTCCCGCGCGGTGAGCGCGTGCTGCACCGGGGCGAACTGGCCACGCGCCCAGTCGGCAAAGGCTGCCGGGTCGAAGCCCGGGTCCATCTGGCGGACATGCGCGAGCCCCCGCTCGAGATCCGAGCGGTCTTCGACGGCCGGCACCTCCGCCGACGCGGCGCCGGCATGCCCGGCATGGCGGTCGTCGGCGCCATCGCTCGTCGTGGCACCCGCTCCGTGGTGCGCGCCGCCGCCGTACCCGGCCGCCGCCGCATAGGCGGGCTGCTCGGCCTCGCGCCGGCGCTTGAGGAGGCTCCAGAGGAAGAAGAGCCCGCCGCCGATCAGCAGGAGCTCCATGAGCCCGATGCCGGACCCGCCCCCGAATCCGCCGCCGAAGAGCATGCTGCCGAGCAGCCCGCCGAGCGCCAGGCCGGCGAGCCCGCCCATGAGCCCGCCGAAGAGGCCGGGCCGCTGCGGCGCCTGCGCCGCCGGGGCGGCGGGTTGAGTCCACGAGCGCGACGGGGTCGTCGGCGCCCCGGGGGACGGCGAGCGTCTCACCGGTGCCGAGTAGCTGCGAGCGCCTCGGCTCCCGCCGCCCCTGGCCCGGGCCCAGAGTTCCCCCGCGTCGACCAGGAGGATCGACGCGAGTGTGATGCCCACGATCGCGGTGAGGCGCTGACGGCTCATACGAGGTCCTCCTCGTGCGGCGACGGTGCGAGGCTCTGGGTCAGGCGCGGATCTCCTGACGCATGAACGTGGCGTAGCAGAGCGCGAAGACGACGAAGGTGCCGGCGACGAGCAGGAGCAGGTGGGGCGCCGCCACCAGGGCGCTCTGCGCGAGCGGCAACGGGTTCTGGAAGCGCGTGAGCGACAGCCGCTCCATGGGCCCGAGCAGGACGAGCGAGCGGGTCGTCTTGCGCATCGGGTCGAGCAGCACGGCGGTCGCGTCGCTGTAGAGCGTCATCGGCGAGACGTACGAGACGGCCCGCTTGATCTGCTCGTTCTGGAGCACGACCGGGATGTCCTCCATGGTGGGAGTCGGGGGCACGGGCGCCAGCGCGTCGGCGGCCAGGCTCGCGACGACCGGCACGAAGAACGCGAGGAAGATCCAGAGCGCCAGCACGGCCAGGGCGGAGGTCGCCATGCCGCGGAAGACGACGGAGCCGAGGATCGCCAGGCCGAGCCAGAAGCCGACGTAAATCGCGCTGACGAGCAAGTAGAGCGCGAGGCGACCGATCTCCTCCCAGCCCGGCACCACGCCGAGCACGCGAAGCCCGAGCCCCGCGATCATCGCGACGAGCGCGGTGAGCAGCACCCCGACCGTCGTCAGGCCCGCCAGGAACTTCCCGTTGATGACGGCGTCACGGTGGACGGGTTGGGAGACGAGCTTGGGCAGCGTGCGGAGCGCGCGCTCGCGGTTGATCGCGTCGAATCCGAGGACGAGCCCGATCAGCGGGCCGAAGAACGCCACGAACTGCGCGAACGAGAACATCGCCCCGCTCGAGGTGAAGAGCACCAGGAACACGAGCGAGGGCTTGGCGAACCCCTCGAGCTCCTTCCGCACGCTCGTCGCGGTCATCCACGACATGAGCAGGCTGACCATCAGGACGACGGTGAGCACCAGGGTGAAGCGCGTACTGCTGAAGTGGTCCTCCAGTTCCTTGCGGTAGATCGCCGACAACCCACGCACGGCGATCACCGCCCCGCCGGGGCGGCCGCCGGCTGCTCCTGCCGGAAGTACCGCATGAAGATCTCCTCGAGCGTGTAGCGCGCCTGGTCCACCCCGAGCGACCGGCGCGCCAGCTCGTCGATGGGGCCGGCGGCCACGAGCCGCCCCGCGAGCATGATCCCGACGCGGTCCGAGACCCGCTGGACCTGGTCGAGCAGGTGGGAGGAGAGGAAGACCGTCATGCCCTGGTCGCGGCTGAGCGAGCGGATCAGCTCGAGCATCCGCTGCGTCGCGTCCGGATCCAGGCCAACGGTGGGTTCGTCCAGGAAGACCACACGCGGCTGCCGGACCAGCACCTCGGCGATCCCCAGCCGCTGCCGCATCCCCTTCGAGTACGCGCCGACGCGCTTGCGCCGCTCGCCCGCCAGGCCCACCGTCTCGAGCGCGCCCTCGATGCGTGGCCGGGCGTCGCGGTCCCGGACACCGTTCAGGCGCGTGACGTACTGGAGGTTGTCGTAGCCCGTCATGTCCTCGTAGAAGCCGACGTTCTCGGGCAGGTAGCCGACCAGACGCTTGACCGGGACCGGCGCGCGGGTGGGATCGAGTCCGCACACGCGCGCGGTGCCGCTGCTGGGCTCGGAGAGCCCGAGGAGCATCAGGATCGTGGTCGTCTTGCCGGCCCCGTTGGGGCCGAGGAAGCCGAAGACCTCGCCCTCGCTCACCTCGAGCGTCAGGCGGTCGACGGCGACCTGCGCCCCGTACCGCTTGGTCAGCTCGATGGTCTGGACGACCGGCTCAGCCATCGCGATCCCCGGGCGCGGGCACCGGACGGGGCGCGCGGCGGGCGCCGGTCAGCGCCGCCCGAACCACGCGAAGAGCCCGCCGAGGCCGCCGATGACCGCCGCGATCACGCCGACGCCGATCCAGCCCCACGTCGCGGGCGCGCTCACCGTCACCCGCAGCTCGACGGACTTCGAGGCCTTCTCGCCGTCGGCGGTGAGCGTCACTGAGTAATCGCCCACCAGCGCCTGGGCGGCCGGGACGATCTTCACCTCCACCGGACGGAGCGCGCCGGGCTCGAGCCCCTCGAGCCGCTCGGGACTGAACTCGACCTTCCAGTTCTCGGGCGCGAAGCTCGAGAGCTTGACCCCGCGGTTGATCGCCGAGCCGCTGTTGCGGACGATGAAGGTCGCCGTCGCGGACCTCCCGGCGACGGCGTCGAGCGAGAGCCGGCCGGTGGGGGTCGTCGCGTCGAGCCGGTAGATGCCCGTCAGGACCACCCGGAGCCGCGAGTCGGCCTGCGCCCGGTCCGTCGACGCCCGGAAGAGGATCGGGTACTCGCCGGCCTGCGCCTCACGCGGCGGCTTGAGCTCGAGCGTGACCCGCTCGCTCGCGCCCGCCCGGACCTTGAGGCTCGTGATCTGCTTGGCCTCGTAGCCGGGCTTGATCGTGACGTCCCAGCCCTTCGGGGCCTCGGCC
>MGBU01000255.1 GCA_001790205.1 Candidatus Rokubacteria bacterium GWA2_73_35 | reverse complement strand
TACGCGCCGATGCCGGCGACGGCGAGCACGTAGAGGATCCCGAAGAGGAACCCCAGGTTGAAGCTGGGCAGCGTCAGCTTGAAGCCGACGCCGCGCCGGCGCTCGGGGGCGAGGTTGATCCGGATCATCAGCCTTTGTCTCCAGGTCGGCGCAGCGCCAGGCCGACGACGACGGCGAACGAGGCCGCCGCGCCGGCGACCTCCTCGGCGTGGGCCGGGTCGACCTCGATGCGCTCGAAGGGCTTGGCCAGCTCGACCGGGATGCCCCAGTTCGACGAGAGGTAGTCGTTGAGGCCCGGGAGCTGCGCGCAGCCGCCGGCGAGCACGATCTTCCCGATCCGCTCGGACTCGGCGGTGGAGGCGAAGTAGTCGAACGTGCGCTGCACCTCGAGCGAGAGCTCGCGCGACACGGTCTCGAGGGCCGGCACGACGGCCTCCCAGCGGACGCCCACGTCGCGGCCGAGCTTGGCCGCCTCGGCCTGCTCGAAGGGGATCTTGAGCTGCTGGGCGATCGCCTGGGTGTAGTTGTTGCCGCCGAACGGGATGTCGCGCGCGAAGATCGTCGCCCCGCCCCGCACCACGTTGGTCTTCATGATCGAGGCGCCGATGTCGATCAGCGCGACGGCCTCGCCTCGCTCCTCGGGGAAGTTCAGCTCGAACTGGTTGCCGAGCGCGAAGCTGTCGACGTCGACGATGGCGGGAACGAGGCCCGCCTCCTCGACCACGGCCGCGTACTCGAGGACCTTCGACTTCTTGACGGCGACGAGGATCAGGTCCATCACGCCGTCGTGCTGGCCGACGCCGTGGTAGTCGAGGAAGACCTCGTCGATCGCGAAGGGGATGTGGTGCTCGGCCTCGAGCTGGACGACGTCGTGGACCTCCTTCGGCGGCACCTGCGGGATCTGGACCTTCTTGATGATCAGCTCGCGGCCGCAGATCGCGATCGTCGCGTCGGAGCCCTTGACGCCGGCCTTGCCGACGGCGCCCCGGATCGCGTCGACGACCGTCGGCGGATCCTTGATCGTGCCGTCGGCGATGACGTCGGGCGGCAGCGACGCGGTGCCCAGGGCCACGAGGCGCCAGGTGCCCCCCGACTCGCGCAACTGGACGACCTTCACCGCGCTCGAGCCGATGTCGAGGCCGAACACCTCGGGGGTCTTTCGGAAGAGGGCCATAATTAACGCCTTTCCCTTGGCTGGCTACGTAGTATAGAGGCCACGCCTCAAGGGGCCAATGTTTTCCCACCCACTACATTTGGGCGTCGGGAGGCGCTCCGCCCCTACCAATCGAATCCCGATGGCGGGATCAGCCGTCCTGCGGAGTGAAGTCCTTGGGCGTGACGAGGCTGTTTGCCTCGGTGAGGTCGAGCACCGTCTCCTTCCCGGGCGCGACGCTGACCTTCAGCTCCCACATGCGCGTGCCCGCGTTCTCCGCGGTGATCCGGTAAGCTCCTGGCGGCAGGTTCTTGAAGTCGTAGCCCCAGCCGAGCTTGAAGTTGCTGCCCTGCATCCGCACGTCGCGGTTGGCGTCGTCCTCCCCCGCGATCGCGACGGTGATCCGGACCAGGTGGTCCCTGGGCTCGATGCCGCCCCACTGGAGCCTGCCCGCAAGCCTGCCCTTGGGGGGGCCGCTCGCCGTCGCGGTGTCCGGCTTCGCCTCCTGCCGCCCCTCGGGCACCGCGCCGTCGAGGGCCCCGGCCTTCGCCAGCCACTCCCGGGCCAGCTTGACCTCGTTCGATCCGGGCGCGCCGTTGATGGCGACGAACCTGAACTGCTCGATCGTCTCCTCGCGGCGGTCGAGGTTCGAGAGCGCGACGCCGAGGGCGAACCTGAGCGAGACGTCCTTCGGCTCCTGGTTGACCGCGGCGAGGTACTTCACCACGGCCCTCTCGTAGTCGCCCCGCGCCATGAGGGCGTCGCCCTCCGCCTTGAGCTGGGCCGTGAGCGGCCCCTTGGTCGGGGCGCCGGCCGCGGGGGCGGGCGGCTGCGGCTGCTGACAGCCGCCGGCCAGGACGAGGGCGAACGCCGCCGCGACGAGGAGCCTCACGCCGTCAGATTTCCCGCCAGCTCGACATGGCGTGGAGCGCGCGCATCGTCTGGACCATGTCGACGTTCTGCTTGCTGTTCTTGATCGAGAACTGGTTGGCGTTGGCGTTCAGGTAGAACTCGAAGTAGCCGCTCCTCTCGCCCGCTTGCGACTCGAGCGCGGCCAGCGCGCCGCGGACCTTCGTGATGCTGCCGCTGTAGAAGGCCGCGGAGGTGTAGGCGCCCGTGACGATGACGATGCCGTCCCAGTCGAAGGTGCCGTAGTTCTTGAGGTCGCCGTCCTCCACGACGAGGATGCCGGCGCCCTTGATCGGGGGATCGCCGGAGGCGGTGTTCAGGCGGAGGCCGGTGAAGTTCGAGCTCGTGTCGAGCTGACCCCGGAAGTAGACGAGCTTGGGGTTGTCGCGGGTGCCGAGGTCCACGCAGACCCCCACGCAGCCGTTGACGGTGTTTGACGCGGGCAGCAGCGAGCTGCAGGCGCCCCCGCCGTTGCTGAGCGCGGGCCTGGTGCTGTTGGGCTTGCCGTCGGGGGCCGTGTCGGCGCGGCCGGCGAAGACCATGGGGCAGGCCATGGTCGACTGGAGCACGGTCGTGCCCGGGAACGCGGCGAGCTTCGCGAGGAAGCCCGACATGACGTTGGGGTTCAGCGAGGAGTCGGCCTGGATCGTGTTGAGGCCGGTCGTGAACGAGCCGTCCACCTCGCTCTTGCCCCTGACCGAGGCCTTCTTGTCGTCCGAGTTGAACGCGCTCTCGACGCGCGCCTCGTAGGTCATGCCGACGTTTTGCTGGGTGCCCGTCTGGGTCGAGAGCGCGTACTTCCGCTTGTCAGCGGGGTCGGTCGTCGTCCAGTTCGCCGCGCTGTCGCAGCTGCTCGAGCACGCGTAGTCGCGCCCGTCGATCTCGAAGTTCTGCGTGTTGATGTAGGTGTCGGCCTGGTTGCCCGGGATGTTGACCGCGCCCGGCAGCGGCGGCAGCGCCAGGCGCTTGACGACGACCTCGAGGGTCTTCACGGCGTTGTTGTACGAACCGGTCGCCCGCATGATGACGATCTTGGTCCCGATGTTCGCGTCCGTGCTCACGCCCCCCGGATCGACGGTCGTGCCCGTGAGCGCGCTGTCGGCCGCCTGGTAGTCGTTGCGGACGCTGACCGTGTAGATCCCGCTGGTGCTGTCGAGCCCCGGCAGCGACACCGCGTTCAGGGCGACGCTGGGGCCCGGGGTGGTCGGCGTCGAGAGGATGACCCAGGGGCTCGACGTGGTGGCGGACGCGAGCAGGCCCGTCCAGGAGCTGTTGGCGTCCGCGGTCGCGATGAGGGCGTTGTAGCCGACCTCGAGGCCGGCCTCGGCGAGGTAGCGGGCCCGCGTCGTGTCCGCGAGGTTGCGGGAGATCTGCGGCTCGAAGGCGCTGACGGACAGGAACGCGAGCACGAGGCCTGTGAGGGTCAGGAGGATCATCAGGGCGAGCACGAGCGCGACGCCGCGCTCGTTGCCGAGCGACGTTCTCCATCTCTTCATAACCATCAACCCTGTCGTGGGACTGCTGGGGCTGGTCGCCATGGCCGGCGACAGGCGTCCCTCTCCGGGGATCTTAGCAGGACCGCGCCCTTCCCGGGAGGGGCCGAGGTGCGCCGCTTCGCGCGGCGCGTCAGATCTCCCGCCAGCTCGACATGCTGTGGAGCCCGCGCATCTGCTGGACCATGTCGAGGTTCTGCTTGCTGCTCCGCACCGTGAACTTGTTGGCGAGGGCGTTCAGGTAGAACTCGAAGTAGCCGTTCGCCTCCCCCGCCATGGTCTCGTTCGCGAGGAAGGCGCCGCGGATCGTCGTGGTGCTGCTGGTCATGAAACCGGCGCCGACGTAGCGGCCCGTGACGATGACGAGCCCGTCCCACTTGAAGTTCGTCATCTGCTTGAAGTCGCCGTCCTCGACGACCAGAATACCGGCGCCCCGGATGGAGGGGTCCGACGCGTTCGTGCCGACCTGGAGCCCCGTGAACGACGACGAGCTGTCCAGCTCGCCGCGGAAGTAGACCAGCTTCGGGTTGTCCCGGTCCCCGAGGTCGAGCGTCTGGTTCATCGTGCAGCTCGCTCCGCCGGTGCCGCCGTTGTTGTTGACGAGCGTCGGCCTGTTCGGCTGGCTGCCGCTGCCGTTGAGCTTCATCGGGCAGGCCTTCGTGGACTGGAAGATCTGGGTCCCGGGGTACGTCGCGAGCTGGGCCAGGAAGGTCGCCATCTTCGAGGGAGTCAGCGCCGAGTCCGCGGCGATCGTGTTGAGGCCCGTCGTGGTGCCCGTCGGGTTGGTCTGGTCCTTGCCCCGGACCGAGTCCTTCTTGTTGGTCGAGCAGTTGGCGTCGCAGCTCCCTGAAGTGCCGAACGCGCTCTCGACGCGCGCCTCGTAGGTGACGCCGACGTTCGACTGGGTCCCCGTGTTCGTGGACAGCGCGTACTTGGCCGGGTTCGAGGCGTCGACGGACCAGCTCGCGTCGACGCTGCAGTTGCTCGAGCAGCCATAGTCGCGGCCGTCGATCTCGAACTGCTGCGTGTTGACGTAGGTGTCGGCCTGGGTGCCCGGGATGTTGACGGCGCCGGGAGTAGGCGGCAGCGCAAGCCGCTTGACGACGACCTCGAGGGTCTTCGTGGCGTTGTTGTAGGTGCCGGTCGCCCGCATGATGACGATCCTGTTGGCGTCCGTGGTGACGGTTTCGGTGCCCAGGGCGACGCCGGTGATCGCGCTGTCGCTCGCCTGGTAGTCGTTGCGGACGCTGACCGTGTAGATCCCGCTGGCGCTGTCGAGCCCCGGCAGCGACACCGCGTTCAGCGCGACGCTGGGGCCCGGGGTGGTCGGCGTCGAGAGGATGACCCAGGGGCTCGACGTGGTGGCGGACGCGAGCAGGCCCGTCCAGGAGCTGTTGGCGTCCGAGGTCGCGATGAGGGCGTTGTAGCCGACCTCGAGGCCGGCCTCGGCGAGGTAGCGGGCCCGCGCCGTCTCGCTGAGGTTGCGGGAGATCTGCGGCTCGAAGGCGCTGGCGGACAGGAACGCGAGGACGAGGCCCGTGAGCGTCAGCAGGATCATGAGGGCGAGCACGAGCGCGACGCCCCGCTCGTTGCCGAGAACCGTCCGCCACCTGTTCATCGCTCTGCCTCCAGACCGCGCCCCGTGCGCGCGCTCAGTTGGACCTGTTGCGGAGCCGCACCGTGTCCCCCATCGTGACCAGGATCTTGCCCTGCATCGTCGCCTGGCCCTGCACGGACGGCTGGGTCGTCATCGAGATCCCGACCGACCTGATGCACTGCGATGTCGCGGTCGTGTTCCCGTTGGGGTTGACGGGGTTCCCGACGTCAAAGTACGTGAAGGAGAGGCTGGTGATCCCCGTCACGAGCGTCACCGGGGTCGCGTCGATAATGACCTCCTGGCGCGTGAGCGTGCCGGTCCCGGCGTTGTACGTGTAGGTGATCTGCTCGCCCCGCTGCGTCGTCGTGGGCGTGCCGTCCGCGCCGACCACCGTGTAGTTCACGGTGCTGACCGTGTTGATCGCGCCGGAACCGTCCCAGTCGTTCTGGATCGTGACCTTCGTCGCGGGATTCGTGTTGTCCGGGAGGATGGCGGCGAACCCCCTGACCGGGGTGGTGTTGCCCACGGTGGGAGTGTTGGGGCAGTTGGCCGTGACGGGGAGGGTCTCACAGGTGGGACAGAACCCCGCGTTGCGGATCTCGTCCACCATCCGGTCGATTGCGACCCGCAGGTTCTGCTGCGCCTCGATCTGGCGGGAGCCGACCAGGTAGCTCTGCTGCCCGCTCTGCAGCATGGTCAGGAGCCCCGCCATGACGAACGCAATGACCGCGCAGGCCACCAGAAGCTCGGCGAGCGTGAACCCGTGCTGCGAACGGACGCGCGCGCGTGCCTTCATCGCAGTACCCTCAGGTTCTCGGGGCCAGCATGACGACGACGGTGACCTGCCGCTCCTGGCTCAGGTCGCCGCGGCCCGTGACCGGCTTGTAGAAGACGGAGACCGTCACCAGCTTGCAGTCGGTGTTGCACGGCGCGCCCGCCGCGCCCGGGTTGTCCTGGATCCGCGTCGTCCGCCGGTAGGACGACGCCCCGCCAATCGACCCGTAGGCCTCGGAGACGACGTTTCCGGCAAGCGAGGCCGTGTCCCCCAGGCAGGTCGTCGACGGATGCGGCGGGGCGCAGGTGGCGTTGAAGCTCGTGATCGCGAGGTTCTTGAGCTGCTCGAGGCGCTGCTCGGCGAGGAAGGTGGCTTGCGTCTCCCCCTTGCCGGTCTCGACCCCGCTCGTCGCGTACTGGAAGCCCGTCGCGACGGCCAGGAGGCCGATCGAGAGCACGAACGTCGCCACGAGCACCTCGGCGAGCGTGAACCCGCACTCCACCCTCCCTCCGAGCCCGAGCCGTCTACGCGTCATTGCACCCTCACCTGTCCCGCGGCGGAGACGACGACGTCCCGCGTCTTGCCGGTCGCCGGGTGGGTCACCCGCAATGTGGCCGCCGTGCTCGCGGCGCCGAGGTTCGTGAAGACGATGCTCGCGCCGCTGGCGAAGCTCACCTGCATGCCGCCCGTGAGCCTGATCAGCCCGGCCGCCGTCGTGCCGATCCCGGTGAAGACGGTGCCGGCGCACCCGCCGGTCCGGAGCGTGATCGCGGTGCCGCTGACCTGCGCGCAGACCGTCGTGTTGCGCGAGATCGCGAGATGGCGGCCGCGGTTCACCGCGGCGGCCAGCTCCTCGGCGCCGGCCTGGAGCGTCGAGACCTGCCAGTAGCTGATCAGCGACGGCGCGGCCAGCACCGACAGGACGCCGATCATCGCGATGACGGCGAGGAGCTCCGCCAGCGTGAAGCCGCGCGCAGCGCGCGCGTCTAGCGCCCGAACCCGCTCAGGTACCATTCCACCACCTTTTCGCCCCAGAAGAGCGCAGCTAGTCCACCGGCTGCAAGGAAAGGGCCAAACGGAATCGGGTCTTTCCGGCCGACCCCCCCGGTCGCCAGGAGCGCGGAGGCCACGGTCCCCCCCAACAGGATACTCACGAACAGGGCGAAGAGAAGGGCCTTCCAACCGAGGAATGCGCCCAGCATTGCACCGAGCTTGGCGTCCCCGAGCCCCATCCCCTCGGTCCCGGTGACCAGACCGTAGCCGATGACGATGGCCAGAAACACACCACCGCCGACGAGGATCCCGAGGACGGAGTCCAGCCAGAAGACGCGCTGGGTCGCCAGGCTGGCAACCAGGCCTGCCAGAATGCCCGGCAGGCTGATGACGTCCGGGATGATGCGGTGGCGGAGGTCGATGCCGGTGATGGCGACGAGCGCGGCGAGGAAGACGGCCGCGACGACGAAGTCCACGGTGGGCCCCAGCTCGAGCCACGCGAGCAGGAACACCGCCGCGGTGACGATCTCGACGAGCGGGTACTGCCAGGAGATCGCCATCCCGCAGGTGCGGCAGCGGCCGCGCAGCGCGAGGAACGAGAGCACCGGGACGTTGTCGTGCCACGCGAGCGCCGTCCCGCAGCCGGGGCACGCGGAGGCCGGACGCCACAGGCTCCGGCCCTCGGGCAGGCGGAGGATCACGACGTTGAGGAAGCTGCCGACCGCGAGCCCGAGGAGGCCGACGGTGACCGCCGCGCCGACGGGCCAGGCCTCGGGGGCGAGCCCCGTCATTTCACCATTCCGTCACGAGCGCGGGGGCGATGAGCCGCGCCATCTTCGGATCGAACATCCCGAGGATGCCGTAGGTGGTGCGGGCGGCCCGCAGGTCGCCGAGGTCGAGGTAGACCTTCGTCAGTCCGAACCACGGCAGCGGCGTGTCGAACTTGAGCTCGACGGCGCGCCGGTAGCTCGCGAGCGCCTCGTGCGGCCGGCCCAGGTCGGCCAGCACGAGGCCGATGTTCGAGTGGGCGAGGGCGTAACCGGGCTTGAGCTCGACCGCGCGGCGCAGCGCGACGAGCGCCTCGTCGGGACGGCGCGCCCTGATGAGCGCCACGCCGAGGTTGTTGAGCACGCCGGCGTTGTCCGGCCGCAGCTCGAGCACCCGCTTGAATCGCTCGATCGCGAGCCCGACATAGCCCTGCTGGCCGAGCAACACCCCCAGGTTGCTCTGGCAGATCGAGCAGGCCGGGTCGGACTCGATCGAGTACCGCCACAGCGTGTCGGCGTCGCGCCAGACCTGGACCTGCTGCACGGTGAGCACGGCCAGGCCCAGGCCCCACGCGATCCCCGCGCCGGCGAGCGCCTTGAACAGCGCCGGCCTCAGCCGGCCTTCGGCCCCGGCGCGCGCGACCAGCCCGGCGGCCCCGCCGACGAGGAGCGCGAGCCCGAGGCCCGGCAGGAAGCTGTACCGGTCGTTGGTGAGCTGGAAGCCCGAGTGCACGATGCCGATCACCGGCCCGAGGGCGATCGCGTAGTAGGCGAAGACGGCGAGGCCCGCCGGCCAGCGTCGCGCGATGGCCGCGAGCGCCGCGACGGCGGCGCTCACGCCGATCGCGGGCACGAGGAACCGGGCGTCGAGCAGGCTCACGCGCGCCGGCAGTTCGTAGAGCGGGCTGAGTCTGAGCGGCAGCACCGTCTTCTCGACGTAGAACCAGAGGCTGTAGAAGCTCATGCCGACCCGCGCCGAGAGGGGGTAGCGCTCGAGCGAGGTGATGAAGAGGCTCGCCGCCTGGGCGTAGTACGTGACGACGGCACCCGCCACGCCGAGGACCACGAACGGCAGCTTTTCGAGCCAGACCCGCCGCGCCGCGGGCCCCGCCCACCCGCCCCAGCCGCCACCGAGCCGGCGGAGCGGGTAGACGTCGAGCAGGATCAGGACGGCCGGGAGCACCATCACGCTCCCCTTGGAGCCGAGGGCCAGCAGGTAGAAGCCGATCGACGCGACGAGCGCGCCGGCGCGCCGCCCGCCGCGGGCGCCGACCGCGCGGACGTACGCGAGGACCGTGAGCAGGTAGAAGAGCCCCGAGAGCACGTCACGCCGCTCGGTCGCCCAGGCGACCGACTCCGCGCGCAGCGGGTGCAGGGCGAAGAACAGCGTCGCCGCGACGGCGGCGACGCGCAGCGGCGCCCCGGCGAGCGTCGTCGCCTTCGCGAGCAGCTCGAGCGCGACGAAGTAGAGCACCGCCATGCTCGCGGCGTAGATCAGCAGGCTCGTGAGGTGGTAACCGCTCGGGTTCATCCCCCACAACTCGTAGTCGAGTCCGAACGTGAGCCATGTGACCGGGATGTAGTGGCCCATCAGGCGCGTCGTGAAGAAGTATTTGAGCTGGGGCGCCCCGAGACCACGCCAGTTCGGATTCTTGTAGAGAGTGATCTCGTCGTCCCAGTCGACGAACCCGTTCCAGAGCGCCGGCGAGAAGACCGCGAAGGTGACCAGCGCGATCGCGAGCGGGACCACGCCGGCGCGGAGGGCGCGGGCGACCGCGCCGAGCATCGCGTCCTGCGCGCGGTCGGCGATCGGGACGGCTGGAGGGGCTGTCGCGACGTTCGTGGTCTCCATGTTGGACGCTAGCTAGGCTCCTTAGCTAGGCTCCTTATGATGGCACGTCGAGCGCTGCTGGGAATGCAACCCGCACGGGAGGAGGGGCGCCTCCCCCGTGCGGGCCCCGAAGTCCGCGGAGCTTCGCCGCGCGGGGGCGACGCCGTGGTGCCGTCACCCGTGGACAGAGCTTGTACGTTGCCTCGCCCGCCACGCTGCAGAACCGATGCCATGGTCTCCAACGGCCTCGCGTCTAGCCTTTTCATTCAGTTGCGCATATCACCGTGAGCCCGTCTGCCCCCGCGTGGCCAGAAATGTCACATGAGGGCGAGAGGGTTCCCGTTGGCAAGAGGGCCGCCGGCTCTCAGTCTCCGGAAAGAATTCAGGCGGGGAGGACCACAAAGGCCCTCCCCGCCGGGGAGACAGAAGACCTGCCGCTACGGCCTTACGGAGCCGCCGCCGAGGTGGAGTCACCCGAGGCGGTGATGCTGAAGGTTCCCGCCGCGGTGTCGGGGGTGTAGGCGTAGCCCGTCCAGCCGGCCGGGACCGCGGGGGTTGCCGCCATGAACGGGCCCGCGATCTGCCCCTGGCTGTTGGACGCCGTGGTGTTCAGCAGGGCGAGCGAGGCCGGGACGTTGCCCATGTGCGCCGAGTAGATGGAGACGGCCGAGGCCAGCGCCCGCGTGTCCGCCTGGGCCTTGGCGATGCGCGCCCGGGCCTGGACGTTGGCGTAGAGCGGGATGGCGATGGCCGCCAGGATGCCGATGATCGCCACGACGATCATCAGCTCGATCAGCGTGAAGCCGCGCTGATCACCGAGCTTGCAGCGCTTCTTGGTCCACCAATGGATCATCGAATCCTCCTGTCTGTGTGGGTGGTCTCGTCTTTCGGGCTGCAGCTTCGGTGCCACCCGAGCCCCCGAAGCCGACTCCTTCTTTTTCGCGCCCTTCCGCCCGTTGCGACTTCCGGTTGACGCCGCCGACTGACCGCGGTTGGCAGCCCCATTGACCAAAACCGTCACATCTAAGGCAGCAGCACCGTGGCGCCGTCGCCGCTCGCCGAGACCGACCAGGTGTCCGCGGCGGTGTTCGGCGTGTACGTGTAGGGGCTCGTCCAGCCGGCCGGCGTCGAAGGCTCCGAGGCCAGGAACGGCCCTGCGGTCTGGCCGAGGCCGTTGATCTGGACCGCGGTCAGCGCCGCGAGCGACGGCGGTACGTTGCCCATGTGCGCCTGATAGAGCGACACCGCCGCGTTGATCGAGCGCACGTCGGCCTGGGCCTTGGCGACCCGCGCCCGAGCCTGCATGTTGGCGTAGAGGGGAATGGCGATGGCCGCCAGGATGCCGATGATCGCCACGACGATCATCAGCTCGATCAGCGTGAAGCCGCGCTGATCACCGAGCTTGCAGCGCTTCTTGGTCCACCAATGGATCATCGAATCCTCCTGTCTGTGTGGGTGGTCTCGTCTTTCGGGCTGCAGCTTCGGTGCCACCCGAGCCCCCGAAGCCGACTCCTTCTTTTTCGCGCCCTTCCGCCCGTTGCGACTTCCGGTTGACGCCGCCGACTGACCGCGGTTGGCAGCCCCATTGACCAAAACCGTCACATCTAAGGCAGCAGCACCGTGGCGCCGTCGCCGCTCGCCGAGACCGACCAGGTGTCCGCGGCGGTGTTCGGCGTGTACGTGTAGGGGCTCGTCCAGCCGGCCGGCGTCGAAGGCTCCGAGGCCAGGAACGGCCCTGCGGTCTGGCCGAGGCCGTTGATCTGGACCGCGGTCAGCGCCGCGAGCGACGGCGGTACGTTGCCCATGTGCGCCTGATAGAGCGACACCGCCGCGTTGATCGAGCGCACGTCGGCCTGGGCCTTGGCGACCCGCGCCCGAGCCTGCATGTTGGCGTAGAGGGGAATGGCGATGGCCGCCAGGATGCCGATGATCGCCACGACGATCATCAACTCGATCAGCGTGAACCCGCGCTGGCTTCCGCCCGCCGGGCGGCGTTCGTTCGACCCCCGAGCCATTGAGAGTCCCTCCATCCGAAGTTCGGTCAACTGCCCCGATGCAGGGGTGATGCCGAAGCCCGAGAAATCACCTAACCCAGCGCCAGCAGGGACCTTTCGACATCGGGTTCGCGGGAAGCCCGGCGCTGGAATGACGCACGTTGTAAGACGGGTGACAGCCAGCGTCAGCGGGGCCCGGCGCGCGCCCCGTGCTTCTGGAGCTTGTAGCGGAATTGCCGGAAGCTGACCCGGAGCAGCTCGGCGGCCCGCGTCTGGATGCCGCCCGCGCGCGCGAGCGCCATCTGGATGTAGCGGTGCTCGATCCGGTCCAGCGTCGTCTCGAGATCCAGGCCCTCGGGCGGGATCTCGAGCGGGATCTCCTGGGCCTCCGGCGGCCGCCGGAGGTCGGGTGGCAGCGCCTCGGCCCCCACGACGTCGCCGCTGCCCAGCACGAGCGCTCGCTCGACGACGTTCTCGAGCTCGCGGATGTTCCCCGGCCAGCGGTGCTGCTCGAGGACGGCGAGCGCCTCGGGCGTGACGCCCCGGACGGTCTTGCCGAGCTCCGCGGAGATCTTCTGGATGAAGTGCGCGACGAGCAGCGGGATGTCCTCGCGGCGCTCGCGCAGC
>MGBU01000254.1:32775-49106 GCA_001790205.1 Candidatus Rokubacteria bacterium GWA2_73_35 | reverse complement strand
CGATGACCGTGAGCCGGCGCCGGAGCGTGCCGAGGGCCTGGCCGATGGTGTCGGAGAACTCGCGGTCGGTGATCAGGACCCGGGCCCCGCCGTGCTCGAGCATGAAGGCGATGGAGCGGGCGTCGAGCCGGTAGTTGAGGGAGTTCAGCACCGCGCCCGCCATGGGCACGCCGTAGTGGGCCTCGAGCATGGCCGGCACGTTGGGCGCCATGACCGCTACCGTGTCGCCGAGCCCGATCCGGCGCCGGCGAAGCGCCGAGGCCAGGCGCCGGCAGCGCGCGTAGAACTGGGCGTACGTGAAGCTGCGGTCGCCGTGGATGACGGCGGGCTTGTCGGCGTAGACGGTGGCTGCCCGCGCCAGGAAGGACAGCGGGGAAAGGGGCACGTAGTTGGCCGGCCCGCGGTCCAGGTCACGCTCGTAGTGGTTCGCCCGGGCTCGAGCCTTCGGCTTCGTGATCGTGCGGCGCTGTGGCACGACGTCCTCCCGCGCTTGCGTGATCGCTGCTCGCTCGCCGGGATGATAGGACGGCGGGCCGGGCCGGGTAAAGGCACTGCGGGCGGTCTCGCCGGGGAACGGCTGGAATCGCCCGTACGTCGAGGAAGGGATCGCCGCCTTCCGCGAGCGGCGCCGGCGAGGCACGAGGGCCCGCGCCCGCGTGATGCGAACGTCCCGGGCCGCGTGAGTCTCATGGCCTACGGGAGCGCCGGGATCCGCGAGGCGGACTTCTGACGGATAATGGGCTGCGCCGCCGGCGCCCCGCGCGCATCGTCCGGCAAGGAGGGCGGCTCCGATGACAGACGACCGCGATTCCCTGGAGGTGGCGCTCCACGGCCGGGGCGGGCAGGGCGTGAAGACCGCCGGTGACCTCGTCGTCTACGCCCTGTCTGCGGTCGGGTATCGCGTCACTGGACAACCCCTCTACGGCGGCGAGCGCATGGGAGCGCCGGTCGCGTACTTCATCCGGTTCAAGCGCTCGGCGGCGCCGATCGACGATCGCAGCCTGGTGCGCCGGCCGCACGTCATGCTGGTCTTCGACGCCACGATGCTGGCCGCGACGCCGCGCCTGGTCGCGAGCCTCGCCCCGGGCGGCGTCCTTCTGGTGAACAGCCGGCGGACGGCGGCCGAGCTCGCGCAGCTCGGGTGCTCGGTCGCGACCGTGTGGGCCAGCCGGATCGCCAAGGAGTGCGGCCTGGTGCGCGGCAACGTGCCCATCGTGGGGACCGTGATGGTGGGGGCCTTCGCGCGTCTGACGGGCCTGGTCTCGCTTCCCGCGCTGGAGCAATGCATGGAGAAGGTGACCGGGGACATGTCCCGGGATCAGATCGAGGGGAACGTCACCGGCCTGCGACGGGGGTACGACGCGGTCGACCGGCTCGCGTGGCGGGCCGTGGAAAGGGTGTAGCGACCATGGTCACCGGGTTCGAGACGAGCCTCCGGTACCGCTCCTGGAGGCCGCACACCGAGAACAAGACCGGCGCTCAGCGCTACGAGCGGCCGGTCTACGACTACACTGCGAAGCTCTCGCCGTGCCGTGAAGGCTGCCCCACCGGGCACGACATCGCGCTGGCGCTGCTGCTCATCGCGCGGGGCCGCCCCGACCTCGCCGACCGCGTCTTCCGGGAGGAGAGCCCCTTCCCGGCGATCACGGGACGCGTCTGCTATCACCCCTGCGAGGCGTCGTGCAATCGCGCGTCGTACGACCAGCCGCTTGCGATCGCGCAGCTCGAGCGATTCGCGGCCGAGCACGCGGGCGGCGACGCGCCGGAGGGGAGCGACGTCGAGCACGACGCGCAGGTGGCGGTGGTCGGGAGCGGCCCGGCCGGGCTCGCCTGCGCCTATCACCTGCGGCGCCTCGGCTACCCGGTGACGGTCTACGAGGCGAGCCGCGAGCCCGGCGGGGCGTTGCGCTACGGCATCCCCGCGTACCGCCTGCCACGCAGCGTGCTCGACGGGGAGATCGCGCGGCTCGAGGCCCAGGGGGTGGCCTTCCGCTGCGGTGTGCGGATCGGCGAGAACGTGAGTGCCGGACGATTGCGCGAGGAGCACGCTGCCGTCTTCCTGGGCGTCGGCCTCTCCCGTCCGCGGCGCCTGACCGTCCCGGGCGCGAACGCGGACGGCGTGGTGTCCGGTCTCGAGCTGCTCCGGTCGGTCAACGAGGGCGTGAGCGTGCGCCTCGGGCGCCGGGTGATCGTGATCGGCGGCGGCGACGTCGCGGTCGACGTCGCCCGCGTGGCCCGGCGGCTCGGGGCCGCCGAGGTCGTGCTGTGCGCGGTGGAGGGAGAGTCCGCGCTCCCGGCGCACCCGGAAGAGGCGGCGGCGGCAAGGCAGGAGGCGGCCCGCGTCGAGGCCGGCTGGGCGCCGCTCGCGATCACCGCGCGGGACGGCGCGCTCGGCGTCACCGTCGCCCGCGTGACGGGCGTCCAGCGTGACCGATCCGGCGCGGTCAGCTTCCAGGTGGATCGCGCGGACGTGCGTCAGCTCGCCGCCGAGACCGTCGTCTACGCCATCGGTCAGGAACTGGAGCGGGGGAGCCTCCCCGAGGGCCTGGGCGACGGTGCGCGCGTGGCCGTCGGCGACTGGGGCGAGACCGCCCTGCCCGGGGTCTTCGCCGGCGGCGATGCCACGGGGTCGTACAACGTCGTGCAGGCCCTGGGCGCGGGCAAGCGCGCGGCGATCGGGATCGACTGCTACCTGCAGCGGCGCGATCGGGCCGACCTGGCGCGCCGCATCGGCGTCGGCGCCCGCGGGGCGCTCTCGTTCGCCTCCTATCTCGCGCTCATCGCGGGCCGCCCGGAGCCGATGCGCGCCAATGTCGTCGGCTTCCCGGAGATCAACCTCGACTACTTCAGGCCCACGGCGCGGGCCGCGAAGCCCGAGGCCGAGGTGGCCGCGAGACTCGAGGGCTTCGTCGAGGTGGCGGCGCCGCTGGATGGGCGGGCGGCGCAGGGCGAGGCCCGACGCTGCTTCGGCTGTGGATTTTGCACCATGTGCGGCAACTGCTTCACGTACTGCCCCGACGCCGCAATCAGGCAGCGGGCCGACTGGGGGTTCGAGATCGACCTCGACTACTGCAAGGGGTGCGGGGTCTGCGTCCACGAGTGCCCGCGGTCGGCGATGAGCATGATCCCCGAGGAGGAGTCGTAACCATGGCGCTCGACGAGCCCGCCGGCATCGCCTCCTCCCAGCGGAGGATCGTCACCGGGGCCGAGGCCATGGCGCTCGCGTACGAGCTGGCCGGCGTGCGCATCGCGTACGTCTTTCCGATCACGCCGCAGACCGAGGTGCTGGAGACGATGGTCCGTAGCCAGCGGGTGCGGGTGATCCCCTCGGACTCCGAGTTCAATGCGATCGCCTCGGCGACGGGCGTCTTCTGGGGGGGCGAGCGCTGCGCCATCTACACGTCCTCGCAGGGCCTCGTGCTCATGAGCGAGGTCATGTGGGAGGTGGCGGGCAACCGGCTGCCGATGGTGATGGGCGTCTTCAACCGGGCCCTCCGGGGGCCCGCCTGGACGCTGGGGCCGCAGCAGAACGACTCGCTCTTCATGCGCGACACCGGCTGGCTGCAGTTCTACGGGGAGACCGCCCAGGACATCTTCGATTTCACCCTGCTGGCGATGCGGGTGGCCGAGCGCGTGTGCCTGCCCGCGCTGGTCTGCGGCGACGGCTTCTACCTCTCGCACCAGAAGGAAGAGATCGAGATCCCGGACGAGGCGGCCGTGCGCGCCTTCGTCGGCGAGCTGGCCATTCCCGATTTGCCGGACTCGAGCCGGCCGGCGACGTTCGGCGGCGTCGTCACCACCGCGCAGCAGTACTTCAGGCTCTCGGAGCGGATGCATCGCGACGTCGTCGGCTCGCAGGACGTGTTCCTCGAGGTCGCCAAGGGGTTCGAGGTGCTCTTCGGGCGCCGCCGCACGCTCACCGAGCCCTACGAGATGGACGACGCCGAACTGGTGCTGATGGCGAGTGGCGCGACGTGCGGCGCGGTGCGCGAGGAGGTCAAGCGCCGCCGCCGGCGGGGCCAGAAGGTCGGGCTGTTGAAGCTCTGCAGCATCCGGCCGCTGCCGGTCGGCGAGCTCGTCCGACACCTGCGGCCGGGACAGAAGGCCGTGGTCCTCGACCGCAACGTCGCCGCGGGCACGGGCGGCATCTTCCACTGCGAGATCTCGGCGGCGCTCCGCGGCCTCGTCGACGACCTCGTGCTGCTCGGCTGCGTCACGGGGCTGGGCGGCGTCGACCTGACGCCGGAGGCCGCGGGCGAGCTGATCGACTACCTGGCCGCCGCGGGCCCGGCGCAGCAGGGGCTGGTGCACTTCCTGGACGAAACGGGCCTGCACGCCGTCGGGAGGACCGAGCGATGCGACTGACCGCAAGCGAGCTGGGCATCCGGCCGTTCAGCAACGATCGATACTTCGGCGGGCACGGGGCGTGCCCGGGATGCGGCGCGGTCAGCATGCTCCGCCAGGTGATGCAGACCGTCGGCCCCAAGGCGTACTATTTCATCCTCGCGAGTTGCGCCGGCAGCTACTTCCCCGGCGAGTTCACCGTGTGCGACAGCTCCATCATCTTCACCGTCTATGCGGCCGGCTTCGCCGAGGCGGAAGGCATGTCCCAGGCGCTCGAGCTGAGGGGCCGCACCGACGAGACGGTCGTGGCCTACTCGGGCGACGGCGGCGCGTTCGACATCGGGCTGGGCGGTCTCTCCGGCATCGCCGAGCGCAACGCCAACGTGCTCGTCATCGTGAACGACAATCAGGGCTACCAGAACACGGGCGGCCAGCAGTCGGGCGGCACCCCGCGGGGCATCATCACGAAGTCGACGCAGCCGTTCCATCAGGTGCCCGCCGCGGCCCGCAACCGCAAGGACCTGCTGGAGCTCCTCGCCGCGCACCGGGTGCCGTACCTGGCCACCGCGTCGGCGGCGTTTCCGAGGGATCTCGACGCGAAGCTCAGGAAGGCGCTCACCTACAAGGGCTTCAAGCTGGTCCACGTGGTGACGGCGTGTCTGAACTGGGGCTTCGAGTCCCGCCTGGCGATCCGCGTCGCCCGCCTGGCCGTGGAAACCGGCGTCCACCCGCTCTACGAGATCGAGGGCGGGCGGCGCTATCGCCTCAGCTACGAGCCGACCTTCGCGCCGCTCGAGGACTTCACGCGCCTGCAGCGCCGCTTCCAGGGCGTCGACCTTGCGCTCTTGAAGCAGGACATCGCCGAGCGCTGGGAGGACCTGCGCTACAAGGCCGCCCGCGCGTGGCCGGCCTCGGCGCGCCAGAGCGCCTGACGCGCGCGAGATCCCCGATCAGCCGCTGGGAGAGCATTCTCCCCGGGGGCATTGCCGCCGCGGTACTCTAGTGGCGTGGAGAACGGAGAGCCATGAGAGCGATGAGCGGCGGGGTCGAGTGCAAGCACGGTCTGAGACTCGGGTGCAGCTACTGTCACGCGAGCCCGGCGGCGATGGTCAAGAGGCCGGGGAAGACGAAGCGCACCGGGAGCTCGCGCCTCGCCGAGCAGATGAACGACCGCATGACCGTCCTCAACCGGCGGCTGCGAGCGCTCCGCGGCGAGTGACTTCGCCCCGCACGGATGTCGTGGTCGCGAGAGCGATCACGCCGGGCCGGGCTCGCGGGCGGCCGTGACGGGTGCGGGCCCTCGCGGCCCGGCGCGGAGTCCCCGGTACCGCCGCCCGAGCCAGAGCGCGAGGAGCAGCCACGCCCCGGAGAGCGGGACCATCGTGAGGGCGAGGCCCGAGAGCCCGAGCCCCAGCCAGGCGATCGCCGTGTAGGACCAGGCGCCGAGCTGGTCGCCCACGCGGTACACGAAGGTGTCGTTGAAGTTCTTCGCCTTGTACTTGTCCGCGCGCGGCAGGACGGTGTAGAGGACCTCGCGGGCCGGACGCTGGACGGCGAAGTTGCCCGCCCGGCGCAGCACCTGGAAGACGACGAGGACGCCCAGGACGGGCGCGCCCCCGAGGATCCCGAACCCGAGCAGGCTCAGCACCGGCAGGACGGCGAGGGCGAGGCCCACCCCGAGCCAGCGGAGCAGCCGCCCGGTGAGAAAGACCTGCGTGACGAGGGTGAGGACGTTCACCGCCAGGTCGATGCCGGCGAAGAGTCGCGTCCGGGCCTCCCGATCGCCCTCGAAGGCGCGCGCGACGATGGCGGCCTGCTGGAAGTAGAGGAAGGTGGACGCGATGGTGAAGAGCAGCATGAGGGCCGCGATCCCGAGGAGGTAAGGCGAGCGGGCCACCCGCCGGATGCCGTCGAACGCGCCGCCCCCGATGATCCCGGCGCCCTGGAGCCCCGCCGCCTCGGGCGAGCGATCCGGGCCGCGGACGGCGTCCGCCTCCTCCCGCCGCGCGGCCCGCGCGAGCGCTGCCTCCTGGCCGTCGAGCGCGCGGGCGGCGCGGGCGGCGACCTCCAGGAGCAGCGCCGAGACGAGGAGCAGGTTCACCGGGCCCAGGAGGGGCACGAGCGTCGAGGTGAGCGTCGAGCCGAGGATCGCCCCCAGGGTGCCCCCGAGGGCCACGAGGCCGAAGAGGCGCTGGCTCTGCGCCGGGCGGTAGAGGTCCGTCATGAAGGACCAGAACACGGACACGACGAAGAGGTTGAAGACGCTCGTCCAGACGAAGAACACGCGGCCGACCCACACGGCGCGATCGGCGTCCACCGCGCGGAAGACGAGGAAGAAGACGACGAGGTTCAGGACGAAGAACCGGTAGATGAGCGGCACGAACCGCCGCCGCGGGAACCGCGCGACGAGCGCGGTGAAGAGAGGGTGCAGGAGGAGCATCCCGACGAGGGTCCCCGTGAAGAGCCAGGCCAGGTGGGGGACGCCCCCGGCCACGCCCATCTCGTCGCGCACGGGGCGGATCACGTAGTAGGCGGAGAGGACGAAGAAGAAGTACGCGCAGGAGGCGACGAGCGCGGCGGTCTCGTGCTCCCGGACGTCGACCAACCGGCGGAGGAGCCTGCCGAACGCCCCCGTCATCGGGCGCCGCTCACGCCGCGTCGATCAGCGCCGCCATCCGCCGGCGGGTCGCCTCGTCGGGGAGCGGTCCGCGGGCCGCGCCGAGGTTGTCGACGAGGTAGGCGAGCCGCGCCGTGCCGGGGATCGCGCACGTCACCGCCGGGTGCGAGATCACGTACTTCAACGCGAACTGGGCCCAGCTCGTGATCCCCAGCTCCGCCGCCCACCCGGGGATCGGGCCGCTCCCGAGCGCCTGGAACACCCTCCCGCGCCCGAAGGGGAGGTTCGTGAGGACGGCCACGCCGCGGTCGGCGGCGAGTGGGAGCAGGCGGTCGGCCGCCGCGCGGTTGTCGATGGCGTAGTCGACCTGGATGAAGTCGAGCGGCTCCCGCTGCACGAGCCGGGCGAGGGGCTCGTGCTGGCGCGCGGAGGAGGTCGTGACGCCGTAGTAGCGGACGCGCCCCTGCCGCTTCCACTCGCGCAGCACGGGCAGCATCTGCTCGACGCCGGCCATGTTGTGGACCTGGAGCAGGTCGATCCGCTCGGTGCGGAGCCGCTCCAACGACCGCCGCATCTCCGCGAGGCCGGCGGCGACCCCGGCGCCGCCGCGGCCGACCTTCGTGGCGATGAAGAGCGCGCGCCGGTTGCCGAGCTCCGCGACGAGATCGCCGACGACCGTTTCCGCCGCGCCGTAGGACGGGGCGGTGTCGACCACCGTCCCGCCCAGGCGGGGAAGCTCGCGGAGGACCTCGCGGAGCGGCGTACGCGCCTCCGCGGAGTCGCCGACGTCGAACCGCCGCGAGGTGCCGATGCCGACCGCCGGGATCCGCTCGCCCGAGGAAGGGATCGGCTTGCTGATGAGCTCGGCCGACGCGGACGCGAGGGGCGCCCGTGGCGCCAGGAGCCCGAGGCCCCCCAGCGCGAGCGCCGCGCGCGCGCCGAGCTCGAGCGCCGCGCGTCGCGTGATCGGCCCGGTCGCGCCGCCGCCCCCGGGGCGCCTCACGGCGTGATCCCCAGACCCTGCCGCAGCTCGCGGGCCGTGAGCGCCCGGCCGAACACGGCCGTGCCGACGTCGAAGCCTTTCGAGCGCGCCAGCGGGCCGACCAGGACGGGCTCGAAGCCCGCGTCCCTCACCAGGCGCGCGGCGACCTCGATCGCCTCCCGGTCGTCGGACGCGAGCGGCACCGCGATGCGTTCCCCCCTCCGGTGGGCCTCGCTCCTGAGCGCCCCGGCGGGGATCGTGTTGAACGCGCGGACGAGCCTCACGCCGCGGAGGTATTGCAGGGACGCTATGGCGGTTCCCTTTCTTCGCGCCTCCTCCGCCATCGGGCCATCCCGCTGCGGGAACGGATTGCCGGGGTCGAGCACGATCTTGCCGTGCAGCTCGTCGGCATGGTCCCGACCCACCTGGGGAAACGCGCCGAAGGGGACGGAGACCAGGATCACCTCGCCGAAGGCGGCCGCCTGTTGTGGTGTTCCCACCCGGGCGCGGGGGCCCAGGCGGTCTGCGAGGGCCTTGAGGTTCTCCGGATGCCGCGACGAGAGCAGGACCTCGTGGCCGGCCTTCACCCAGAGCTCGCCGAGCGCACCGCCGATCCGGCCCGCGCCGATGATCCCGATCTTCAAGCGCGCCTGGCCCGCCGCCGGTTTGGCGAGCGTGAAGAGCGGCAGACCGCTCGCCGCGCCGGCCAGCGCCACGGCGCCAGCGCCTCGGAGGAGATCACGGCGGCTCGGCGTCAGGACGCGGGTGTCGCAGCGGGAATCCCGCTTGATGCTCATGGCTCCCCCCCTCTTGCCTGCGATGCTTGCCAGAGATGCGTCCTGTCGAAGATACCTCCGCCGCCATTCTCCCCCGCCTGGGAAGCCCATGCAGCGGATCGGAGCAACTCGGGCTCGGCTGAGTCAGGCTATTAGTCGATGAATCACCTAATAAGCTAGTTGATTGAGTGTAGAATCCACTCATGCTTCTCCCGTACGACCCCAAGGCCGTGGTCGAGCTGGCCGGCGAGCTGGACCGCTGGAAAACCCAACTCGATTACCGGGGTCCGATCCCCCGAGCGTGGGCCGGTCGCCTCCGGCGCGACCTCGAGGCGGAGGCCGTCCACGCCTCCACCTCGATGGAGGGGGTACCTGTCACGATCGAGGAGGTCCACAGGATTCTCGCCGGGGGCGCCATCGGTCCGACTACTACAAGGCGTTCCGGTGCCTCGGCGAGACCTTCGACCCCACCGCCGATGTCACGTCGTTCATCTACGCCCACCTGGAGGCCCAGCTCCACCAGGTGCGGGCTCTCGACCTGAGAGAGCGCGTCCAGCAGAGGATCTGGACGGCGGTGGAAGAGAGCGTGACGGCCGCCGGCCTCGAGCCCCGTGTGGCGAACGCGGTGTGGGATGCCTTCTTCGGGCGGAGCGTCACGCCGCGCTACTATCGGCCGCTCGCCAGCGTGAGCCCGGCGACCGCGACCAACGATCTCGCCGCGGCGGTGGCTGCCGGTCTCCTGCGCCCCGAGGGCAGAGCCAGATCACGGAGGTATCGAGCCGGGGACGGTCTCTATCATCGGATCGGGACAGCGCTCGGAGTGCGGGTCGACGAGTCGGGGGACCCGGCACGTGCGCTCATCATCGGCGAACTGACGAAGCGCGTCGTCTCAGAGAGGTCGAAGTAGACCGCATCGCGCGACAGCCCGTCTTCCAGCCATACGCACGTATGGCTATCCAGGCAGCTTCGTGCTAGCCTTCCTTCGTGGCGAAGGTCCGCTTCGAATGGGACGCGAAGAAGGCTCAGGAGAACCAGAGGAAGCATGGGGTCTCATTCGTGAAGGCGCAGTTCGCCTTCGCGGACCCTCATCGTGTGCTCGCGGAGGACCTGTCCCATAGCTCGAGCGAGAAGCGATACTACTGCTTCGGTTGGGTCGAAGGCGGAATCATGACGGTCCGATTCACATACCGTGACGCCGTAATTCGAATCTTCGGCGCCGGTTACTGGCGGAAGGGCAAGCAAACGTATGAGCGAGAACATCAGGTACACGGACGAACCTCTCGGAAGGCTCAAGGTCGTTCCTGACTTCCTTCCTCGCCCTGAGGACCTGGTCTTTCGGGATGAGGGGGTCAAGGTCACGATCGCGTTGAGCAGGCGCAGCGTGGAATTCTTCAAGAACGAGGCGCGTAGACACAACACGCAGTACCAGCGGATGATCCGCCGGCTGCTCGATGCGTATGCCGAGCACCATGCTCGACCTCGAACCGCGCGCTCGACACGGACGCGTGCAAAGGTCGCGCGCGCCGGTTAGCGGGGGTCGTGATCTCGCGACCTAGCCGATCGGGCAGGGCTCGCTCGACGGCGCGGCGAGCCAGGGCGCGAGCTTGACGGCGAGCGCCTCGAGGCTGACCGGCTTCGTGAGGACGGGCCGGCCGGTCTCCTCGAGGAAGCGGTTCGTCTCGGGGTCCACGGTGTCGCCGGTGACGAAGACGACCCGGTCGACCAGCGGGTTGTCGTGGGCTATGAGCCTCCGCCAGAGGGCCGGCCCCGAGAGGTCCGGCATCTTGACGTCGAGCGTCACCGCGTCGTAGGAGGCATGCGGCCGGTTGAGGTGCCGCCATCCGGCCTCCCCGCTCGGGGCGACGGTCACCGTCTGCCCCAGCATCCCGAGGAGGTCCCGCAGCACGTCCGCGACGTCCGGTTCGTCCTCCACGACCAGGATGTGTCCGGGCCGGAGGCTCGGAAGCTCCGCCGCCGGCGCCTGGGGCGGGGCCACCTCGTGCCGCAACGCCGGCAGGTCGACGATGAACGTCGCGCCGCGGCCGGGGGGACTCTCCGCCCACATCCGGCCGTGGTGGGCCTGGACGATCCCGTAGCAGATCGAGAGCCCCAGTCCCGTCCCTTGCCCCACCGGCTTTGTCGTGAAGAACGGGTCGAAGATGCGCGGGAGGACGTCGGGGGCGATGCCGGGGCCGGTGTCGGCGACGGTCAGCCGGACGTGCTCGCCCTCCGAGGCGAGCCGCGCCGTGATGGTCTGCGGCCCGGTCTGCGGCCCGCGAGCGCTCGCCAGCGCCTGCTCGGCGTTCAGCAGGAGATTCAGGACCACCTGCTCGAGCTGGCCGGGGTCGCCGTGGACGCGTGGGAGGTTCAGGGGGGTGTCCTGCTCGACCAGGATGCCGCTCACGGCGAGGGTGTGCTGGCGCAGGTCGACGACGCGCTCCACGACCTCCGCCATCTGGACCGCTGTCAGGTCGGGAGGCTTCGGCCTGGCGAAGTTCTGAAGCTCCCGGACGATCCGGGCAACCCGCTTCGTCCCGGCGAGCATCTTCTCCGCGCGCGCGCCGACGTCCGGATCCGGGCTCGTCGCGCGCAGCTGTGAGGCGTGGCCCATGATCACCGCCAGGGGATTGTTGATCTCGTGGGCCACCCCCGCCGCCAGCTGCCCGACGGCCGCCAGCCTGCTCGCCTGGCGGAGCTGCGCCTCGCTCTCGCGCAGAGCCTCCTCCGCACGCTTGCGAAGGGTGATGTCGCGCCAGACCGCCCGGCGATGAGCCCCCGGGCTTCCCGCGTCCCGGACGGCGGAGACGTTCAGGCTCACGTCGATGGTGGTCCCGTCCGTGCGCCTGAGCCTGAGCTCGATGTCCCGCGCCGGCTCCGTGTGGGCGGGAGACTCGAAGACCTTCCGGACCTCCGCCGCGCAGTCGGGATGGTGAAGCTCCGCGACGGGCCGCCCCACGATCTCCGATTTGGCGTAGCCGAGGCTGTCGGCCAGTGTCCGATTGCACTGCTGGATCCGTCCGGTCCGCGCGTCCACGGACGCGAACATGTCGGGCGCGTTGTCGTAGAGGTCCTGGTACTTCGCCTCGGAGGCCTTGATCTCCTCCTCCGCCCGCCAGCGTTCGGCGATCTCCCGCTCGAGCTCCTCGTTGGCCGTGAGCAGCTCGCTCCGCTGCCGCCGTAGGTCGGCCAACACGGCGTCGAACGTCTCGCCGAGCCGCGCCATCTCGTCCGCCCCCGCGCCGGTCCTGCCGGAGGGCGTGCCCTCGCCCGTCGCGTGCTCCGCGGTGGCGTGCTCCGCGGTCGCGTGCTCCCCGGCGTGGATGAACCGCTCGAGCGGTCTCGACACCCAGGCGGTGAGCGAGACGACGAGGGCCGCCGTGCCGAGACCGGCGAAGAGGAGAGTCACCGCGACGGAGTACCAGATCATCCCGGTGACCTTGTCCCCGACGAACCGAGCCGGAAAGCCGATCCGCACGGTGGCCACGTGCTCGCCGCGGTAGAAGACGGGCGTGAAGACCTCATAGAATCGCTCGCCCTCGTAGGACAACATCGCCGAGGTGGCCCGGGCGAGCCGGACCTGGGCCAGCATCTCGGGGTCGGCGATCGCATGGGCGCGCGGACCCCGGTCGCTCTGGATGAGGATCTCGCCGCCGGGGCTCACGACCATCGCGTGGGACAGGAAGGGGTGCCGCGCGAGCGCCTCCTGGAGCTGCTCCTCGAAGCCGACCAGCTCTCCGACGGGGATGTTGAGGGCGAGCAGCCGGTCGAGCTGGGAGGTCAGGCCGTCGCCGACGACGAAGGCGCGGGACAGGACCGCCCCGGAGTACTCCCGGGCGAACACGAGCCCGTTGACCGCCGTGTTCGCCGCCATCGCCAACGAGAGGATGGCGCCGGCGATGAGGACCAGCTTCGCGCGCAGGCTGACCCGGAGGGCGATCACTGACGCCTCGCTGCCCCCGTCGCCTGCTCCACCCAGGCGTACGTGGAGACGACCTTCGCGGTGAGCAGCACGCCCGTCTTGACCCGGATGCCGAGGGCGTTCGCGCGCGCCAGGCTGACGAGGGGTTCCCCCCTGGCGGACGATTTCATCGGGTAGCTGGCCGGGCTCCGGCCCTCCGCCAGGATCCCGCGCGCGATCTTGCCGGCCGCCAGGCCCTGCTCGTACCCGGAGACGCTCACCGCGGTCAGCGTGCCGTGGAGCACGCGGTCCTTCCAGAAGCTCAGGTCAGGCAGCCGGCTGTTCTCGGCGGTCCACCGGAGGACCTCCTGGTAGGGAACGTTCTGACCCGCGTCGTCCTTGAAGGTGAAGATCCCCACGAGGGCCACGGCGTCCACCTCGCCCTCGAGATGCTTCATCCGTTCCTTGTACTGGCGGAAGGTCTTGACGACGTCCCAGCTCGTCACGCTGACGCCGAGCCCGGGAAGCTGCGCCTTCATCCGCTGGACGACCGGGTCCCACATCGGGCTGTCGTCCAGGATGACGGCGATCCGGCGGGCCGCCGGCACGATCTGCCTCAGCAGGGCCACGCTCTCCACGAAGTGCTCGTGCTCCACGACGCCCGTGACGTTCGTGCTGCCCACGAAGCCGTACTTCTGGGGGTCGGCGTTGACCCCGCTGAAGACGAAGGGGATGGGGCCGTTCACGTAGCGCGCGGCGACGTACGCCTGGGCGTCGTCGTCGCTGGTGTAGACGAGGTCGGGCTTCCAGGCGTCGAGCAGCTCGCGCGCCTGCCCGCCGACGGCCCGCTTCCACTCCGGATCGCTCCGGCGCTTGGTGTCCATCTGGAAGACCCTGTACTCGACGTCCAGGTCGTGCAGGGCCGCCCTGAACCCCTGGAGCTGGGTGTCCGTCCATTCCCAGGGGCTGTGGTAGCTCATGACGTGCAACACCTTGAACCTGTGCTGCGGCGCCTTGCCGGACTCGCGGAAGGCTTCGCCCCACGGAATGAGCGGGACGAGGAACAGGCTCGCCGCCATCACGGCCGATGTGAGAAATCTGGTCAGTCCGCTCTTCACGTTCGGATCCTCCGCTCTGGCGCCATGCCCCGGCTCAAAGCAGGCTCCGTGCCATCTGCGCTAACCTCGGACCCGGCCGAACGTTTTCGGTCCTGAGCGCCTCCGGAAGGCGCCGCGATGTGACAGAACTGGCAGACGAGAGTGGCGGGAGGTGCTGCTCAGCTCAGTATGGAGTCCTGCACGGAATGACCTGTCGGCCGTGACGCCGATAGACGCGGAAGTCTGCATCGGTGGTGAAGATGATCGGGTCGGCCACCGTCTCGCACATCCGCACGAGGCAGGCGTCGGCCAGGCTCATCGGGACGTCCGCGTACTTCTGCATCAGATCCAGGACGCGGCCCTGCTCGTCGGCGAGGTGGAAGGCGGCGACCACGGCGCCGCGGCGCAGAAGCGCGGCCAGCGCGGGCCGGCCCCGCGACCCGAGCAGGTGAAAGGCTTCGGACAGCCCCGCTTCGCACGTCTGCCAGGGCAGGGCGAGACGGGGTAGCTGTGCCGCCGCCCAGGAATGGTGGCGGTCGCGACGGCTCAGCAGGGCGATGAGGAAGCCGGCATCAACGAGCACGCCGGCCATAGCCCGTGGCCCTGAGATACGATTTCTTCCGCCGACTCAGATCAACAGGCAACCCATCCACCGAGCCCACCAGATCAGCGACCGCCGGGGGCACGGGCCGCGCGCGTGGTCGCGTCGCGAGGGCCAGGCGCTCCCGAACGACGTCGGATTTCGAGCGCCGGCGTTCGCGAGACTCGGCCTCGATTTCAGCGACCAGGGTTTCGGGCAGGCGGACGGTGAGGGTCTTCATCGCCGAAGTGTAATACGCTGCTGGCATCGGTGCAATACGCCCGTCTCGTGCGGCGGCGGGCCGCGGCCGGACGATCCCGGGGCGACAGGAGGAGCGCACGTGTGGGCGGCGGCCGCATCCTCGTCGACGTGACGGTGGGCGTGCCGAATCCCAGCGCCGTCGACGTCGAGCAGGTGCGGCGGGAGCTTCCCGTGGGCGAGGTCACCGTGTGCGCCGTCGAGGGGGCCTGCGCGTCCCCGGCGCCGACACGCTGCTCGCGTGCGCCGCGGTCACCGTGTGCGTGGAGGACGAGGGCACGGAGGGCGCCGCGCCCTCCGCGACCGGCCCGTCAGGGGGCGTGGTTGGGGGGCCCTTCGAGGCCCCCCATGAACTCAGAGCCTGTGAACCAATCGCGTGGTCGAGGAGCGCCACGGGTTCCCCGGGGCGCTCCGAGCGTCGGGGGGATTGGGGGGCCCTTCGAGGCCCCCCATGAAACTAGACGCGCTGCCTGACGGCGTCGAGCCCGAGGCGGAACGCTTCGCGGTTCAGCCGGAGGACCTCGTCCGCGAAGCGCTCCCCGAGGATGCGCACGACCGCGTCGGGCTGGACCGGCAGCCAGCCGGTGCCGACGAGGGCGCCCACCATGGCGAGGTTCTGCGCCCTGACGTCGCCGGCCTCGCGGGCCAGCTCCGTGGCCTCGACGACCGTCAGCTCCGCGGCGAGCGTCCCGAGCGTCTCGATCAGCTCGCGCGGGTCGGGGTAGGTGGCCTCGCCCGTCTGGACGGCCAGCGGGTAGACCGGGCGCGGGTTCACGACCACGCGCGTGGTCTCGCGCCCGTACTCGGCGGTGACCCGGAGGGTCTCGAGGGGCTCGAAGCCCAGCACGATGTCGACGAGGCCCTTCGGGATCAGCGGGCCCGGCGTCTCGCCGCGGGCGCCGCGCACGTGGCTCATTACCGAGCCGCCGCGCTGCGAGGCGCCGAAGGTCTCGCCGACGCTCACCCGGTAGCCGCTCGCCGCCAGCGCGGTCGCGAGGATCTCCGAGGCGACGACGTTGCCCTGGCCGCCCACCCCCGCGATGACGAGGTTCACCGGCTGCACGGCGCGGCCCTCCCCTGGGCGGCCTCGCCGAGCAGGCGCTCGGCCCGCGCCGGGTTGAAGACGCCGCACGAGCAGAAGCGGGCCAGGCAGCGCGCGGCCTCGCCCGGCGCGCGGCGGCCTTCCTTCACCAGCTCGACCATCTTCTGGGCCAGGCCGGCGGCGATCATGCCGTGCCCGCACATCGTGGAGAGCTCGAGCGTGAGCCGGTCGGGCAGCCGGTCGGTCTGGCCCAGGCAGAAGCCGAGCGAGAACTCGACGCTGTGCCGGACGATGCCGGCGCGGGCCGCGGCCTGCCGGGCCTCGTCGGTGAGCGCGCTCACGTTCACGGAGATGCCGAGCGCCTGCCGGCTCACGTCGGCCAGGAAGGCTTCCATCCGCGCCCGGTCGTCGAACACGGCGCACACGACCGACGGCGCGTCCACGCCGGCGACGACCTCGTCGGGCGTGAGGCCGCCGTCCTGCCGCCGCCAGTGGACGAGCGGGGTGAGGCGCTCGCAGGGGCGGAAGAAGCCGCCCACCTTGGCGTTGCCGAGGTTCACCGGGGCGTGGCGGGCCGCGGTGCGGAGAAACGCCTGGAGCTTGGGGACCGCGCCCTCGGCGTTGGCCCGGGTGGCCATCGCGAAGACGATGAAGTCGTCCCGCAGGCTGGCGGGGCTGCCGGCGCGGTGCAGGGTGTTGGTCATGCGACCTCCCGGAACAGCGGGCGCCCGAGCCCG
>MGBU01000254.1:0-32635 GCA_001790205.1 Candidatus Rokubacteria bacterium GWA2_73_35 | reverse complement strand
AGCTGATGCCGGTCCGGGCGAGCGCCCGGGTGACCCGCGCGATGTCGCGGAAGCGGACGCCGATGCCCGGCCGCCCGAACTCGACCGTGAAGCCGGCCTCGCCCGGGCCGACCCGGCCGGTGACGTCGTTGGTCTTGACCTCCTCGGTGCCGCGCCCGGCCACGCCCGTGGACTCGTGCGGCACGACCGGGTCGGAGAAGGCCCGCCTGACGAGCCGGGGCCAGGCCAGCTCGACGGGCGTCAGCGCGGCGGTCGGGCACACGTCGGGCTCGGGGTCAAAGCGGAACCGGAAGGCGCGGGCCGCCCGGCGGACGGCCCGCACCAGCGCGGGCGGCAGGTGCTCCTGCGACATGCCGCGGTAGCACGCGTAGCACTCCACGCACTCGTCCTCGTTCACCACGGCGCGGCCGAGTGCCTGGTCCACGGCGATCGCGCCCATCGGGCAGACCGCGACGCAGTTGCCGCAGGCCACGCACCGGCTAGGGTCGATGCGCACTACGCCAGCTCCTGGAACGCGATGGCCTCGCGCGGGCAGAGGTCGATGCACACGCCGCAGCCCGAGCACAGCACCTCGTCCACGCGCGCCCGCTCGAGCGCGCGGTCCCACACGAGGGCCGGGCACGAGAAGGCGCGGTTGCAGAAGCGGCCGCAGCCGCAGGCCTCGCCGATGCAGCGCGTCGTGTCCACCGCGGCGCGGCGCAGGCGCTTCACCGAGGGGAGCAGGACGCACGGGCTCCGGAGGATCAGGAGCTTGGCGCCGTCGGTCCTGAGCAGGCGGTACACGCTCTCGACGGTCTCGTCCACCTGGAGCGGGTCCTGCACCTCGGTCGGCAGCCCGAGCCCGCGGGCGATGGCCTCGATCGGCAGCGCCGGCGCGAGGTCGCCCATCGCGTGCCGCCCGGTGCCGGGGTGGGGCTGATGCCCGGTCATGGCCGTCGTGGCGTTGTCGAGCACCACGACCAGCACGGGCGAGTCGTTGTAGCGCGCGTTGACGAGCGCCGGGACGACGGCGTGGTAGAAGGTGGAGTCGCCGATCACGGCGACGACCGGCTGGGTGAAGCCGAGGAGGTCGAGCTTGCCGAAGCCCGAGGCCAGGCCCACGCCCGAGCCCATCGCGTGCACGGTCTTGAGCGTGAAGTACCCCGTCTGCATGGCGCCGAGCGTGTAGCAGCCGATGTCGCCGAGGACCACGCCCTGGCGGCCGTCCAGCTCGAGCGCGGCCTTGATCGCCCAGAACGAGGCGCGGTGCGGGCAGCCGGGGCAGAAGGCGAGCGCGCGCGGCGCCAGCTCGCCGAGCTTCACCTGCTCGACCTTCCGCGCGAACGCCTCGCTGCGCAGCGCGACCTCGCGGCCGGCGAGCGCGCCGACCGCGCGCAGCGCGATCTCCGGGGTCAGCTCGCCGACCCCCGGGTCGCCGCTTCCGGCGACGTGGCCCGAGGCCTTGCCGAGGAAGGTCATCGGGCCGAGCGCCGCCGCGTGCTGGGCCCAGTAGCTCTTCACCTCGGTCTCGAGGAAGGGCTCGATCTCCTCCAGGAAGAGGACCTGGCGCGCGCCCCTCAGCTGGGCGCCGAGGAGGTCCTCGGGCAGCGGCCACGTGGTGCCGAGCTTGAGGACGCGCACCTCGTCACCGGCGCCGAGCAGCCTCACGGCCTCCCGTGCATACGTGAAGCTCGGGCCGGACGCGATGACCAGCCGCGAGGCGTCGGCCGGGCCCTCGCACCGGTTGAACGGGGCCTGCTCGAAGCGCGCGCGCGCCTGCGCGATCCGCTGGTGGAGCACCTGGTGGAAGACGCTCAGCGTGATGAAGCGGTCCTTGAGGTCGTAGCGCGCGGTGCGCGGCGGCGGCCTGAGCGCGCCGAGCACGACGCTCCCGCGGGCGTGGGCGATCCGGGTGACGCTGCGGAGGAAGACCGGGAGCCCGACGGCCTCGGAAAGGTCGAAGGCCCAGCGGGTCATCTCCTTGGCCTCCTCCACGGTCGCCGGCTCGAGCAGCGGGAGATGGCAGGCCCGGGCGAGGTAGCGCGTGTCCTCCTCTTTGGTGCTCGAGTGGGCGCCGGGGTCGTCGCACACCACCACCACCAGGCCGCCCTTCGTTCCCGAGTAGGCGAGGCTGGTGAGCGGGTCGAGCGCGACGTTGAGCCCGTCGGCCTTCATGACGGTCATCGCGCGGACGCCCGCGAACGAGGCGGCGGCGGCGCCCTCGATCGCCACCTTCTCGTTCGTCGACCACTCGGCGTAGAAGCCGCCGTCGCGGGCCAGCGGGGCCAGCGATCCCAGGACCTCCGAGGACGGCGAGCCGGGATAGGCGGCGGCGTAGCCGAGGCCCGCCTCGAGGCCGCCGCGCGCGATGGCCTCGTTGCCGCTCAGGATGACGACCTCGCCCGGCGCGTCCGTGCTGAGCGCGTGCAGGCTCATCTCACGCCCGCCCGTGGGCCCGGACGGCGTCCCGCTGCGCCGCGGGGATCCGGAGGTACGCGGCCTCCGGGCGCCCCGACTCGAGCGCGTCCAGCACCCGGAGCTTCTTGCGCTGGACCGCCTCCTCGAGGATGGGGATGCGCTCGGGCGGGTAGGGCCGGACCTCGAGCGCGCCGGCCGCGCCCGCGCGCTCGACCAGGTCGCGCCCGCGCGCGGTGCGGACCACGAGCGTGTTCCAGGCCGGGTCGTACTCGGTCGAGCCCACCGACACGTCGGCCCACTCCGCCGTCGGGTCGAAGCAGGTCTGGCAGGCCGCGCGGATCAGGGGGCGGATCTCGTCGAGGGGGACGCTGGCCGCGCGGCCGTTCACCACGAAGGCCATGTCGCCGTCCTTGGGGAGGTCCATCTTGATCGCGCGCTGGAGGTCGGGCCGGCCCGCGAGAAACCGGTAGAAGGCGGGGGCGAGCGCCCAGAAGCAGAAGATGCCGATGAGGGCGGCCAGGCGGCCGTTCTTCTCGTGCGCCTCGACCTTGCGCGCCGCGGCCACCTGGCAGGGTCGCCCCACCACCGCGAGGGCCTCGCCGCCCTCGCGCAGGAGTCCGGCGAGGGGCTCGAGCGTGGGGCAGGCGCTGTACTTGGTGCCGGCGGCCGCGAGCACGGCGTCGCGGTCGCGCGCGACGACGGCGTGGGGCTGGCGCGTCGGCGTCCCGCCGGTGACGAGCGCCGCGCCGGCCAGCCCGGACTCGAGCGCGAAGAGCGTCAGCGCGGTGGCGACGCCGCCGTACTGCCCGCGCGCCCTGACGTCGGCGTCGAGCGCGCGCGCGAAGTAGAGGCCGTCGTGGCCGCCGAGAACCGGGTGGCGCCGGGGCGCGCCGAGCACCTGGCGGTCGAGGCTCTCGGGGTCGAGCGAGGCCCGGGGACAGACCTCGAAGCAGCGCCCCTCGTCGCGCGGGCAGGGGTGGATGAACGCGACCCGCTCGCCGAGGGTCTTCAAGTAGGGGCAGTGGCCCAGGCAGGCGCCGCAGGCCGTGCAGAGATCGGCGGCCAGCACCTGCGCCTGGAGCTCGCTCGGCCCACGGCCCATGGAGTCTCCTTCCGCGAACGCCCCGGGCGCCGGTGGAAGCGCGCGCCCCCGTCCAACGCACGATAGATCGGGCGGCGGGGGGCGACAATGAGGCATTCGGCCGGGAATTGTCCCGCCGCGGCGCTACGCGATCGGCGGCGCGAGCCCGGCGACCCTCGTTCCCGGACTGATCGGAGGCGGAAGCACATCCGGACTACGGATGTCGTCCGATTACCTCATTGACGCGCCGCCCCGGGACGGGCTACATAGTTACGGAAATTGGAGAATATACAATTATGATAGGTAAGCAATCACGGAAGGACGGGACGAGCCGGTGAACCGCACGGTCGACGACCAGCTCTACGAGCTGCACGCGAGCATCTGCCAGGTCCTGGCGAACCCGACCCGCCTCAAGGTGCTCAACGCGCTGCGCGAGGACGAGATCGCGGTGACCGAGCTCGCGCGGAGGGTCGGGACGAGCCTGCCGAACCTGTCCCGGCACCTCGCGATCCTCAGGGCGAAGCGGATCGTGCTGGCGCGCCGGGAGGGCGTGACCGTCTACTACCGCCTGGCGAACCCCAAGACCCTCCGCGCCTGCGACATCATGCGCGAGGTCCTGCTCGAGCACCTCGCCGACGGGCAACGGCTGTACGCGGCGTCCGGGGCGGGTTCGCGGCGGGGCGTCAGGCGGACGGGAGGCAGGTCGTGACGCCGCGCATGACGTTCGCTCTCGCGGGGACGACGCTCGGCCGCGTGCTCGGCGCGTTCTGAGGCGGGCGTGATGCGCCGCCTGGTCCGGCTCTCGCTCGACCGCCCGCGGCTGGTCCTCCTGCTGACCCTGGCCGTCTCGCTCGTCTTCGCGGCGCAGCTCCCACGGATCCGGATCGACACGGACCCCGAGAACATGCTCGAGGCGGGCCAGCCGGAGCGGGTCTTCTACCGCCAGGTCAAGCGGGAGTTCGGCGTCCACGATCTCGTGGTGGTCGGCGTGGTGGACCCGGCGGGCGTCTACCGTCCCGAGGCCCTGGAGCGCTACGCGCGGATCGTCGACGGGATCAGCCGGATCCGGGGCGTGGTGCTGGAGGATCTGCTGTCGCTCACGACCACCGACGACGTCCGGCCCATCGGCGACACTCTCTCGGTGCGGCCGATCATGGAGCGCGTGCCCCGCACGCCGGCCGAGCTCGACGCGCTGCGGCGGGCGCTCCGGGAGAACCCGCTCTTCGCCGACAAGCTCGCGGACCGCGACGGACAGGCCCTCGCGATCTACGTCCCGATCCAGTCCAAAGACCAGAGCCACAGGATCTCGAAGGAGATCGAGGCGATCCTCGAGCGCGAGCGGCTGCCCGGCCAGTCGTCTCACATCGCCGGCCTCCCGGTCGCGGAGGACACGTTCGGGGTCGAGATGTTCTTCCAGATGGCGGTGACGGCCCCGCTCGCGATGGGGTTCATCTTCGTCCTGCTGCTCGTGCTCTTCCGGCACGTCTCGCTCGTCCTGATCCCCATGGCCGTGGCGATGGCGTCGGTGCTGTGGACGATGGGCGCCCTCGTCGGCTCGGGGTTCACCGTGCACATCATGAGCAGCATGATCCCGGTGTTCCTGATGCCGATCGCCGTCCTCGACTCGGTCCACATCCTGAGCGATTTCTACGAGCGCTACGCGGCCCTCGGCGACCGGCGCCGGGCGCTCGCCGAGACGATGGACGAGGTGTTCACCCCCTGCCTCTACACGTCCCTCACCTCGGCCGTCGGCTTCGGCTCGCTCGTGATGGCGCGCATCCCGCCCGTGCAGGTCTTCGGCGCGTTCACGGCCCTCGGGATCATGGCGGCGTGGCTCCTCACCTTCACGTTCATCCCCGCGGCGATCATGCTGCTCGGCGAGGCGCGGCTGCGCGGGCTCGCCCGCCGCGGCGGGCCGGTGCCCCTCGCCGACCGCGGCATCGCGCGAGTCCTGGCCGGAGTCCACCGGCTCGTGGCCCGGCGCCCGGGCGCCGTCCTCGCCGTCGGCGTGCTGGCCCTCGCGGTGGCGGGGTGGGGCATCGGGCGCATCCGCGTCAACGACAACCCGGTGAACTGGTTCAGGCCGTCCCATCCGATCCGCGTGGCCGACCGCGTGCTGAACGAGCGCTTCGGCGGCACCTACATGGCGTCGGTCGTCGTGGACGGGGGCGCCCCCGACGCGATCAAGCGTCCCGAGGTGATGGGCTGGATCGAGCGCCTCCAGGCCGCGCTCGAGCGGACGCCGCCCGTCGGCAAGACCTCCTCGGTCGCCGACATCGTCAAGCGCGTGGACCGGGTGCTGCGCGGACCCGACGGCGGCCGGCTGCTCGACAGCCAGGAGGCCATCGGCCAGGAGCTGTTCCTGTTCCTCACGAGCGGCAAGCCCACGGACCTCGACAACTTCCTCGACAGCGAGGCCCGCCGGGCGCAGGTCTGGGTCCAGCTCAAGCGAGGTGACAACGTCGACATGGAGCGGGTGGAGCGGGCCGCGCTGAGCTTCGCGCGGACGAGCCCCCCGCCCGACGGCACGACGTTCCGGTGGTCCGGGCTCACGTACATCAACGTGATCTGGCAGAAGATCATGGTGCGCGGCATGCTCGAGGCCGTCTTCGGGAGCTTCGTCTTCGTGTTCCTCCTGATGGTCTTCGTGCTCCGCTCGGTGCTCCTCGGGCTGGCCGCGATGGTCCCGCTGACCGTCGCGATCGTGTTTTCCTACGGGCTCATCGGGCTCGTGGGAAAGGACTACGACATGCCGATCGCGGTGGCCGCCTCGCTGTCCCTCGGGCTCGCGATCGACCTCGCGATCCACTACCTCCAGCGCTTCCGGACGGCCCTGCGCGAGGTCGGCGATCCCGCCCGGGCGCAGGCGGCGGTCTTCGAGCTGCCGATGAAGGCCATCACGCGGAACGCCGTCGTCGTCACGCTCGGCTTCCTGCCGCTCGGGCTCTCGACGCTCACGCCCTACGTGACGGTCGGACTGTTCTTCGCCTCGCTGATGGCCTCGAGCTTCGTGGCGACGATCCTCTTCCTCCCGGCACTGGTCGGACTCCTGGGCGGGAGCCCGCTCGGCCGGCGCATCCTCACGGGAGACTCGCGATGGCTCTGACAGGACGCACGACCGGGTTGAGGGCGCTCGCGCTGGGGGCGGTGCTGCTCGGGGCCGGCGGCCCCGAGGCCGCCCAGCCGAGCGCGGTCGAGATCATGGCGCGCTCGCACCTGGCGATGTTCTACCCGGGCGAGGACATGCGCGCGCGGGTGACGATGCGCCTGGTCTCACGCGACGGCAAGGAGCGGCTGCGCGAGCTCACTATGGCGCGGCGAGACATCCAGGAGGGCGGCGAGCAGCGCTACTTCATCTACTTCCACCGCCCGCCCGACGTGCGCGACATGACCTTCCTGGTCTGGAAGTATCCCGGAAGGGACGACGACCGCTGGCTGTACGTGCCGGCGATCAAGCTGGTGCGGCGGATCGCCGCGAACGACAAGCGCTCGAGCTTCGCCGGCTCGGACTTCAGCTACGAGGACATCTCGGGCCGGGAGCCCGAGGAGGACACCCACAAGCTCGTGCGCGAGGAGCGCGTGGGCGCGCGCACGGCGTGGGTCGTCGAGAGCACGCCGAAGGACGCCGGCAGCGTCGACTTCAGCCGCAAGATCTCGTGGGTCGACAAGGCGACGGCCTTGCCGCTCAAGGAGGAGTACTACGACCGGCGCGGGGAGCTGGCGCGCGTGTTCACGGCCGAGGAGGTCCGCGAGGTCCAGGGGTTCTGGACCGTGACGAAGCGGCTCATGAAGAACGTCCAGACCGGGCACTCGACGGAGGCGGTGCTCGCCGACGTGCGCTACAACCGGAAGCTCGCGCCCGACCTCTTCAGCGAGCGCGCGTTGCGGGCGCCGCCGGCGGAGCTCGTCCGGTAGCCGATGGTGCGTGCCTCGCCTCGGGCCTGGAGCACGGCGCTGGCCGTCCTGACGCTGCTCGCCGCCGGGGGCGCCGGCGCCGCCGAGGAGCTCCCGCTCCACGGATTCCTCCAGGCGGCGTCCGCGTATCGCCTGATCCGGCCCGATCGGTGCCCCCGCACCCAGCGGCTCGCGTGCGACGAGTCCTTCGTCCTCGGCGAGAGCCGGGCACGGCTCGAGGTCGACCCGCGGGGCGAGCGCTGGGGCGTGGTCGCCAAGGGCGAGCTCATCCTGGACGCCGTCGGCGGCGAGGTCGAGGGCGACCTCCGCGAGGGCTATCTCGACCTCACGTTCCCCGCGCTGGACCTCCGGGTGGGACGGCAGGTGATCACCTGGGGCGTGGGCGACCTGATCTTCATCAACGACGTCTTCCCGAAGGACTGGGTGGCGTTCATCTCTGGGCTCCCGCTCGAATACTTGAAGAAGGGATCGGACGCCGTGAGCGCTACCGGCCACTGGGCCGGCACGTCGCTCCAGCTCGTGCTGATCCCGCGCTTCGAGGCCGACACCCTGCCCGAGGCCGGCGGGCGGCTCGCCTTCCACGACCCGATGGCCGCCATCGAGGCGCGGCGGACCGACGAGCCCTCGCCGGCCCTCGCGCGCACCGAGGCCGGGGCGAGGCTCTTCCGCAACCTCCTCGGGTGGGACGTCTCGCTCTACGCGTACCGCGGATTCTTCCATGCCCCGGCGGGCGAGGTGGAGCCCGGGCCGCGCCTGCGGCTCTTCTTCCCGCGGCTCGATGTGTACGGCGCGAGCGCCCAGGGCGCCGCGCTGGGCGGCGTCGTGAGCTTCGAGGCCGGCTACTACGACTCGCGCTCGGATCGGTCCGGGCGCGACCCCGCGGTGGACAACCCGTCGGTGCGGCTGCTCGCCGGCTACCAGCGCGAGGTGGTGCCCGACTTCACGGTCGGCGGCCAGTACTCCGTGCAGGTGATGGAGGACCACGACGCGTACGTCGCGACCCGCGGCCCGGGGATGCCGAGGCGGCCCGCCGCGCGCCACGTGCTGACCGCGCGGCTCACCCGCCTGCTCCTCAACCAGACGCTGAGACTCGGCGTCTTCGCGCTGGCCAGTCCCAACGAGGGGGACTGGTACGCGGGGCCCGAGGCGCGCTACCAGGTGACGGACGCGCTCTCGGCCACCGTCGGCCTCAACGTCTTCGGCGGTCCGCGCCGGAGCGAGTACGGGCAGTTCGAGGGCAACTCCAACCTCTATGCCGTGGTCCGTTACGCCTTCTGAGGGGAGGGAAGCCGGTATGACGCTCTACATGGAGCAGTGGCTCAGGCTGCTGGGGGGCCTCATGGTGCTCGCGAGCGTGCTCCTCGCCGTGTACCACCATCCCGCGTGGCTCTGGCTGACCGGCCTGACGGGGGTCAACCTCGCCCAGTCGGCCTTCACGAATTTCTGACCCGCGATGCTCCTCCTGCGGGCCGCAGGAGTGAAGGACAAGAGGGCGTGAACCGATCCCGACGCGATGGGTGACGACACGGGGCACGCGGCAGGCTGGAAGTCCGAGGCCGTCGCGGCTGCGTACGAGGCGTGGTACGAGACACCGCTCGGCCGGCTCGTCGACCGTCTGGAGAAGGAGGCGGTGTTCGCGCTCGTGCCGGACGGCGCCGGCGGCCTCGCGCTCGACCTCTCGTGCGGAACGGGCCACTACGCCCTGGCGCTGGCGGGTCGGGGCTTCAGGGTCGTCGGGCTCGACGTGTCCGAGCCGATGCTCCGCGTCGCTCGGGCGAAGAGCGCGCAGGCGAGGCTCGACGTGTCGTGGCTGCGGGCGGATGCGAGCGCGCTGCCCTTCCGCGGGGCCGCGTTCGACCTGGCGACGGTGATTCTCGGTCTCGAGTTCGTGCGGGATCCGCCCGTCGTGCTCGACGAGGCGCGGCGGGTGCTCAGGCCCGGTGGACGCCTCGTCGTCGCGATCCTCAATCGCACCGGGCTCTGGACGCTCTGGCGGCGGCTCAAGCGCCGGTTCGTGCCCTCGATCTGGCGCGGGGCGAGGTTTCTGCGCCCGGACGAGCTGGGCGCTCTCCTGCAAGCGCACGGGTTCACGGAGCCCCGGTGGACGAGGGCCGTGCACGTGCTGCCCCTCGTCCGCGCGCGGGGACTCCGCTGGCTCGAACGATGGGAAGCGGCGGGAGCTCGCTTCATGCCCGCGCGGGCGACGTTCGTGGCCGTGGCGGCGCGCCGCCTATAGGGAAATCAACGGATGACGGCCGATGGGGACGGAGGGACGGTCGCTGTGGCACCGTCGCCTCAATACCGCGCCAGAACTGTGCCGGAACTCATCGAAAAGGCGGAGTTCTGGTCTGGTACGCCGTTTGCGGTGCTTCCCGGCCGGACCGGGTGACAGGGAAAGTGGAAGACCGCACGAACCGGCAGCTGATCCTCCTCCGCTGGGTCGCCATCTTGAGCGTGACCGCGACGGTCCTCGTCTCGTCGGCGCTCGGCGTCGTCAGCGAGTCGGCGTGGCTGTGGGCCGTCGTCGCGGTCCTGGCGGGCATCAACCTCGTCCTGCCCGTCCTCGTCGGGCGGCCGGCGGTCGCCCGCCACGGCCCCCGGCTCGTCGTGGTGCAGCTCGCCTTCGACGTGCTCGCCCTGAACCTGCTCGTCCATTTCGCGGGCGGGATCGAGAACCCGTTCGCCTTCTTCTACGTCTTCCTCGCGCTGATCGCCGGCATGGCGTGCTCGCGCTCCGCGGCGTGGGCCCTGGCCGCCGGGGCCTTCGTCCTGTTCAGCGGAACGGTCGTCCTCGAGCACGCGGGATGGGTGCCGCGGCATCCCCTCAACCTGCACGCGGCGTTCCAGCCGTCCCGCTCACAGCACGGCGGGCCCTACATGCTCGGCTTCCTGGTGGTGCTGGGCTCGATCCTGTTCGGAGTCGTCGCCTACGCCACGTCCACGATGGCGCGGCTCCGGGAGACCGCCCGGGCCGAGCGCGCCCTGCGCGAGCGGCTCGACCAGCAGGAGCGTCTCGCGCTCGTCGGCGAGGTCGTAGCCGGGGTGGTGCACGAGCTGTCGACGCCGCTGAACGGTCTCAGGAACTCGTTCCGCGCGCTGCGCCGGGATCCCGCGGGCTTCCTGAAGCGCGGCGACATCCTCGACCTGATGGAGGACGCGCTCGAGCGCATGACGGCCATGAGCCGCCGCCTGCTCATGTTCTCGCGCGAGCCGCGGATCGAGCCGAAGCCGCTCTCGATCAACGACGTCGTCGAGCGCGCCCTCGAGCACCTCCGCGGGCGCATCGAGTCGAGCGGCGCGGCGGTGGAGCGCCGCCTCGGCGCGGTGCCATCGGTCCTGGCCGACGAGGTCGCGCTGGGCGAGGTCGTCACGAACCTCGTCACCAACGCGCTCGACGCCGTCCGCGGGGGCGGGCGCGTCGTGGTCGAGACCTCGACCCGGGGCTCGGCGGCGGAGGTCCGCGTGGCCGACACGGGACCCGGGATCCCGGCCGCGGTCCGCGCCCGGCTGTTCCAGCCGTTCCACTCGACCAAGCCGCTCGGCCGGGGCACGGGGCTCGGCCTGGCGATCTCGAAGCGGCTGGTCGACGCGCACGCGGGGACGATCGAGGTCGAGAGCCGCGAGGGGTCGGGCACGGTCGTGGTGGTGCGCCTGCCCCTCGCCCGTCGGGCCGCGGCATGAAGGGCCGCATCCTCGTCGTCGACGACGACCGCCTCACGCGCGTCGCGCTCGCGCACCAGCTCGCCCTGGAGGGGCACGAGGTGCGCGACGTCGACAACCCGATCCCCGCGCTCGCGCTGCTGGCCGAGGAGCCCTGGGACCTCGTGCTCACCGACCTCCGCATGCCGACGATGGACGGCCTCGCCTTCCTGCGGCGGATCCGCGAGACCCGCCTCGCCACGGCCGTGATCGTCGTCACCGGCCACGCAACGGTGCAGACCGCGGTCGAGGCGATGAAGCGCGGCGCCGAGGACTACCTCGTCAAGCCGGTCGACTTCGACGAGCTGAACATCCGTGTGGAGAAGATCATGGCCCGGCTGGCGCTCGAGCGCGAGCTGCGTCTGCTGCGCCGCTGCCCCGACACGCCGGACCGGTACCACGCGCTCGTCGGACGCTCGCCGGCGATGCGCCGCGTCTTCGAGCGGATCGACGCCCTCGCCGGCCAGGCCTCGACGGTGCTCCTCCTGGGCGAGACGGGGACGGGAAAGGACCTCGTCGCGCGCACGCTCCACCACGTCGGCGCGCGCGGCGGCGGCCCGTTCGTGAAGACGAGCTGCGCGGTGCTCTCGCGCGAGGTGCTCGAGTCCGAGCTGTTCGGCCACGAGGCGGGGGCGTTCACCGGCGCGCTCAGGCAGCGGCGCGGGCGCTTCGAGCTGGCGCACCACGGCACGCTCTTCCTCGACGAGGTGGACGACATCCCGCTCGACCTCCAGGTCAAGCTCCTCCAGGTCCTCGAGGAGCGCCGCTTCGAGCGGGTGGGCGGCGAGCGGACGATCGAGGTCGACGTCCGCTTCGTCTGCGCGACCAAGCGGGACCTCGCGACCCTGGTGAAGGAAGGGCGCTTCCGCGAGGACCTCTACTACCGCATCAACGTGGTGACGCTCGAGCTGCCGCCGCTGCGCGAGCGACGCGAGGACATCCTGCTCCTCGCCGAGTGCTTCCTCGCCGTCCACGCCGACGCGCTCGGCCGCTCGAACCCGGAGCTGACGCCCGAGGTGGGCCGCCTGCTGCTCGAGTACCGCTGGCCCGGCAACGTCCGGGAGCTCGAGAACGCGATGGAGCGCGCCCTGGCGCTCGCGTCGGGGCCGGTGATCGCCGCGAGCGACCTGCCGCCGGCGGTCACGGGCGGCGACGCGCGAGACGGATGCGAGCGGTGCCTCGCCTCCCGGGAATCCCTCGAGCTGAAGCCCTTCCTGGCCGAGGCCGAGCGCGAGGCGATCCGGTGGGCGCTGGGGCGCGCCGGAGGCAGCCAGTCCGGGGCCGCCCAGCTCCTCGGCATCCCGCGGACCACGCTTCGCGACCGCCTCGCCGCGCTCTTCGCGGAGGAGCCCCCGACCACGCCCTGACGGCGTCCCGTCTTCCCCTGACGGACCGCCGTCACCACCGCGATCCCGCCGATCCGAAGGTTCCGCTGTGCGCCACGAACGGCGCGGGTTTGCGCGTCACGCCGTGGCCGCCACCCGTGGCACCGGCGTTGCTTGAGGCCGAATGGCTCGAGCGCCCCTGGGCTCGGTGAAGGAGAGAAGGGGGCCGTTGCGTGCGCACCGCGCGAGTGCTGGTGGCGGAAGACGATGCGCTGTCACGATTCGGCGTTCGCGACCTCCTCGGGCGCGAGTTCGAGGTCGTCGAGGCGGCGAACGGCAAGGAGGCGCTGGCGCGCCTCGATGAACAGGCGGTGGACGTGGTCGTGACCGACGTGGTGATGCCGGAGGTGGACGGCGTGGAGCTGACGCGGGCCATCCGCGCCCGGGGACGCACCCCGGTGATCTGGTGCACCGCGTACGACCGCGAGGAGCTGCGGCGGGAGGCCACGGCCCTCGCCGTCGACGCGTACCTGCTCAAGCCGCTCGACCTCGACGTGCTGTACCGGACGGTGGCGGCCCTGGCGGCGGGGCGCGCGCCGTGAGGGGCGCGCTGGTCGCGAGCGTGGCCGCCACCGCCCTCCTCGTCGGGATGGCCGCCGGGCAGGGCCGGACCGCGGGCGTGCGCGCGGAGCCGGGGAGCGACCTGCCGACGCGGCTCGTCCCCCACACGCTGTCCCCGAAGAGCTTTCCGTGCTCGAAGTGCCACCGGCACCTCAAGCCCAACAGCGAGAAGCGAGCGCTCGAGCTGGCGCACACCAACGTCACCCTGAAGCACGCCGAGACGCAGCGGTGGTGTCTCGACTGTCACGAGGGGGACAAGCTGCGGCTGCCCAACGGCGAGCTCGTCGAGTACGAGAAGTCGTTCGTCCTCTGCGGGCAGTGTCACGGGACCGTCTTCCGGGACTGGAAGGCGGGCCTTCACGGCAAGCGGACGGGCGCCTGGAACGGCGACCGGTACTACCGGCTCTGCGTGAGCTGCCACGACGCGCACGAGCCCCGGTACCGGCCGATCCAGCCGAAGCCGGCCCCCGTCAAACCCGCCAACCTCAGATAGGGCCGGGCGCATGGACGACACACCGAGCGAGAGCGGACGGCCGGCGACGGTCTCCCGGCGAGCCTTCACCAAGGGCTTGGCGCTCGGGCTCGGCGCCACGGCCCTGCCCACCGGCCCGGCCGCCGCCCTCGACTGGACCGCGTTCTTCCAGAAGCACTTCCGCGAGATGAGCGAGGAGGAGATCCGGCGGACGGTCGAGCGGCTGGAACGGGAGGCCAGGCACCGGTGGCGGAAGGACATCCGGATCAGCACGACCCGCGCGATGCCCGGCGTCGTCTTCGGCGCCGGCGTCGACCTCTCCCGCTGCATCGGGTGCCGACGCTGCGTCTACGCGTGCGTCGAGGAGAACAACCAGTCGCGCAATCCTCAGGTCCACTGGATCACGGTCCTGCGCTTCCGGAAGGGGGAGAAGTGGAGCGACCTGGCCAACGCCGAGAAGTACTACGAGCCCGGCCGCGTCCCCGAGGAGGGCTTCTTCTACCTGCCGGTCCAGTGCCAGCTCTGCGACAACTCGCCCTGCGTGAGGGTCTGCCCCACGCGGGCCACGTGGAAGGAGCCCGACGGCATCGTCGTCGTCGACTACAACTGGTGCATCGGCTGCCGGTATTGCATGGCCGCCTGTCCTTTCGGCGCCAGACGCTTCAACTGGGCGGAGCCGACGATTCCCGTCGACGAGGTGAATCCCGACACCCACTACCTCGGCAACCGTCCGCGACCCAAGGGCGTGGTGGAGAAGTGCACGCTCTGCATCCACCGGGTGCGAGCCGGGCGATACCCCGCGTGCGTCGAGGCGTGTCCCGTGGGCGCCCGGAAGTTCGGCAACCTCCTCGATCCGGGCAGCGAGATCCGCTACCTGATCGAGCACAAGCGGGTGTTCCGACTCAAGGAGGACCTGAACACGGAGCCGAAGTTCTACTACTTCTTCTCAGCCTGAGGCCCTGACTCAAGGAGGAGCCGCGCCGCTCATGCTCAGCGTGTTCCGTGCCGCCGCCGGGCGGGTCGTCAGAGGCGATGTCCGCTACTACGCCTGGATGGTCTTCCTCCTGGCCCTCATCGGCCTGGCGATCTCGCGCTACGTGCGCCAGCTCGACCGGGGCCTGATCACGACCGCCATGCGGGACCAGGTGTCCTGGGGCTTCTACATCGCCAACTTCACCTTCCTCGTGGGGATCGCCGCCGCGGCCATTCTGCTGGTGATCCCCGCGTACCTCTACCAGTTCAGGCCCATCCGGGAGATCGTGCTCTTCGGCGAGATGGTCGCGATCACCGCGGTCATCATGTGCGCGCTCTTCATCATGGTCGACCTGGGACAGCCGCTCCGGGTCTGGCACGCCTGGCCGGTCCTCGGCATCATGAACTTCCCCAGCTCGCTCTTCATCTGGGACGCGCTCGCGCTGCTCGGGTACCTGGCGATCAACGTGCTGCTCGTCCTGTACGCGCTGTGGCGGCTGGCGACGGGAAGGGAGTACAGGCTCTCGCTCATCTTCCCGCTGATCGTGCTCTCCATCCCGTGGGCCGTCAGCATCCACACGATCACGGCGTTCCTGTACAACGGCCTGCCCTCCCGCCCGTTCTGGAACGCGTCGATCCTTGCCCCGCGCTTCCTGGCGTCCGCCTTCTGCTCGGGCCCGGCGCTGATGCTGATCATCCTGCAGCTCATCCGGAGGTTCTCCGCCGTCGAGGTCGACAACAAGGCGCTCTTCAAGATCGCCGAGCTGATCGCCTATGCCATGGGGGTCAACGTCCTGCTCCTCGGCGCGGAGATGTTCAAGGAGTTCTACTCGGGCAGCGTCCACATGGCCCCGCTCGAGTACCTCTACTTCGGCCTGCGGGGGCAGGGCATGCTCCAGCCCTGGATCTGGGAAGCGACGGCGTTCAACCTGATCGCGTTCCTGATCTTCCTCGTGCCCAGACTCCGGGAGCGCCCCCTGTTCCTCAACCTCGGCGCGGTCCTGATCGTGCTCGGCGTCTACGTCGAGAAGGGCATGGGCCTCGTCGTCCCGGGCTTCGTCCCCGACACCCTGGGCGAGATCTACGAGTACTGGCCGACCGTCTCCGAGGGGATCATCGCCGCGGGGATCTGGGCGACGGGAGCCCTGCTGTTCACCCTGATGGTGAAGTTCACCGTGCCGATCTACACGGGCCAGATCCGTGCCGAACGAGCGGCCGAGAGAGGGAGGAGATGACCATGCGCGGTGACATGAGGCGACGGACATTCCTCAAGCTGGCCACCGCGGCCGCGGCTGCCACGGCCGCCCCGAACTTCCGGGAAGCGGCGGCGGCGGAGTGGAAGGAGCAGGTGGGCAAGTCGGGCTCGCAGCCCGACGCCGTGACCGAGGACGCCCAGCTCATCCGGAGCGTGTGCCTCATGTGCCACGGGGGCTGCGGGATCCAGGCGACCGTGCTGAACGGGGAGCTGAAGCGGTTGACCGGGAATCCCTACCATCCCAACAACTACGACTACGTCGCCAAGGGCGACGTCGTCGTCGAATCCGACCTCGACGCCGGGCTCACGGGGAAGGATGTGGGCTCGCTGTGCGCCAAGGGCCAGGCCGGCATCTACGCCCTCTACAGCCCCTTCAGGCTCCAGCATCCGCTGAAGCGCGTGGGGCCCCGCGGGGCGGGGAAGTGGAAGACGATCGCCTGGGACCAGGCCATCAAGGAGATCTGCCACGGCGGGCACCTGTTCAAGGACGTCGCGGGAGAGGAGCAGCGCGTCGTCGAGGGGTTGAAGTCGATCCTGAACGACAACCGGGCCATCGGCAAGGAGGAGTCCGACTTCCTCGACGAGGCACCGCCCGGCGGCTACGGGCCGAAGCGGAACCAGTTCGTCTGGGCCCACGGCCGGAACGAGCAGTCGCCGCTGACGCCACGCTTCGTCGTGGAGGCCTGCGGCGTTCCCAACATGCTCAACCACTGCAGCCGCTGCGCGGGGACGTTCTACAACGTCGTCGAGGACGTCCTGAACCTGCCGCCCTACGAGATCGGGGCCTACGCCGACTACGAGTACTGCGACTACCTGATCAGCCTCGGCTCCAACCTCACGGCCGCCGACTATCCGATGCAGCTCCGGGCGCGGTACCTCCAGAAGTTCGCCAAGCGCCTCGGTCCCTACGCCCAGCGGTTCAAGCACGTCGTGGTGGACCCGCGCTTCTCCAACGCGGCGGCCAAGGCGACCCACAACGGGGTGGGAGAGTGGGTCCCGCTCAAGCCGACGACCGATGCGTTCTTCGTCCTCGGCATGATGCGCTGGCTCATCGAGAACAACGGCTACAAGAAGGACTACCTGTCCATTCCGAACGAGGTCGTGGCGAAGAAGCGGGGGCATCGGAACTGGACGGACATGACCTACCTCGTCCGCGCCGCGAAGGAGCCGAAGATCTATCTCACCGGGAAGGAGGCGGGTCTCGGCCAGAGCGATTTCGTGGTCCTGGTCAACGGCCAGCCCAGGATGCTCCAGGAGGTGGAGGGGCCGGCGGACCTGGATGCCGCGATCGTGATCGGCGACGTGGAGTACAAGACCGTCTTCCGGATGCTGCGCGAGCGCGTCCAGGAACGCACGCTCGAGGAGTGCGAGCGCGCCTGCGACATCGCGCCGGGGACCATCGCCCGGATCGCCGGGGAGTTCTCCGCGGCGAAGCACCCGGTGATCGAGATGTTCCGGGGCCCCGTGCAGCACACCAACGGGTACTGGAACGGCCAGGCGGTGTGCGTCCTGAACATGCTCGTGGACAACATCGACCGGAAGGGCGGGTTCACCCCGGGCCACGGCGCCTACAAGGGCGGGGTGAAGGGCAAGCTGCGCAAGCCCGAGGGCGTCTCGGTCTGCCGCCACAAGGCGAAGTACCAGGGCAAGAAGCCGACCGCCACCCGGCCGTGGTTCCCGCTGGCGAGGCGGACGGTGACGCCCGAGTTCTTCGCCTCCGTGAGGATGGGTTATCCGTACCGGGTCAAGGCCTACCTCAACTACTACAACGATCCCGTGTACACGATGCCCTACAACGTGCCGGTGGTCGAGGCGCTGCTGGACGTGAAGGCGATGCCGCTGACCTTCTCGATCGACGCCTACATGGGCGAGACCAGCATGCTCTGCGACTACATCCTCCCCGACACCGAGTACCTGGAGCGGCTCGGCGGCTTCAAGACGTACCCGCCGGTGAAGACCCAGGTCTGGGGCCTGCGGCAGCCCGTCGTGGGCGCCTTCGATCCGAAGACCCACGGGTACCGGCCGATCCGTCCCGACACGCGGATGGCGGACGACGTCCTGATCGCCCTCGCCCTCGAGTGCGGGCTCCCCGGCTTCGGCAGGGATGGCGGGGGGCCGGGCGTGCACATCATGAACTCGTGGGACTACTGGAACGAGTACTACAAGCACTACGACTTCAAAGAGGGCCTGGACCCCAAGGGCAGCCTCGTCCGTCTGGGCGGCAAGTTCGAGAACCCGGCCCCGAAGCGGCAGTACGCCGGTGACTACGTCGCCTTCCCCGGCGGCAGGCCGGTCCGCGCCCTCTACGCGTACCAGCAGGTCGTCGCCCTCAACCGGAACAGCATGACGGGCAAGTACTTCGACGGGCTTCCCCTCTATCGGACGATCTTCGACTGCCGCGAGCAGCCCCTCGATCCCGCGATCTGGAACGAGTATCCCTTCATGCTCCACACCTACAAGGACGCCTTCCACACGCAGTCGCGGACGATGAACAACCTGTGGCTCGCGTCCCTCAGGCCGCAGAACTACGCCGAGATCAACCCGGTGGACGCCGAGCGCCTGGGCGTGAAGACCGGCGACTGGGTCAAGGCGAAGTCGCCTTCCAGCAAGCACATCCCCCTCTACGGCAACTCCATGGGGGACGGCTGGTACCGGTTCCAGGTCCGCGTGACGAGCCGGATCCGGCCGGGTCTGTTCTCGGTGTCGAACTCCTACGGGCGGTTCGGCGCGGGGGCCCGGAAATGGGCCATGAACGGCAAGGAGCAGCCGTGGGACGAGCGGATCGGCGCCGGCTTCCACATCAATCCGCTGTACATGGCCGACCCGGTCTTGAAGAACGTCGTGATGCTCGACCCGGTGGGCGGGGGGACGCAGAGCTACGGGACGCCGCTCAAGGTCGAGAGAGTGTAGAGCGCCCTCGCGGCGGAAAGGAGACTCTCCATGGCTGAAGTGGGGGCGTTGATGCCCGAGGAGACCGTCCAGGCGAGCCTCAAGAAGAAGGGGCCGAAGCAGTACGCCCTCTGGGTGGATCTCGAGTACTGCATCGGATGCCATGCGTGCACGATGGCCTGCAAGGCCGAGAACAACACCCCGGTCGGCGTGGACTACAACCGCGTCACCGAGGTGGAGGTCGGCGAGTTCAGGGACCCGCACCAGACGCCCGGCCTGCGCGTCTACTTCGTGCCGATGCCCTGCATGCACTGCGGCAAGCCCGCGTGCCAGGCGGCCTGCCCCGTCGGCGCGATCACGAAGCGGAAGGAAGACGGCATCGTCCTCATCAACAAGGACAAGTGCATCGGCTGCCGGTACTGCGCCTGGGCGTGCCCGTTCGGGCACCCGCAGTTCAACGCGGAGGCGCAGGTGATGGAGAAGTGCACCCTCTGCGTGCACCGGCTGGAGAAGGGGCTGCGCCCCGCCTGCGTGGACACCTGCGTGGCGCGGACGCGGTTCTTCGGCGAGGTGGATGACCTCATCCGGCTGATGAGGGAGAAGCGGGCCGCGAGGGTCTCGCTCGGCTTCGTCGGGGGAACGACGGCGACCGAGCCGTCGGTCCTCTACACGAGGTAGGTCGGCGTGGAAGGCGCCCCAGGCGCGGCGCGGCCCGTGGTCGTCGAGCGGTCCCTCTGCTCACGCTTCCGCACGCCCAGGTCGGCGTGCGCGATCTGCGCCGCGCTGTGTCCCGTGGGCGCCATCCGGATCGGCGACGAGGGTGCGGAGATCGTCGGGAGCTGCCACGGCTGCGGGGTCTGCTTCGCCGCCTGTCCCAACGGCGCCTTTCGGATCGACGGACGAGACGACCGCGCCATCCTCGCGCGGATCCGGGACCGGTGCGCCTCCCCTCCCGCCGAGTTTCGGATTCGCTGCGCCCGTGGCGATGCGCCGGCCGACCTCGTCGTGCCCTGCCTGGGGCGTGTGACCGAGGCGCTGCTGCTGGAGCCCCTCCGCCTGGGCGCGACGGCCACCGAGCTCCTCGAGCCGCCGTGCGAGCTGTGCCCGTCCGCGCGGGCCGTCGCTCATCTGGAGAAGGTCGTCGGCCGGACACGAGCCCTGTGCGGGCTGGTGGGGCGGGGAAGCGACGCGATCCGGCGACGGCCCGTGCCGCTTCGGAATCTTCCCGGGAGGCGCGAGCGGCCGGTCACGCGGCGGGACTTCCTCGGCGCGATGCGGGCCGAGGCCATGGGACTGGCGGCCGCGTCCCTCCCGCCGGACCCCGGGCCCCCCGGCGGAGAACGGCGGAGCTTTCGGGATCTCCTCGCCGAGCGCCGGGAGAGTCCCAAGCGGTTGCTCCTCGTGGAGTGCCTGCGGGGATTCCACCCGCGAGACCGCAGCGCGTCCGGCGCCCCGCCCTCGTCGTCGCCGATCGCCCGGACGATCGAGGTCCCGAGCCGGGACGGGCTGGTCGCAGCGTTCGAGGTGACGCGTGCGTGCACGGCCTGCGGCGTGTGCGCGACGCTCTGCCCGACGGGCGCGCTGACGACCCGGTGGACCGACGACGACTTCGTCCTGGAATTCCGGCCGTGGGCGTGCACCGGCTGCCAGGTGTGCGTGGTCGTGTGCGCGCCCCGGGCCATTCGTCCCAGGGAGACGGCCCCGCTGGACTCCCTTCTCGGACGGCGGGAGGTCCCGCTCCTGCGCGCCCGGAAGGCGACCTGCCGGGTCTGTCGTGCCGCCTTTCCGGCTGACGGAGCCGAGATCTGTCCCCTCTGCGCGGACCAGCAGGAGAAACGGCTGGCGGGGCTTCCCGCCGTCTTCAAGGAGCGCGAGCCATGCGTCCGACCTCTGCAAGCGAGCGCGAGCACCAGTACCGCTTCCTCGCCAGCCTCTACCTGAGGCCTCCCTCCGAGTCCCTCCTCGGGATGATCAGGGACGGGAGCATTGTGCCCGCCTTCGCGGGCGGTCCCGGCGAGGAAGGACCCGCCGACCTGCGGGAGTTCCTCGCCGAGACGCCGGGGCTTCCTGGTCTCGAGGAGGAGCTGGCGGCGGAGCACGCCGCGCTGTTCGTCCTACCCTCCGGCGTCATCCCCCACGAGGCGTTCTACCTCGACCCGGACAAGCGGTTGGGCGGCAAGGTCACCATCGCCGTCGAGCGGTTCTACGGCGGCGCGGGCCTGAGCCTGCTCGATCACTGCATCGAGATGCCGGACCATCTGGGCCTCGAGCTGGAGTTCATGGCCGCGCTCTGCAGGCTGGAGGGCGAGCTGGAGGAGACGCGGGACGCGGCGGCCCTCCCACGGTGCGTGGAATTCCAGCGGACGTTCCTGGAGGAGCACCTCTCGCGGTGGGCCCCGGAGTGCTGCGAGAACGTCATCCGGCACGCCCGGCGCGGGTGGTACAGGGCGATCGCCCACTTCACGCTCGCCTTCCTCCGGAGCGAGCGGGCCCACCTCGGGGGACGCCACGCGGAGGGAGCACGTCTATGCGAGCCCGTGCAGAGCACGTAGGTCGGGCACCGATCGCGCCCCGCCACGTCGGGATCGCGAGCGCGGTGGTCCTGGTGTGTGCGCTCGTGGGCCTCGGGACTTTGACCTGGGCGGGGGAGGAGATCCGACCGCAGAAGAAGAAGCTCCCCCATCCCCACGCCGTGCATCTGGAGATCGTCGAGCAGGGCACGCCGGAGTTCGCCGTCGACGAGATCGCCGACTGGGTCGAGTTCCTCCGGTCCTTTCGGACACGGCTCGATGGCTTCTCGGTCGAGGCGGACGTGCGACGCCTGCTCTCGCGTGCGCGCCCCGAGACCCTGAGCGCCGACGAGCGGACGATCGTCGTCGGTGAGCTGAACCGGCTGTTGGGGCAGCCGAACGCCGGGATCCGAGGACGGCCAGCTGCACCGGCGAGCGCGGAAACCAGGAAGGCCGCGGCGCGGCACCGGAAGACCCAGGCGCCGGACGACCTGAAGTGGCTCAACCGGAACCTCATCGGCGATGTCTTTCCCCAGATCGCCCGCAAGGCGCGGGAGTCCGAGCTGCCCCCCATCACCTGCGTCACGTGCCACGAGGGATATGCGCCGGCCGACAGGGGCCGCGCCGAGGGGCTGGCCGCGCCTGGCACCGACGAGCGGGCGGTGGTCGAGTGCTTCGCCAGGGCGCTCGCGCAGGGGCGGTCGACGCGGGAGTGTGTCGCGAAGGCGGAGGCGCTCCGCGCGGCCCGAATCGAGTCCGCCGGGCCGTTGAGCGGGATCGTCCAGAAGCGCCTTCCCGAGGGGGCCATCCCCTTCTTCGTGGCGGTGCGTCCCGAGGAGCCCCACACCTTCAAGCCGCTGCTGAAACGGCTGGCGTGCACGCAATGCCATGCCCACGGGCGGACGATCGACCGAGTCAAGGGCCGCCAGGGCGAGATGAAGGGGATCCCTCTCTTCTACGGCGAGGGATTCAGGCAGATCCGGCCCGAGGATGTCGACGGTGTTCGAGCCCGGTAGACCGTCGGTCGCCTCTGCCGGCGCGGGCCTTCTCCTGATCGGCTGCCTCCTCGTCGCGCCAGGGCACGCCGCCGACACGGGGAAGGGAGCGCCGACCGCCTCCAAGAGCGAGGAGACGCCGGTCCATATCCAGCGGCTCGAGCGAAGGATCGCGGACCTGGAGGCGCTCGTCGGCCGGCTCCTGGGCGAACGGAGGCCCGCCGCGCTGGCGCCGGCTCCGCCGCCCGTCAAGGCGACCGAGGCGAAACCCCCCGCGCCCCGCGCCACGAGTCTCGCCCCTGCCTCCCCGTCGGCGACGGACGAGTGGGAGGAGCCCGTGCCCCGGCCCGAGACCACTCGGGGCCGTGACGAGGAAGCCAGACGCCGACTCACGGAGCTGGAGACCTGGAAGAGGCGGCAGGACGCCAAGTGGGCCAAGGAGGCCGAGGAGGCGGCCGAGAAGGTCCGGTTCGACTTCTCGGGCCGGTACAAGGTTCGCCTGAACGCGCGCGACAACCTCGACCTCGGCAACGCCGCCCAGTCCTGGCAATTCGACGACTCGGTGTACTTCGACCAGCGGTTCCAGCTCAGGATCGACGCCGAGTACGCCCCGTTCACCGCCGTCCTCGTCTTCGACAAGGGCAACTTCGTGTTCGACTGGAAGGAGGACAGCGAGGGGACCCTCGACCGATGGTCCACCTTTCTCACGGTCAACCCGGCGCTCGTCAGGGAGCTGTACGTCCAGTACACGGGCGACTTCGTGCTCAAGGCCGGGCGGCACAACATGGTGGTGGGCAACGGAGGCATCGTCCTCGAGGGCCCCGTCGACGCGCTCAAGCTGACGTATCCGGTCGGCGAGACACCGCTCGGCAGGATGGCCGCCGGCGCGGCCTATGTCGCGGTCGCGGGCGGATTCAAGGACTACGTGGAGTTCCGCAAGACCGGCCCGCCCGCCGGGGATCGGAGCGCGGTCCTGGGCGCGCAGAATCACCTGCACGCGGGGCTCCTGAACCTCGACGTTCGACCCGGCCGGGGCCTCACGCTCCAGCCCTATCTCCTGAAGGCGTTCGACACGGGCCAGTACGGCGACCCCGACCTGAACCTCGACAAGGACTTCGACGTCACCACCACGCCGCGCGACGGCGACTTCGAGCCGATGTGGCTCGGCGTCGCCCTGTCCGGGAAGGCCGGCGACCTCTCGTACAGCGGCGACCTGATCTACCTCGGCGGGACGTTCACCCGCTCGCGTGACCTGAGCGCCTACGCGCTCATGCTGAGGGGCGATCAGCGCCTCGGCGCCGTCGGTCCGCTCGCGAGCCTCTCCGTCGGGCTGGAATTCGGTCGCGGCTCGGGCAACACGGCCGAGGAGAAGCTGTCGCGCACCGGCGACGTCAACGACTTCATCGGGCTGTTTCTCTGCAGGGAGCGCCGGAAGTTCGGGAACATCTTCAGCGAGGATCTTCGGGCGGGATTCTTCCTGGCCGACAGCAGCCTCGCCAACGTGACGTTTCTCCGGGCGATCCTGGACTTCGAGCCCGTCGCCCACGTCAAGGTGAACGCGTCGGTGGCCAGGCTCTGGACGACCGAGGCGGTCTTTCGCGGGTGGGGCCCCGTGGGCGACTGGAGCCGTGGGGCGTCCGTCACCACCAGCAAGACGCGCGACATCGGCTGGGAGGTGGACCTGAACCTCGACTTCCCGATCCGCAAGCGCCTGCGCGGCTTCGCGGAGCTGGGCTACTTCATCCCGGGGGCCGTGTATCGGCTGGCCCGGGGAGGCCAGCCGCGCCCCGCGCTGGAGATCGTGGTCGGCTCGGAGTTCGAGTTCTGACCGGCACCGCCACCAGGAGGGGCGGAACCATGAAGCGATCCGGTGTGGGGACGTGGCTGGCGGTGGCGGTCGTCGGCTCTCTGCTGTTGTCCGGCCCCGCGCCAGCCGCCGCCCAGGAGGCATCCATCATCAGGGCGACCCGTGTCGATGGCACGGTGACCAGGAACGACCGCCCCCTGAAGGAGGGGGAGGTCGTCGAGCGGGACGACCGGATCGCCGCGGCCGCGCAGTCCGCCGCGGTGCTGACGTGGTCGAACGGCACCATGGTCGAGCTGTATCCCGAGACCGCGCTCGTCATCCGGGGCGTCGTGTACGAGGGGGAGAAGAAACTGGAGAAGACCCTCCTCACCCTGCAGCGGGGCCGGCTGTTCGCCAAGGCGCAGGTGCCCGAGCACCTCTTCAACCACTTCGAGCTCGCTGTCGGGGACGCCTCGATCATGGCCCAGGGCGCCGAGCTGGCCGTCCGCTACGAGGACGGCGAGAAGCGCAGCACCGTGTGGGCCCTCGTCGGCGTCGTCGTCGCCGACATCGGCGGGCACCGGGTCAGGATCGACGAGGGCCGGCAGGCCGTGCTGAAGGCCGGAAGCCGACCCGATCCACCGGCGGCGATGCCGGAGCGAACGCGGGAAGCGCTGAGCAAGACCTCGACGCGACTGGGCGGCAGCCTCTTGAGGGAAGAGGAGACTGGACCCTCCGGGGGGCCCTTGCAGGTCAGGATCGGCGGGATCAGGAACCGGCGCGGAAACGCCCCCTACACGGTCACCCTCAAGGCCGTCGTGCGGGGCGGCAGCGGGCGCCTCAAGGCCGTCGACTGGAGCCTCGGCGACGGCAGGACCGCCAGCGGCAGGGACGTCCAGCACACGTTCACCCAGGGGGTGTACGTAGTGGTGGTCCGCGTGGAAGACGAGAACGGACAGAAGGCGTCGGCCCAGCTGAACATCTCGGTCGAGGAGGACTGTGGCTGCTAGCGTCGAGGAGGAGCCCCGCGATGCAGCCGTTTGAGGCGCTGCTCGAGGAGGCGGTGGCGTTCCACGGCCACCTCTGTCCCGGGCAGGTGCTCGGCGTGCGCATGGCGATCGCCGGCTGCCGGGCGCTCGGCATCGACGAGCCGAAGGCGGCGGGGAAGGCGCTGGCCGTCTTCGTCGAGATCAACCGCTGCGCCGCGGACGCGCTCCAGTCGGTCACCGGCTGCTCGCTCGGCCGGCGGAACCTCTGGCACGTCGACTACGGGAAGATGGCGGCCACGTTCGCCGATCTCCCCGCCGCGCGGGCCGTCCGGGTCGTCGCGCGCGACGACGCCCGCGAGCGCGTCGCGCACTACGTCCCCGGCATCCGCGACGCCCGACGGGCGCAGACCGAGGGCTACGGGCTCATGCCGGACGCGGAGCTCTTCGCGCTCGCGCCGGTGGCGATCCTGCCGGGATGGCTCGACCGTCGACGCGGACGCGTCGTCTGCGGGCGCTGCGGCGAGGGCGTCAACTACGGACGCGAGACCTGGGCGGAGGGGACAGTGCTCTGCCGGCCGTGCGCCGGCGACCGCTACTGCGTGGCGCTCGCGGGCCGTACGTCGCCCGCCGTGCCCAGCGGAGGCGCTGCGCTGACCCGCGCGTCCCGCGCCGGCGCGCGAGGACGTCGCCGGATGCCCCGGGCGTCGGCCCGCCGGCCGGAAGGCTAGCCAGCCCGGCAGTTCCCCTCCTTGCCCGGGGCGACCGGGTCATGTATCATCCAGGACTGATATGAATTCCAAGGGCGTCGAGCTGCGAGCCAAGCTGTTCCGCGGGCTCGGCGACGTCTCACGCTTGCGGGTCCTCGAGGCGCTCCGCGACGGGGCGTTGAGCGCGGGGGAGATCGTGGCCCGCACCGGCCTCGGCCAGCCCAACACCTCGATGCACCTGGCCTGTCTCGCCGAGTGCGGGCTCGTCACCTGGGAGCGCGCGGGCCGGTTCGTCCACTACACGATCGCCGACAAGCGTGCCGTGAAGCTCCTCGACCAGGCCGAGGAGCTGCTGCTCCAGGTGGCGCCCCTGATCGCGGCCTGCCCGCGCTACCGGCAGGCGGGGCGGGCGCGGCCCGCCAGGAGGCGGGGACGGCGGCCGTGACGGAGACGCTCGAGCTCAGCGTCGCCGAGCTCGACTGCGCCGACGAGGCGCGGCAGATCCAGAGCGCGCTGGGCCGCCTCGATGGGGTCGCGGAGGTACGGACGGCGGTGAGCGCGCGCCGGGCCATCGTCGCCTACGACCCCGGCCGCGTGACGCCGGAGGCGATCCGCGAGGCGCTCCGCGCCCTCGGGATGACGGTGAGCGAGGTCCGCGCGCCGCTCGGGCGCCGCCGCCGCTCGCTCCCGGACCTCCTCGGCTGGGGGTTCGTCACCGTCGTCGCCGGCGCCGCCCTCGCGGGGATCGCCGGCGAGCGGCTCGGCCTCGTCGAGGCGTTCGTCGCGCGGATCCCGCCCTGGCTCGCGCTGGCCGCCGTCCTGGCCGGTGGCTATCCGATCTTCCTCAACGTCCTCCGCGCGCTCCGCCGCCGCGCCGTCACCGCGCATGCCCTCATGACTCTCGGCATCATGGGCGCGATCGCCATCGGGCAGCATGCCGCCGCGGCGGTGATCGTCTTCTTCATGCGCCTGGCCGACTTCATCGAGGGCTACACGACCGAGCGCTCCCGGCAGGCGATCCGGGAGCTGCTGAAGCTCGCGCCGGAGACGGCGCGGGTCGAGCGGGAGGGACGCGAGAGCGTGGTGCCGGCCGAGGAGGTCGACCGGGGAGACGTCGTGCTCGTCAAGCCGGGGGAGCGGATCCCGGTGGACGGCGCCGTGCTCGAGGGGCGCGCCAGCGTGAACCAGGCGCCCATCACCGGCGAGTCTGTGCCGGTCCAAAAGCAGCGAGGCGACCAGGTCTTCGCGGCGACCATCTGCGAGCGCGGGGCGCTCCGCCTGCGCACCGAGCGCGTCGGGCGGGACACGACCTTCGGACAGATCGTCAGGCTGGTCGAGGAGGCGGAGGCCTCGCGAGCGCCCGTCCAGCGGTTCGCCGACCGGTTCACGGCCTACTACATCCCGGTCGTCCTCGCCGCGGCGCTCGCCACCTACCTCGTCGGGGGCAGCGCGACGGCGGCCGTGGCGACGCTCCTCGTCGCCTGCTCGTGCGCGATCGCGATGGCGACGCCGATCACGGTGCTCGCCGCGGTCGGCCGCTCGGCCCGGCGCGGGATCATCATCAAGGGCGGCCGCTATCTGGAGGCGCTCGCCCGGGTCGACACGGTGGTCCTCGACAAGACCGGCACGGTGACGCTCGGCCGGCCCGAGGTCACCGACGTCGTCGCGCTCGACGGCGAGAGCGAAGTGGGTCTCCTCGGCCTGGCAGCGTCGATCGAGCGACGCTCGGAGCATCCCCTCGCGGCCGGGATCGTCCGCGCCGCCGAGGGGCGCGCCCTCGCGCTCGGGGAGCCGGGAGAGTTCGAGGTGTATCCGGGCGATGGGGTAGCCGCGACGGTGGACGGTGTCCCGGCCCTCGTCGGCACGGAGCGGCTGCTGGCGCGGCTCGGCGTCGACGTCCCCGAGGCCGTCAGGGCGCGCGTCCGCAGCTTGGCCGGGGACGGACGCTCGGTCGTCCTCGTCGCCCGGGCCGGGAGGCTCTGCGGCCTGATCGCGCTCGGCGACACGATCCGGCCCGAGGTCCCGCCCGCGCTCGCGGCGCTGCGGGCGCTCGGCGTCCGCCGGCTCCTGCTCCTCACCGGCGACCGGCGCGAGGTCGCCGCGGCGGTGGCGCGCCAGCTCGGGCTCGACGTCGAGGCCGAGGTGCTGCCCGCGGAGAAGATCCGCGTGGTCGAGCGGCTCCAGCGCGAGGGCCACGTCGTGGCGATGGTGGGCGACGGGATCAATGACGCGCCCGCGCTTGCCCGCGCCGACGTCGGCATCGCGATGGGCGTCGCGGGGACCGACGCCGCCATCGAGGCCGCGCACGTCGCCCTGATGCGGGACGACTGGCGCGTGGTCCCCGAGGCGATCCGGATCGGCCGCCGCGCGTTCAGGACGATCAAGCAGAACCTCTGGTTCACGGCGGCCTACAACGTCGTCGGCATCGCGCTGGCGGCGACCGGCTGGCTGCCCCCGATCGGCGCGGCCGCGGCCCAGTCGCTGCCCGACGTGGTCGTCATGCTGAACGCCTCGCGCCTCGTGCGCCGCGGCGCGCGGGGCTCGACCCCGAGCGGGTAGCGGCGCGCCCGCGGGCCCCGTGGCATGTTCGGCTCGCCGCGTGCTCCGTTCGGCCTAGCGCCGAGACAGGCGCCCCCGGCCGTCCGCGCCCGCGCTATCATGCGGGCGATGGCGGTCGCGGCGGCGCGCCGACCCGCCGGAGAGGAGCGCTCGGATGGACCTGAACTACTCGCCCGAGGAATCGGCGTTCCGCGACGAGGTGCGCGCCTGGATCCGCGCGAACCTGCCCGACGAGGCGCGCGACAAGGTCCTCAACTACCGGGAGCTGTCCAAGGACGACCTCCTCGGCTGGCACCGGACGCTCGCGAAGAAGGGCTGGGTCGCGCCCCACTGGCCGGTGGAGTGGGGCGGCACCGACTGGACGGTCGTGCAGCGCTACATCTTCGAGGAGGAGTGCGGCGGGGCCGGCGCTCCGCCGATCGTGTCGTTCGGCGTCAGGATGTGCGCGCCGGTGCTGCTCCGGTTCGGGACGCCGGAGCAGAAGCAGCGGTTCCTGCCTCCCATGTACCGTGGCGACGACTTCTGGTGCCAGGGCTACTCGGAGCCGGGCGCCGGGTCGGACCTCGCCTCGCTCAAGACGCGGGCGATCCGGCAGGGCGACCACTTCGTGGTGACGGGGCAGAAGACCTGGACGACCCTCGGGCACTACGCCGACTGGATCTTCTGCCTGGTCAGGAGCGACCCCGGCCGCGAGAAGCGGCAGGAGGGCATCTCGTTCCTGCTGATCGACATGCGCTCGCCGGGGATCACGGTGCGTCCCATCGGGCTGCTGGACGGCGGACACGAGGTGAACGAGGTCTTCTTCGACGATGTGAAGGTCCCGGTCGAGAACCTCGTCCACGAGGAGCACAAGGGTTGGACGGTCGCGAAGTACCTCCTCGGCTATGAGCGCATGGGCACGGGCAACATCGCCGTGTCCAAGCGCGAGCTGGCGCGCGTCAAGGCCCTGGCGGGGCCGCTCCTCGACGACCCGCGGTTCCGCGACCGGCTCACGCGCGTGGAAGTCGAGCTGATGGCGCTCGAGATCACGAACCTCCGGTTCCTCGACCAGCTCCGCGGCGGGCGGCCGCCCGGCGCGGAGGTGTCGCTGCTCAAGATCAAGGGCACCGAGATCCAGCAGGCGCTCGCGGAGCTGATGATGCAGACGGCAGGGCCGCGGGCCCAGGCCTTCCGGCCCGTGGACCCGGCGGCCACCTTCGACCGCTTCACCGCGTCGCTCGGGGCGCGGTACTGCAACATGCGCAAGGCGACCATCTACGCCGGGTCCAACGAGATCCAGCGCAACATCATCGCCAAGGCCACGCTGGGCCTGTAGACGCGGAGGAGCTGCCATGAACTTCGAGTACACCGAGGAGCAGCGCCTCCTCGCCGAGACCCTGCGGCGCTTCCTGGCGACCGGCTACGGCTTCGACGCCCGCGCCAAGATCATCGCCTCGCCCCAGGGCTACAGCGAGGACGTGTGGGCCGCCCTCGCGGAGATGGGCGTGCTCGGCGTGCCGTTCGCGGCGGAGCACGGCGGCTTCGGCGGCACCACCGTGGACATGATGGTCGTCATGGAGGCGCTCGGCGAGGCGCTCGTCGTCGAGCCCTACCTCGCCACCGTGGGGCTCGGCGGCCAGGCCGTCGCGCGCGGCGGGACGGCGGCGCAGCAGGCGCGGATCCTGCCCGCGCTCGTGCAGGGCAAGGCCAAGCTCGCCTTCGCCCAGAGCGAGCGCGGCGGGCGCTGGGACCCGCGCCACGTGGCCGTGCGGGCGCGCGCGTCCGGGGACGGCTTCGTGCTCGACGGCGAGAAGTGCGCGGTGCTCCACGGCGGGTGCGCGGACTGGCTCGTGGTGTCCGCCCGGACGGCGGGGGCCGACGCCGACGCCGGCGGGATCAGCCTCTTCCTCGTCGAGCGCGGGGCGCCCGGGGTCGCGGTGGCGGAGTACCGGACCCTCGACAGCCTGCGCGCCGCCGACGTGCGGCTCGCCGGGGTGGCCGTGCCGCGCGAGGCGCTGCTCGGCGCCCAGGGGCAGGGGATCGAGCTCGCCGAGGAGGTGCTGGACTACGCCACCGCGCTCGTCTGCGCCGAGGCGGTCGGCGCGATCAAGTACGCCCACGACGCGACGCTCGACTACCTGAAGACGCGGCGGCAGTTCGGGGTGCCGATCGGGAGCTTCCAGGCCCTGCAGCACCGCATGGTCGACGTCCTGATCGCCTACGAGCAGGCGCGGTCCATCGCGTGCCTGGCCTGCGTCAAGGTGGACACCGCGGAGCCGGCCGAGCGGCGGCGCGTCGTCTCGGCGGCCAAGCTCAGGATCGCCGACGCGGCCCGGCACGTGAGCCAGGAGGCCGTGCAGCTCCACGGCGCGATGGGCATGACCGAGGAGCTGAAGATTAGCCACACGTTCCGGCGCCTGACGATGCTCGCCCAGGCGTTCGGCGACGCCGACCACCACCTGGCGCGCTTCGCGGCCTCGGGCTGAGCCCGGGCGGGCGCGCCGCCCGCGCCGACGGCCGCGCTCAGAGCCCGAGCCGCTCCTTGAGGGCGCGCACGCGGTCGCGCGCCACGACGAGCTCCGTGCGCCGGTCGTCCCGGAGGCGGAGCAGGAGGCGCCCGCCGAAGTCGGCGTGCAGCTCGCCGACCCACGCCAGGTTCACGAGCGTCCCCCGGTGGATGCGCAGGAACCGGGTCGCGTCGAGCTTGCGCTCGAGGTCGGCGAGCGTCGCGTCGAGCAGGTACTCCCTCGCCGCCGTGACGGCGTACGTCCCCCGGTCCCGCGCCACGACGTGGGTGACCTGGGCGACGTCGACGAGCTGGACGCGCTCGCCCACCCGCGAGGCGAGCCGGTCGAGCGCCGCGGGCGCCCGGAGCGCCCGGGCCAGGCGCTCGAGCGTCGCGCGCAGCTCGCCCCGCGCGGGATCGGCCCGCAGGCGCTCGAGCCGGTCGAGCGTCCGGTCCAGCCGCTCGCGCTCGATGGGCTTCAGCAGGTAGTCCACCGCGTTCACCTCGAAGGCCTGCACGGCGTGGCGGTCGTACGCCGTCGTGAACACCACCATCGGTCCCGCCGGCAGCCGCTCGACAACCTCGAACCCGCTGAGCCCCGGCATCTGGATGTCGAGGAAGAGCACGTCCACTGAGAGCGCCGCCACCTGCGCGAGGCCCGCCTCCGGGTCGGTCGCGCGTCCGACGATCTCGACGCGGCCCGTGGCCTCGAGCAGGCGCGCCAGGCGCCGGAGCGCCGGCGGCTCGTCGTCGAGCAGGAAGGCGCGGAGCGCCGGGCTCACGCCGTCACGGCCGTGCGGGCCGGCGACCTCGGGAGCGCGAGGGTCACGCGGGTCCCGGCGTCCTGACGCTCGACCGTGAGCGTCGCCGTCGGGCCGAAGCGGGCGGAGAGCCGCCCCTGGAGGACGTCGAGCCCGTGGCCGGGGACGATGGCCTCGGGCGTGAAGCCCGGGCCGTCGTCCCAGACCCCCAGCACGAGGCGGTCGCCGCGCGCGTGCGCCTCGACGCGGATCCGCCCGCCTTCGCGCCGCGGCGCGACCGCGTGCTTGACGCTGTTCTCGACCAGGGTCTGGAGCGCGAGCGGAGGGACCCCCGAGCCCGTGACTTCCGCGTCCACGTCGAGCGCGTACGCGAGCCGCTCGCCGAGGCGCGCCCGCTCGAGCTCGAGGTAGTCCACGACCAGCTCGAGCTCCCGGGCGAGCGGGACCGCGCCACGCTCCACCGCGTCGAGCGAGAACCGGAGCAGCGCCGCGAGCCGCTCGACCGCGCGCTCGGCGCGCGCCGGGTCCTCCGGGATCAGCGCCGAGATCGTGTTGAGGGTGTTGAAGAGGAAGTGGGGGCTCAGCCGGGACTCGAGGGACGCGAGCCGGGCCTCGAGCGCGAGCTTCCGCGCGCGCTCCTGCTCGAGCTCTCGCGTCCGGAGCTCGAGGGTCGTCGCCTGGAGCCGGGCCCGCGCGCCCTCGTAGAGGCTCAGGCCCACGCCGAGCAGCACGGCGAGGAGCCCGACGATCTGGGCGTCGGACCGGACGCGAGCCCAGAAGGCCTCGCGAGGCACCAGCCCGAGCGCCGCGCTCAGCGCGCTCCCGACGAGCGTCGCGACCACCGCGAGCCCGAGGAGCAGGCCGATGACGAGAGCCCACTTCGCGGCGCCGTCCACGCGCGCGAGCCGCGGCCCGAGCCGGCGGAGCGTCACGCTCGCGAGCGTGCCCACGACCAGGGCGTAGATCAGCGAGGGCAGGAACAGCCTCGCCGCCGAGCCGGGCACGCCGGCGGCGCGCAGGGTGAGCGAGACGGCGAGGGCGGCGGCCACGCACACCAGGGCCACCCGCACCGCAGCCCCCTGGCACAGCCGGGCCACCCGGCTCGACGCGCTCACGAGCGCGATCCTAGCCCATGTTTCCCTTATTGGGCAGGGGCACGACGTGTAAGTACGCGAACTGACGAGAGTAGGGGGGGCGCTGGCGCCAAAAGCGTAGTG
>MGBU01000253.1 GCA_001790205.1 Candidatus Rokubacteria bacterium GWA2_73_35 | reverse complement strand
GCGCTCGTGCGCGTCGAGCTGGACGGCAGCGTGCGCGTGGCGACCGGCAACGTCGCGAGCGGCCAGGGCTACCCGACCGTGATCGCGCAGATCGTCGCCGACGAGCTGGGCGTCACGCCGCCGGACGTCCTCGTGAGCCCCTGGTTCGACTCGCACGAGAACCCGTGGATGTTCTCCTCGGGCAACTTCTCGAACAAGTTCTCCGGCACCGACACCGGCGCGATCGTCGGCGCGGCGCGCGCCGTGCGCGAGAAGATCCTGAGCGTCGCCGCGCACCTGCTCGAGGCCGCGCCGGCCGACCTCGAGCTCCGCGACGGCGCGGCCGCGGTGCGCGGCGCGCCGGACCGGCGCGTGACGCTCGCGCAGGTGGCGAGCGCGGCCTACCGGGACCTCCTCGCGCTCCCGCCGGGCGCGGCGGGCGGGCTGGAGGCGCGGTACTACTACGTCAACCCCGCGGCGACGCGGCCCGACGCGGCGCGCCGCGTCGGGGTGCAGCTCGCGTTCTCCAACTCGGCGCACGTCGTGGCGGTGGAGGTGGACCGCGCGACCGGCGCGCTCCGCTTCCTCGCGTACGCGATCGCGCACGACTGCGGGCGCGAGATCAACCCGCTGCTCGTCGAGGGGATGGTCCACGGCTCGACGGCCCACGGGATCGGCGCGACGCTGCTCGAGGAATTCGTCTACGATGACGAGGGCCAGCTCCTGACGACGACGTTCGCGGACTACCTGAAGCCGACCGCGCTCGACGTGCCCCCGTTCCGCGTCGCGGCGCTCGAGACGCCGTCGCCGCGCACGGCGCTCGGCGCCAAGGGCGTCGGCGAGGGGGGCGCGATCCCCTCGCTCGCCGCCATCGCCAACGCCGTGGAGGACGCGCTCGTCCCGCTCGGCGTCACGATCACGCGCCTGCCCCTGACGCCCCTCCGCCTCTGGGAGGCGATGCGCCGTGCCTGACCTCCGCGCGCCGCGGGTGTGGCTGGCGATCGTCTGGTCGCTCTTCCAGCTCTACACCGCCAAGCAGGGCATGTTCGACCTGATGATCCAGCTGCCGGTCCACGTCGCGTTCGCGACGGCCCTCGGCTTCCTCACGCCCGCCTCGCCCGCCCCGCGCGCGGCCTGGCGGCGGTGGCTCGACGGCCTCGCGGCCCTGGCCGCGCTCGCCGCCGGCGCCCACTTCGTCGCGTGGAACCAGCTCATCGTGACGCGCATGGCGATGGTGGACGAGCCGCGCATGCTCGACGTCCTCGTGGCGGTGCTGTTCATGCTGCTGCTGCTCGACGCCTCGCGCCGGCACATCGGCGGCGCGCTGGTGGTGCTCGCGCTCGCGTTCGTGGGCTACGCGTTCGCGGGACCGTGGCTGCCGGGGTTCCTCTCGCACGGCGGCGTCGCGGCGCTCCAGTTCGTCGACCTCCAGATGCTCACGGTCGAGGGCGTCTTCGGCATCCCGACGCTGGTCTCCGCGACCTACATCTTCCTGTTCGTCGTCTTCGGCGCGGTGATGATGCACGGGGGCCTGCTCCGGTTCTTCACGGACGTGGCGCTCGCGCTCGCGGGGGGCACCCGCGGCGGCGCGGGCAAGGTCGCGGTCATCTCGAGCGGGCTCTTCGGCACCGTGAATGGGAGCGCGATCGCCAACGCGGTCACGACGGGCTCGTTCACGATCCCGCTGATGAAGCGCGCCGGCTACCGGCCGGAGTTCGCGGCGGGCGTGGAGGCGACGGCATCGATGGGCGGGCAGCTCATTCCGCCCGTCATGGGCGCCGCCGCGTTCATCATGGCCGAGACGCTCGGCCTGCCCTACTGGTCGATCGTCGTCTCGGCGACGATCCCGGGCGTGCTCTACTTCGTCGCGGTCGGCACGATGGTCCACTTCGAGGCGGCGCGGCGCGGGCTGCCCGTGTTCTCGCGCGCCGAGCTGCCGGGCGTCGGCGGCGTGCTGCGGCGCGACCTCCACCTGCTCGCGGGGCCGCTGGTCCTGCTCTGGTTCCTGGTCGAGGGCCGCTCGCCGCTCTTCGCCGGCTTCTGGGCGCTGGTCGTGGCCGTGCTCGCGAGCTGGGTGCGCCGCGAGACGCGGATCGGGCCCGCGAAGCTCCTGACGGTCCTCGTGGACGGCGCGCAGAACGCGATGCCCGTCGCGCTCGCGTGCGCGACCGTGGGCATCGTGGTCGGCGTCGTGTCGATCACCGGGCTCGGCCTGAAGCTGGCGAGCGGCATCGTCGGCGTCGCGCAGGGGAGCCTGCTCGTGACGCTGCTGCTCACGATGGTCGCCGCGCTCGTGCTGGGCACGGGGCTGCCGACCTCCGCCACGTACATCATCACCTCGATCATGGCGGCGCCGGCGCTGGTGCAGCTCGGCGTGCCGGTGCTCGCGGCCCACATGTTCGTCTTCTACTTCGGGATCCTCGCGGACCTGACGCCGCCCACGGCGATCTCGACCTACGCGACCTCGTCCATCGCGGGCGCCGACGTCTGGCGCACGCAGTGGCTGGCCATGATGCTGGCGCTCTCGGGCTTCATCATCCCGTTCAGCTTCGCGTACGACCCCGCGCTGCTGCTGCTCGGCTCCACCGTGCCGCACATCGTCCTCCGGACGGCGGCGGCGGCGCTCGGCATCGTCATGCTCGGCGCCGGCCTGATCGGCTACCTGCGGGGGCCCGCGCGGCCGTGGGAGCGGGCGGCGCTGCTCGCCGGCGCCGGGCTGCTCATCTTCCCGGGCACGCTCGCGGACCTCCTCGGCGTCGGCTGCTTCGCCGCCGTGTGGGCAGCGCAGCGCGGCCGGGGCGCCCCGGCCGCCGCCCGGGCGCCCGCCGGGGAGTAGTGATACGCTCGCCGCGTGAGCGGCGCGGGCGGGAGGGCGTGATGGGCTTCATGGACATGCGCGAGTGGATGCGGCGGCTCGACAAGGAAGGGGAGCTCCGGCGGATCACCGCCGAGGTCGACTGGGACCGGGAGCTCGGCGCGATCACGCGCCGCGTGCTCGAGAAGAAGGGCCCGGCGCTCCTCTTCGAGCGCATCAAGGGCTACCGGAGCGGGCGCTGCACGAAGCTCCTGACGAGCGGGCTCGGCGGCCGGGCGCGCCTCGCGCTCGCGCTCGGGTTCCCGAAAGACGTCTCGAACGCCGAGCTGGTCCAGCACGTCATGCGGAAGAACCGCGAGGCGGTGCCGCCGCGGATCGTGGGCGCCGGGCCCGTGAAGGACGTCGTCGTGCGCGGCGCGGCCATCGACCAGGCCGAGTTCCCCGTCCCCCGGTGGCACTACCTCGAGGGGGGACGCTACATCCACACGTTCTCCGGGATCGTCACGCGCGATCCCGACACGCGCGTGATGAACGTCGGCATCTATCGCGGGATGATCGGCAAGAAGGACACGACGCCGTTCCTCCTGATCAAGGGCGGCCAGCACTGGGGCGCGCACTTCCTCAAGTACGCCGAGCGCGGCGAGGCGATGCCGGTCGCGTGCGTGATCGGCTGGGATCCCATCATGCCGTTCCTCGCGGGCTCGCCGATCCCGGCGGGCGTCTGCGAGTGGGATGTGATGGGCGCCTACCGCGGCGAGCCGGCGGAGCTGGTGCGCTGCGAGACCGTGGATCTCGAGGTTCCGGCGAGCGCCGAGATCGTGATCGAGGGCTTCATCAGCGACGACCCGGCCACGTACGAGACCGAGGGGCCGTTCGGCGAGTTCACGGGCTACGTCTCGGACATCCCGACGCCCCGGCCCACGATGCGGATCACCTGCATCACGCACCGGCGCGAGCCGGTCTTCCGGGGCTGCCTCGAGGGCACGCTGCCGGGCTCGTACAGCGAGAACAGCGTGATGTCCTCCGTCCAGCGCGCGGCGATCGCCTGGAACATCCTCACGCAGGCCGGGATCCCCGGCATCCTCGACGTGTTCGTCCCGCCGATCACGAACGGCGTGAACATCGTCGTCCAGATCCGGAAGGCCTACCAGGGCCAGCCCAAGCAGATCGCCGCCGCCCTCTGGGGGTCGAGCGCGGCGCAGTACCGCTACAAGCACGTGAGCGTCGTCGAGGAGGACATCGACCCCTCGTCCTACGAGCAGGTGGACTGGGCGTTCGCCCACCGCGTCAACGCGGGCGAGGACGGGATCGTGATCTTCCCGGGGATCTTCGGCTCGCCGATCGACCCGAGCACCCCGCTCGAGGACCGGAACGTCGCGCAGCTCGGCACCGGGCTCTGGAACCGGGTGCTGATCGACGCCACGCGCTCGTGGCGGTTCGCGCGGCGGCCCGAGTGGGGCGGCGAGCGCTTCCCGCCGACCGTGCGCCCGGCGCCCGAGGACGAGGCGCGCGTGCGCGCGCGCTGGCAGGAGCTGGGCCTCGGCGACCTCTAGCCCGCATATTCACGCACGATGAACTCGCGAGGTCGCCAGACCGGTCGGCGCGCTCGCCCGAGAGGCGGCCCCGGGGAGGGGTCGCTCGACCACGCGGCACGCGATCGCATCCCCGTGGGCGGCTGGGCTCCATCCGGACGCGCGAGGCCCGCATGGGCGCGTGGAGGGAACGGGTTCTCGTCGACCCCTCCCCGGGGCCGCCTCTCGGGCGACCCACCGGTCCCGCCGTCATCTCGCGAATTCGCCGTTGGTGAATAGTGCGGGCTAGCATGCCGGAGGCGATCCGGATCGTCCGCGCGACCACGCCCGAGCGGGTCGAGCAGGCGCGGCAGCTGTTCCGCGAGTATCAGGCCTCGCTCGGCATCGACCTGTGCTTCCAGGGGTTCGCCGCGGAGCTCGCGGGCCTGCCCGGCGCCTACGCGCCGCCGACGGGCGCGTTGCTGCTCGCCCTCGACGGGGCGCGCCCCGTCGGCTGCGTCGCGCTCCGGCGGCTCGCCGAGGGCGTCGCGGAGATGAAGCGGCTCTACGTGCGGCCGCAGACGCGGGGGACGCGGCTCGGCCGCCGGCTCGCCGAGGCGATCCTCGCCGAGGCGCGCGCGGCGGGCTACGCGCGCGTGCGCCTGGACACGCTGCCGTTCATGCGCGAGGCGATCGCGCTCTACCGCTCGCTCGGCTTCGTCGAGATCCCGCCCTACTGCGCGAACCCCGAGCCGGGCGCGCTCTTCCTCGAGCTCGCGCTCGCCTGACGGTCCCCGCCCGGACGTATCGGCCCGGATACGCCTTGACGAGGCGGGCGCCAGCGTACCTAATAAGAGCGATGGTGGTCGAGGTCGAGATCGCGCGACGCCGGTTCACGGTGGACGAGTACCACCGGATGGGTCAGGCCGGCATCCTCTCCGAGGACGACCGGGTCGAGCTCATCAGGGGGGAGATCGTCCAGATGGCGCCCATCGGACCCCGTCACGCCGGCTGCGTCGCCGCGCTGAACCATGTGCTCGTGCGCGCGGCCGGCGACCGCGCGATCCTCTGGCCACAGAACCCGGTCACGCTGCCGCCGGACTCCGAGCCCCAGCCCGACATCGTGCTCGTCCGGCCCCGCGCCGACTTCTACCGGAGCGCGCACCCGCAGGCCGCCGACGTGCTGCTCCTGGTCGAGGTCGCCGACACGACGCTCCGCTACGACCGCCGGGTGAAGCTGCCGCTCTACGCCGCCGAGGGGATCCGCGAGACGTGGATCGTGAACCTCGCGGAGGAGTGCGTCGAGGTCTACCGCGAGCCGGCGCCCGGCGGCTACCGGCGGACGGAGCGCTTCGGCCGCGGCGCGCCGGTCGCGCCCGAGGCCTTCCCCGACATCAGACTCGGCGTCACGGACATTCTCGGCTGACGAGGACCTCCTCGCCGAGAATGTCCACGCTTCACGGCCTCGGGATGCGCTTGGTGGCCCATGCATTGCGGCCTTCGGCACAGAAACGGAAGGCCGCTGTGAACATCTCAAGCCCGAGAGCGGATTACCGTGGTCGCCGCTCTTCGTTGAAGGAATCGGCCGGCACGGCGCTGAATCTCAGTTGATCTGTTACTTTCGTTGCGCGCCAGCCGGCTGAGGCCTGACGCGGAAGCCGGTCTCATCCATCGGCGTACCATCCAAGAATGCCCTGACCACGTATTGCCGGCCGGGTTCGAACGGTAAGGGCTGAAAATTTATAGCCACCGGCATCAAGAACTTCTCGCCCGGTACGGCGTCGGGCGGGCGTCCAAAATTTACTTCGGCACCAATCTTAAATGGCTGGTCCCCAGTAGGTGTCGGCACCTGGAATGGCTGCCCATCGACGTCAACGATGTCGAACAACAAGTTGAGCGGACGATTGGTCTCGTTCCATTCAACTTCAACCAGTGCTGCAATCGCAAAGGGGGTCGGACGAGGCCCGATCAGTGTCCAGCCGCCGCTCACTACGTAGAGAAGCTTGTCCCTGACCTCGGCAAAATTAGCCAGCAACAGGCGAACCTTCATTGACCGGATGCCGAGGGTCGGAGCGCACCGACCTGAATCACGGGACTAGGGTGAGGAGGGGGGTAAGACGATGACCAGATGACGCTACCGAGGTCCGGAGCGCCAACAGTACTTGTCGTGATGAACGGCGAGTCTTCAATAGCGACACGCGGCTCCTGGTCATGGTAGCGCTCGAAGTACTTGCCGCGTACGCCGCCACGGATGTCGTACTCGGACCGCATCTCCTCGCCCTCGTTACTCGCGTGACTCATACGTCCTCCGCTCACCAAGGCTCGCCAGCCTGGCACCGATGATACGAATCAGATTGCCGCGATCGGTATGCCAGACGACTAGGAGTCGACCGTTGGCCGAAAGCCCCGTTGTAAGGTGCCGCTCTTCGCCGTCAGAATGGTCCGGGTCGGGAATGGTCGTGGCGAAAGGATCGCCAAACACGGTGCTGGCCTCGTAGAACGACACCCCATGCTTCGCAAGATTCGATGCTGCCTTTGCCTCGTCCCACTCGAAACGCACACAGGTTACGGCGCGCCCGTTTCCCAGCTATCAGTCTAACCGGCGGCCATACGATTTCCTAGCCTCGAGCCGTTTCCACAAATACCCCTCACGACTGCTCTGGCAGGAGCGACGGACCCCACAGCTTGGAGTCTCGGCTCGGAGGCTCGCTGCCGCTGCGCGCTTATACCCCACCTCGGTTCATGGCTTCAAGGGGCATCCGTTCCGCGCCGCCTGCGACCTCCGCTGCCGCCCGAGCGCCTGATCGATGATGGCCGCGTAGCGTCTGGGTAGCGCAGCACCCCCTCGGTCCACGCGGGATTGGCCAGGCCGGCGATCACGCCCTTCGTCTCCTCGAGATCATCCTCGCTCATGACGAACGGCTCTACCGGGACGCCGGCGCCCCGGCACAGCCGGTAGAGCGCCAGCCGATACCTCTCGCGCTCCCCGGGCCGGGGCGTGGTCGATCACGACGAGGAGGTCGAGGTCGCTGTCGGGTCTGGCGTCCCCCCGAGCCCGGGAGCCGAACAGGATGATGCGCCGGACACGCGGGCGATCGGCCGTCAGGATGCGCTTCGCCAGCTCGCGCGCGAGGCCCAAGTCGGTGTGCAGGGGGCTCATCCGGTGACGATTCTACATGAAGCCCGCCGCCTCACGGGCATCAGACGCGGGCCGGCGCCGCGACGGCGGCGCGCAGGGCCAGGCAGAGCGGGATCGTCGTCAGCACGGCGAGCGCGATCACGACGAGGGTGGCGGCGGGGCCCAGGGCGTCGCCGAGGACGCCGGCCACGGACGGCGCCAGCGCCGAGGCGCCGATCGCGAGCGTGTAGTAGAGGCCGTAGGCGCGCGAGCGGCGGTCTACGGTGACGAGGTCCGCGACCGTGGCGTAGAGCACCGAGGAGGTGCCGTTCAGCGCGATCCCGAGCGGCGGCAGGATCGCGAGCGCGACGGGCAGCGGCGCCGCGACCACGGCGACGATGCCGAGCGCCGTGGCCGTCTCGGTGAGCACGACCGTGCGGATCACGCCGACGCGCTCGGCGAGGAGCCCGCAGACGAACTTGCCCACGGCCCCCCCCGCGAAGACGAGCGCCAGCGCCGTCCCGATGCCGGCGACGGACGCGCCCTTCGCGATCAGCACGAACGGCAGGAACGTGAGGAGCGCGGTGCGCGTGCCGTTGTCGATCATGCCGACCGCGGCGAGCGCCCGGAAGCCGCGCCCGTCGCGGATGCCCCAGCCCGCGCCCCCCGCCGCGGCGCGCGCCGCCGCCGAGGGCGCGCCGGCGCCGAGCCGTCCCAGGACCACGAGCACCAGGAGCGCGGCGGCCAGGCCCAGCGCGCCGTAGGCCGCCGAGGCGGTCCGCCAGCCCACCGCCGCGGCGCCCAGCGCGACCGTGGCCGGGACCGCGACCTTGCCGAGGTCGCCCGCGAAGTTGTAGGTGCCGAGCGCCGCCCGCCGGGGGCCGTTCTCATAGGCCTTCGACACCAGCGACGACGACAGCGGGTGCTGGACGCCGGAGCCGAGCCCGGCGGCCAGGAGCACGAGGAGCAGCGGCGCGAAGCCGCCCGCCGTCCCCGCGACGACGAAGCCGGCGGCCGTCACCGCGGTGCCGGCCGCGAGCAGCCGCCGCTCGCCCCAGCGTTCGGCGAGCAGGCCGGCGGGCAGCTGGAACAGGGCCATGCCGCCGGAGTACACGGTCCGCATGAGACCGATCAGGGCGAACGTCAGGCCGAACTCGGCCGCCCACACGGGGAGGAGCACGTAGAGCACGTCGGAGAAGCCGTCGTGGACGAAGTGCGCGCCGCTGGCGGTGGCGAGCACGGCGCGCGGTCGGTTCGTCACGTCGAGTAGAATACCGCAGGCAGGGCGAGGGAGGGCGGCCCATGACGATCAGCATCACCCGGGTCTACACACGCACCGGCGACCGGGGCGAGACGGCGCTGGTCGGCGGCACGCGCGTGCCGAAGGACTCGCCGCGCATCGTGGCGTACGGCACCGTGGACGAGCTGAACGCGGTCGTCGGCCTCGCGCGCGTCTTCAACGCCGAGCGGCTCGCCAGGGGCGCGCATCACCGCTGGCTCGACGGCGTGCTGAAGCGGATCCAGAACCAGCTCTTCGACCTCGGCAGCGAGCTCGCGACGCCGCCCGACGCGGCGTACGAGGGGATGTTCCGCGTCGGCGAGGGCGAGGTGCGCGAGCTCGAGGCCCTGATGGACCGCTGCCAGAAGGACCTGGTACCGCTCAAGTCCTTCATCCTCCCGGGCGGCGGACGCGTCCACGCCTTCCTGCACCAGGCGCGCACCGTCTGCCGTCGCGCGGAGCGCGAGATCCTCGCGCTCTCCCGCGTCGAGCCGATCGGGGAGTGGCCGCTGCGCTACACGAACCGGCTGAGCGACGCGTTCTTCGTCCTCGGCCGCTGGGTGGGCAAGCGGCTCGGCGAGCGCGAGTACCTCTGGGAGCGCGGGCTCTCCGCCCACGCGCGGCCGCGGAAGAAGGGCCGGTGACCGTCGCCGAGGGCCCGCGCGCCCCGTGGGCGACGCGGCTCGCCGCCGCGCTCGTGATCGGCGCGGCGCTCGCCGCGTGCTCGCGCGAGGAGCCCGCGCCGCAAGCCGCCGCGCCCGCCGCGCCAGCGCCCCCACCGCCGCCCGCGCCCGCGCTCGCGCCGGCCCGGGCCTGGGCGCTCGCGACCTCGGCGGTCCTCACGGAGCGGAACCGCGAGCGGCACGACCTCCTGGCCGGCGGCCCGCGCATCGAGGCGCGCGTCCGCGAGTGGCGCGAGAACCTCGTCGAGTGGTGGGGCGTCCGGAGCCGCGCGGAGCTGCTGGAGACGCTCGAGCGGCTCGACGCCGGCGGGCACCGCCGCGAGTTCGAGCGCCTTGGCGCCGCGCTCGAGCGGATGAGCGACGCCGAGATCAGGGCGCTCCTCGCGAGCCGCGGCTACGACGACGAGATCTCGCAGAGGGTCGAGGTGGTCACCCGCTGGTACGGGCGGCTCGGGGCGAAGAGCCTGCTCGGCTGGGACTACGCGCGGTACGTCTCGCTGTGCCGCTGGGGCTACCTGGTCGGCTACCTGAGCGAGGAGGAGGCGTGGGCGCGCATCATGCCCGTGGCCCGCCGGCTCCAGCGCGCCTTCACCTCATGGCGCGAGCTCGGCGAGAACTACCTGATCGGGCGCCAGTTCTGGTCGCTCAGCGAGACGCGCGAGAGCGGCCGCCTCACCGAGGAGGCCTACCGCAAGCTTCTCGAGGATCCCAAGAGCCCGTGGACGCGGCTGCCGTGGGACACGAGCCTGACGGACGGGTGAGGGACGTCCCCGCGCCTCACGCCCCTCCGCCGGGCGCCGCCGGCCCCTCGAGCACTCGGCGCAGGGCGCCGAGGAGCGCCTCCGGCGTGAACGGCTTCGGGAGCAGGACGACGTCGGGGTCGAGCACGCCGTGGTTGCCGAGGGCGTCGTCGCTGTAGCCCGACATGTAGACCACCTTCGTCAGGGGGGAGAGGTCGGCGACCTGCCGGGCCAGGTCGCGGCCGCTCATCCCGCCCGGCATCACGACGTCGGTCAGGAGCAGGTGGATCGGCTCGGCGTGCCGGCGGCAGACGCCGAGCGCCTCCGTGCCGCAGGCGGCTTCGAGCACCCGGTAGCCGTTCATCTCGAGGATCTCGCGCGTGAGCTCCCGGACCTCGTCCTCGTCCTCGACGAGCAGGACCGTCTCGGAGCCGCGCGGCGCGGCGGACTCGCTCCGTTCCGGCGTGACCATGTCCTCGGCTCCCTCCGCACGCGGCAGGTAGATCGTGAAGGTCGCGCCCGCTCCGCACTCGCTCGCCACGTTCAGGTAGCCGTTGTGCTGCTTGACGATGCCGTAGACCGTGGACAGACCGAGGCCCGTGCCCCGGCCCGGCTCCTTGGTCGTGAAGAACGGCTCGAAGATCCGGGCCTGGACCTCGGGGCTCATCCCGACGCCGGTGTCGCTGACCGACAGCGCCAGGTGCGGCCCCGGGCGCGCGCCGGGGTGCTGGTGGGCGAACGCCTCGTCCAGCTCCACGCTCGCCGTCCCGATCGTGAGGCGCCCGCCGCGCGGCATCGCGTCGCGCGCGTTGACGGCCAGGTTCATCAGGACCTGCTCGAGCTGGGTCGGATCGGCCTTCACCCGGTCGCGGGCGGCGTCCGTGGCGAGCACGAGGTCGACGTCCTCGCCGAGGAGCCGGCGGAACAGCACGGCGGAGTCGCGCACCAGCGCGTTCATGCCGACGACCTGGGGCTTGAGGACCTGCTTGCGGCTGAACGCCAGGAGCTGGCTGATCAGCGCCGCCGCGCGGCGGGTCGTCTGCCGGACGATCTCGATGTCGCGGAGCGAGACGTCCCCGGGCGCCAGGCGCTTCCGGAGGATCTCGCAGCGGCCGTGGACGATCGTCAGCAGGTTGTTGAAGTCGTGGGCGATGCCGCCGGCCAGGCGCCCGATCGCCTCCATCTTCTGCGCCTGGACCAGTTCCTCCTTGGCCCGGGACACCGCCGTGTACGCCTGCTCGATCTCCTGGAACAGCCGCGCGTTCTCGAGCGCGGTGGCGGCCTGCGAGGCGAAGGCGGTGGCGATCGCCACGTCCTCCTCGCGGAAGCCCTCGGCGCGGCGCGTGCGGGCCGACAGGACGCCGATGACGCGCTCGCCGGCCTTCACGGGCACGCCGAGCCACGCCCGATAGCCGAGCCGCGCCATGGCCTCGCGATGCACGGGCAGCGGGCGCGGGTCGGCGAGCGCGTCGTTGACGGCGAGCGGCTCGCCCGTGGCGGCGACGGTCCCGCTGAGGCCCTGCCCGATCCCGAGCCGCGGCGTCACCATCGCCGCGGCCGCGTCGCCCCAGGCGCCGCAGATGACCAGCTCCTCGCCCTCCACGAGGCGGAAGCCGACCGAGTTCGAGTCGAGGACCCGGCCGCACGCGCGGGCGATGGCGCCGAGGAGGACGTCGACCGGCTGGATCCGCGACAGCTCCCGGCTCACCTCGAGCAGCGCCTCGAGCCGCGCCTGGTAGCGCTTGAGGGCGTCGAGGAGCCGGCCGTTCTTGATCGCCACGGCCGCCTGGTCCGCGAGCCGCGTCAGCGCGACCTCGTCCTGGCTCGTGAACGGCCGCGGCGACCGGTTGTGGGCGTAGAGCAGGCCCTCGATCCGGTCGTCGATGCGGATCGGGACGGCCACGCCTGTCACGATGCCCTCGCCCCGAGCCAGCTCGAGGTAGTCCTTCGTCAGCTCCGGGTCCCCGGCGTAGTCGTCCGTCCGGCAGAGGCGGCCGCTCGCCAGGACGCGGCCTCCGAGCCCCCGGCCGGGCTCGATCCGGATGGAGTCGTACCCCTTGAGCCGCGCCCCGTGCCGGTACCGGAGCACCATCGCGTCGCCGCCCGGCTCGCGCAGCGCCACCCAGGCGAAGTCCGCGCCGCAGAGCGCGCGGGCCGTCACGCCGAGCCGCTCGAGCACGTCGTCCAGCTCGAGCGAGGAGTTGATCTGGCGTCCCAGCTCGGCGAAGGCCTCCGCCTCGCGCCGGCGCTGCTCGCCGTCCTCGAACAGGCGGGCGTGCTCGAGCGCGAGCGCCGCGTGGTCGGCGAAGGTCTGCGCCAGGCGGACCTCGTCGCTGTCGAAGCGCCGGCCCTCCACGTCGCCGATGGCGATCGCGCCGATGGCGGCGCCCTTGACCAGGAGCGGCACCGCCAGGACCGCGCGGTGGGCCGTCTGCTCGATCCGCGCGTAGAGCGCGGGCGGCAGCGTGATCCGCGGATCGGTCAGGATGTTCGGCGTGACGACCGGCCCGCGCTCGCGGATGGCGAGCCCCATCGCGCCGGCGTCCTCGGAGAGCACGACGTCGAGCCCGAGGGCGTTCCCGGCGCTCGAGCGGAGGACGAGGGCGCCCCCCTGCGCGTCCAGGCGGCAGACGACCGCGGCCTTCGCGCCGAGCAGCCCCCGGAGGCTCTCCGCGGTGCGCCGCGCCACCTCCTCCGGGTCGAGCGACTGGGCGAACAGGCGCCCGACGTCGCCGAGCACCTCGGCTTCCCATCGCCGCCGGGTCGCCTCGGCGTACAGGCGGGCGTTCTCGAGGGCCACCGCGGCCTGGTCGGCGAAGGCCTGGGCGAGCCGGATCTCGTCCGCCTCGAACGCGCGCGCGGCCTGGTCGCCCACGACCAGCGCCCCGATGACGACGTCGTTGACGAGCAGCGGGAGCGCGAGCACGGCCCGGTAGCCCGAGCGCTCGATGCGGCCGCGCGCCTCCGGCGTGAGCGTGATCCTCGGGTCGGCGAGGACGTCGTGGGTCGTCACCGGCTCGCGGTCGCGGACCGCGAGCCCGGCCGTCGCCGTACCCGGGGTGAGCCGCTCGTTCCACTCGACGTCGAGCCCGACGCCCGCGAGGAGTGCCAGCTCCTCGGTCTCCTGCTCAAGGCGGTAGAGCGCGGCCATGCGGGCGCCCGTGAGCCGGCAGACGCTCGCGACGACGCTCGCGACGACGTCCTTGGGCTCGAGGGATCGGGAGACGAGGCTTCCCACCTCCGCCAGCGCCTCGGCCGCCCGGCGGCGCCGCTCGGCTTCCTGGAACAGACGCGCGTTCTCGATCGCGATCGCCGCCTGGCTCGCCAGGCGCGAGAGGACCAGCTCGTCGCGGTCGGTGAACGGGCGCGCCGTGCGGTTGTGGACGTAGAGCAGGCCCTCGATCCGGCCGTTCCGGACGGGGACGATCATCTCGGCGACGATGCCCTCGGCCGCCGCGGCGTCGGCGAGGGCCTTGCCGATCCTGGGGTCCCGCGCGTAGTCCTCGGTCCTGAACGGCCGCCCGGTGCCGAGGACGACGCCCTCGGCTGCCTCGCGGACCGTGACCCCGGCCGCCGGCGGCGACCGGTGCTCCACCCCCGAGGCGCGGCGGGCGACGAAGCGCCCCGAGCCCTCGCGGAGCACGATCCTGGCGCCGTCGGCGCCGCACAGCTCGCGGGCGCCCGCGGCGACGCGATCGAGGATCACGTCGAGGTCCAACGAGGCGCCGATCTGGCGGGCCAGCTCGGCCAGCACCTCGGCCTCCCGCCGGCGCAGCTCGGTGTCCTCGAACAGCCGCGCGTTCTCCAGCGCGAGCGCGGCTTGGTCGGTGAACGCCTGCGCGAGCCGCATCTCCTCGGGCGTGAACACACGGCCCGTGGCGTCGCCGGCGACGAGCACGCCGAACACGCGCTCCTGGACCGCGACGGGGACGGCGAGCAGCGCCCGATGCGGGGCGTCGGCGAGCGCGGCCCGCGCGGGCGGGGGCGCGCACCGAGCGTCCGCGAGGACGTCCGGCGACGCCAGCGGGCGCCGCTCGCCGGCGGCGCACCCCGCGATCCCGGTGCCCTGCGGCAGCCTGGGCGGCAGGGCGGAGTCCGGCGGGCGCTCGCCGGCGACGGTCTCGACCACGAGGTCGCCCGACTCCGGCGCCAGGCGATAGAGCGCCGCCCAGCGGGCCGCGAGCAGCCGGCAGAGGCTCTCCACCATGCAGCGCGCCGCCGCGCCGGGATCGAGGGTCTGGGCCAGGATCCGTCCGACGTCGGCGAGCGCCTCGGCCTCGCGGCGCCGCGCCTCGCTCGCGGCGAAGACCCGGGCGTTGCGGATCGCCAGCGCCGCCTGCGCGACGAAGGCCTCCAGGAGGTCCCGGTCCTCGTCCGAGAAGCTGAACGGGCGCTCGCCGAGCATCGCCAGGACGCCGAGGAGTGTGTCCTCGTGGAGGATCGGCACCGCGTACACGCTGCGGAGGTGGTGGGCGAGGAGCCAGTCGCGCGCGACGATCTGCCGGTCCGTCCGGAGGTCGGGGACCTCCAGCGGGCAGCGCTCCAGGGCGACCCGCCCCGCGCCGCCCTCCCCGTAGCGCAGCCGCCGGGCCGGGTGATCGGCGCCGATCGCCTCGTCGGAGAACGCGCGCAGGGTGATGGTGCGGCTCTCCTCGTCCGCCACCCAGAGCGACACGACCCTGGCGTCGGTCAGCTCGACCGCGGCGAGCGCGATCTCGCGGAGGATCGCGTCCACGTCGAGGGACGACGAGAGGACCTGGCTCAGCCGGGTCAGCGTCCGCAGGCGGTCGGCCTCGAGCAGGCAGCGCATCCCGTCCGTCACCGGACGCACCTCCACCTCCGGCTCTCGCGCTCGAGGGCGCGGCGGGCCGGATGGCTCGCGGGCGTGGTCGAGACGAAGGTCATGGTGAGCGCGCACGCGACCGCCAGGAAGAGCAGCGCGAGCCCTTCGGGGACGAGGGCGCCCGGCGCCGCGCCGGCGCGCGCGCGGATCCGGGTCTCGCGCGAGCCGGGGTCGCCGGCCAGGGCCTGACGTCGCGCCGCCTCGTCGGGCCCGGTCGGGATGGAAGCGAGCGACGCGCGCCGCGCGAGGTCCGCGGGCCCGGTGGTCGCGGCCGGGGCGGCCGTCGGCGCGGCCAGCGCGCCGGCGCTCACCAGCGCCAGGCAGGAGAGCAGGATGGCGGCGACGGCGAGGTGCTGCGCCGGGCGGGTCATGCCTGTCTCTCCACGGAGAGGCCGAGCGACACGAGCCGGGGGCCGGGGGCCGGGGGCCGGGCGAACAGCTTCGCCGCCAGCACGACGATGCGCCGGGGATCGTAGGGCTTGTGCACGTAGCGCAGGATCCCGAGCTCGCGCGCGCGGCGCTCGGCGTCGGCGCTCAGGTCAGCCGAGGTGACCACCACCGGGAGCTTGGAGTCGATCTGGCGGAGCCTCCGGACCAGGTCCGGGCCCGGCATGTCCCGCAGGCTCAGGTCCACGACGGCCAGGCCGAGGGGGTGTATCACCGCCACGCGGAGCGCTTCCGCGCCGCGGCCGGTCGGGTAGGCGCGAAACCGGTGATGGAGCAGGAGGCCGGCGAGGACGTTGGCCCCGTCCTCGTCGCCGTCGGCGACGAGCAACCACCGCCGATCGTCCGATCCCGCCTGCGAGCTCCGGATATCCATTGCATCCCTGGGAGAGCAGCTTCGATGCCAGAGGCCGGGCGGCGAACGAATGGCCTTGGGGAACGATACCTTGGGCGTCACGACGGGTGCGCGAGCGCCCGCGCGCCGCTCGGGCTGCCCGTCAGAACTGACAGACGGGCCTGACCGGGGCTAGGTGATTCCGTACCGCTTGAGGCGCCGGTAGAGCGTGCGGACGGTGAGGCCGAGCGCGCGCGCGGTCTCGTCCTTGTTATTCCGGAAGCGCGTGAGTGCCCGGGCGATGAGCGCGCGCTCCGCGTCGTCGAGCGTGGGGATGGGCTCGTCCGGCGCCGCCGCAGCGCTCGCCCCGCGGTTCCCGGTCTCGAGCGCCGGGAGGTCGGCGAGGGTGATCTCGCCGCGCGCACCGAGGGCGTAGGCCCGCTCGAGGAAGTTCTCCAGTTCGCGCACGTTGCCGGGGAAGTCGTACGCCGTGAGCGCGGCCAGCGCCTCGGGGGTGATGCCCTGCACGTCGCGGTGGAAGCGCTCGTTGAGCTGGCGGATGAAGCAGGCGACCAGGGCCGGGACCTCGCCGCGGCGCTCCCGGAGCGGCGGCGCCGTGATGCGCACCACGTTCAGACGATAGAAGAGGTCCTGGCGGAGGTCGCCCTGCGCGATGGCGGCCTCGAGGTCCCGATTGGTGGCGGCGATGACGCGGATGTCCACCGAGTGGGTCTTGGCGGAGCCGACCGGCCGGATCTCCTTCTCCTGGAGCACGCGCAGGAGCTTGGCCTGCAGCGCCGGCGTCAGCTCGGCCACCTCGTCGAGGAACAGCGTGCCGCCCTGGGCGGAGCGGACGAGGCCGAGCGCGTCCGCGACGGCGCCCGTGAAGGCGCCGCGCACGTGGCCGAAGAACTCGGACTCCATGAGGTCGTCGGGGATCGCGCCGCAGTTGACCGGCACGAACGGCTTCTTGGCCCGGGGCGACGCCCGGTGGATCGCCGCCGCCACCAGCTCCTTGCCCGTGCCGCTCTCGCCCTCGATCAGCACCGGCGAATCCGTCTCCGCGACGCGCGCGATCACCTCCTTGATCCGGCGCATCGCCGGCGAGGCGCCCACCAGCTCCTTGACGGCGAGCTGCTCGCCGAGCTCCCGGCGGAGCGCGCTCAGCTCGCGGGAGAGGAAGCGCTTCTCGACGACCTGGCTCATCAGGTGCTGCAGCTCGTCGAGGTTCAGCGGCTTGACCAGGTAGTCGTACGCGCCCGACTTCAG
>MGBU01000252.1 GCA_001790205.1 Candidatus Rokubacteria bacterium GWA2_73_35 | reverse complement strand
CCGGTGTTCGTCGACATCCCTCGCGACGTGCTGAACGACCGGACGGTGGAGGCCGAGATCGGTGAGCCGGCCCGCTATCGCCCGACGCATCCGCATCCGCAGCCGCCGCACCCGGACGCGATCCGCGAGACCGTTCGGCTGCTGCGCCTGGCCGAACGGCCGCTGCTCCTGCTCGGCGGCGGCGTGCGCGGCGGCCTGTCGGCGCGCGGACCTCCTGCTGGTCGTCGGCTCACGTCCGGGGAACTTCACCACGTTCTACGACGAGCGCTACATCGTGTCGGGCACGCCCATCGTCCAGATCGACATCGACAGCCGCGACATCGGCCGACACTATCCGGTCGCGGTCGGCATCCAGGCCGATGCCGGCCTGGCGCTCTCGGCCCTCCTCGACGCGCTCGCCCCGGAGGGCGCGCCCCGGACGCGCGAGGCGTGGACACGCGAGGCCCAGGAGCTGCGAGCCAAGCGCCAGGCGCGCCTCGAGGCGGAGCGGGCGCTCGACTCGCTGCCCGTCAAGCCCCAGCGCGTCTACGCCGAGCTGCGCCGCGCCCTGCCCCCGGACACGATCGTCACGCTGGACGCCGGCGCGGCGCCGGCGTACGGCTACGACCGCCTGCACTTCCGGCACCCACGCACCTTCCTGACCCCGCTCGATCTCGGCGGCCTGGGCTTCGCCTTTCCCGTGGCGCTCGGGGCCAAGCTCGGGAGTCCGGAGGCACCCGTGCTCGCCATCCACGGCGACGGCGGCTTCCTGATGAACGCCCAGGAGCTGGAGACGGCGGTGCGCCACGGCATCAACGCCGTCACGCTGGTGCTGAACAACAACTGCTGGGGCTCGGAGAAGGCCTACCAGAAGCACTTCTACGCCGCGCGCTCCGTCGGCGCCGACATCGGCAACCGGCGCTACGACAGGTTCGCGGAGCTGTTCGGCGCCCGCGGCTTCCACGTGGAGCACCCCGACCAGATCGGCGACGCCCTGCGCGCGGCGCTCGGGTGCGGCAAGCCGGCCGTCGTCGAGGTCCCCATCGACCCCGACGAGTTCCCCGTGCCGGCCACCACGCCCCGCCGTCGGGGATGACTCGCCGCCCGGGTCCCTACCTGCGGCGCACGTAGAACTCCTTGAACGTCTTCGTCGCCCGATAGGAGCCGACGATCGTCTCGCCCCGGACCCTCCCCTCGAAGAGCGTCCGCCCGTGGCCCGCCAGGGTGAGGTCGTCGTCCTTCAGCGTTCCCTTCACGAGGAGGCCGCGGAGGGTGCCGGCAGGGCCGCCGTCGACGTCGTAGGTGCCCCAGACCCTCTCGCCCGACTGCGTGAGGCGCAGGACGAGCCCCCCGCGACTCCCGCCCGTGGCCCAGGTGCCTTCCCAGGTTCCGTCCACGGTCGGCTGCTGGGCCGAGCCCGCGGTGAGCCCCAGGAGCACGACGAGCGACGCCCCGATCATCGACACGCTGGTCTGTCTCATGCCGGCACCCCCCGGCGGGTCCACGCGCAAGATCGATACCAAACGCCGCCGGCTCCAGGTTCCCAACGCCAGCGGGGACTTGTGGCGGTGGGCCGCGAGCCGCCCCGACGCCACGCATCCGGACGTGACAGGCATGTCATTCCCCGCTGCCACTTCTGGCCCCCGCGATGCGCGGGAGCACGAGGCCCGCGCGCCTACGCGTCGTGCAGGAGGCGGCGGCCGTCGGCGCGCGCCTGGTCGAGCACCTCGCGCACCGGCAGGGACTTCTCGCGGGCGATGCGAGCCACGTCGGCGAACTCCGGCGTGAGCGTGACGACCCGGCCGGCGAGGCGCGAGACCTTGAAGGGGATCGCCCCGTAGGCGGTGGCGAGCGTGACCATCTCGCGCTCGAGGCGCGCGCGCCGCCGCTCCGACCAGCGCACGCCGAGCGTGGTGGACTCCTCGAACAGCACGCGCGCGACCGCCTCGCGCCGGTCGGGCGGGCAGAGCGCCGTCAGCACCACGCCGGGCCGGCTCCGCTTCATCACGACGGGCGTCAGGAAGACGTCGAGCGCGCCGGCGTCGAGCAGGCGGTCCAGCAGGGGCTCGTAGAGCTGGGGCGACATGTCGTCGATCGTCGTCTCGACCTGGAGGACCGTCTCGTCGCCCGCCGTCTCGTCGCCCGCCGCCGCGGCGGTCGTCTCGCCGACGAAGCAGCGCAGCACGTTCGGCGTCCCGCCGAGGTCCCGCGTGCCGGCGCCATAGCCGACGGCCGTCACGGTCATCGCGGGCATGCGCCCGGCCGAGGCGGCAAGGGTCGTCAGGATCGCCGCGCCCGTCGGTGTCACCAGCTCGGCGTGCACCCCGGTGTCCACGACCGGGAACCCGCGGAGCAGCTCGGCGGTGCCGGGGCCGGGCACGGGAATCCGGCCGTGCGGCCCGTCCACGACGCCGCCGCCCACCGGCAGCGCCGAGACGTGCACGGCCTCGGCCCCGAGCAGCGCGAGCGCGACGACCCCGCCCGTCACGTCGATGATCGCGTCCACAGCGCCGACGTCGTGGAAGTGGACCGCCTCGCGTGTCGTGCCGTGGGCGCGCGCCTCGGCGTCCGCCAGGCGCGTGAAGATGCGCGTCGCCTGCTCGCGCACACCGGGCGCGAGCCCGCTCCCCTCGAGGATCGCCACGACGTCGCCGAGCCCGCGGCCGTGCCGGTGGCCGGCGGCGTCCACCCGGACGTCCACCTTGGTCGCGCGGAAGGGCCCCCGGCGGACCTCGCGCGCGACGAGATCCCAACCCGTGAGCGGGAGCTTCCCGAGCTCGGCGCGGAGCGCCTCGAGCGGCACGCCCGCGTCAACGAGCGCGCCGAGGATCATGTCCCCCGCCGCCCCGCTCGGGCAGTCGAAGTACACGACCCTCATGCCCGGGTCCTTCCGTGCGCCGGGGCGGGGCCGGGGCTCCCCTGCTCGACCACGACTGCTGCGACACACGGCGGACATGCCCGCGCGCGGCGGCGCTCGTCGCTGACTACACGGGTCTCGCAGGGGAGCCCCGGCCCCACCCCGGCCACGGCCGACCCGGCTGTGGGCCCGGCCTCCGGCGGCGAGTGGCGCAGCGAGGAGCGCATCATCGGATCTTCGCGACGAGGTGGTTGATCTGGCTCGCCTGGTGCGCCGCGCCGTAGCCGTTGTCGATGTTCACGACCGAGACCCCGGGCGCACAGGAGTTCAGCATCGCGAGGAGCGCGGCGAGCCCGCCGAGCGAGGCGCCGTAGCCGACGCTCGTCGGCACCGCGATCACCGGCCGGTCCACGAGGCCGCCGATCACGCTCGGCAGCGCCCCCTCCATGCCGGCGACCGCGACGATCACGTTGGCCTCAGCGAGCAGCTCCCCGTGGTCCAGCAGCCGGTGGAGCCCCGCCACGCCGCAGTCGTAGACGCGCTCGACGCGGTTGCCGAGCGCCTCGGCGACGAGCGCCGCCTCCTCGGCGACAGGCAGGTCGGCCGTGCCCGCCGCGGCGACCACGACGAGCCCGACCGCCCCGCCGGGCTCGGGGCGCACGACCACGAGCCGCGCCGCCGCGTGGTAGACGTGCGGGAGGCCCGACGCGGCGAGCGCCGCCGCGACGTCGGCGCCGGCCCGCGTCGCGAGGACGTTCGCGTGCTCCGCGGCCAGCCGCTCCACGATCGCGACGACCTGCTCCGGGGTCTTGCCGGGGCAGAACACGGCCTCCGCGGCCCCGCCGCGGAGCGCGCGGTGGTGGTCCACCTTCGCGAAGCGCAGGTCCTCGTAGGGCAGGCGGCGCAGGCGCGCCGCCGCGGCCTCGACGTCGAGCCGGCCGGCGCGCACGTCCTCGAGCAGCCTGCGGATCGCCTCGCGGTCCACGGCTACGGGCCGGGCGTCTTCGGGCGCGGCGCGAGCGCCAGGTTCGCGCTCCCGGACTGGAAGCCCGCCAGGTCGAGCGCGACGAAGAGGTAGCCCAGCTCGCGCAGCCGCCGGACGAGCGTCGCGTGACGGCCGTCCTCCCAGAGTCGCGCCATCTCCTCGCGCGCCAGCTCGAGTCGCGCGAGCCGGTCGTGGTCACGCACGCGGAAGCGCCGGAACCCGAGCGCGCGGACCGCCTCCTCGGCGGCGTCCACGCGCCTGAGCTTCTCGGGCGTGATCCGGTCGCCGTACTGGAACCGCGAGGACAGGCACGCGAACGACGGCTTGTCCCACGTGGGCAAGCCGAGCGCGCGGGAGAGCTCGCGGATCTCCGCCTTCCACAGCTCGGCCTCGATCAGGGGCGCCCGCACGCCCAGCGCCTCGGCCGCCTTCATCCCGGGCCGGTGGTCGCCGAGGTCGTCCATGATGGCGCCGTAGACGACCGCCCGGCAGCCCTCGCGCTCGGCGACCGGCGCGAGCTTCGTGAACAGCTCCTCCTTGCAGAAGAAGCAGCGGTTGATCGGGTTCCGTGCGTAGTCGGGGTTGGCCAGCTCCTCGGTGCGCACGACCACGTGGCGCAGGCCGAGGAGCGCCCCGAGGCGCCGCGCTTCCGCGAGCTCGCCCGCCGGGTAGGTCTCGGAGTCCGCGGTGACGAGCACCGCGCCCCCACCGAGGGCGTCCTTCGCCGCGCGCGCGAGCAGGGTCGAGTCCACGCCGCCGGAGAACGCGACGACGACGCGCTCCATGCCGCGGAGCAGATCGAGCAGGCGCCCGTACTTCGCCTCGCTCATGCCTCGAGCCGGATCAGGTCGTGGAAGGCCGCGTACCGGTCGGCGATGTCCGCCGGCTTGAGCCGCGTCAGCCGGCGGAGCGAGAAGTCCTCGACCGCGAACGAGGCCATGACCGAGCCGTAGACCACGGCGCGCCGCATGGCTGAGGCGTCGACCCGCTCCTGCGCCGCCAGGTAGCCCATGAAGCCGCCGGCGAACGTGTCGCCGGCGCCCGTCGGGTCGTACACGGACTCGAGCGGGTAAGCCGGCACGACGAAGAAGGCGCTGTCGGCGAGCATGAGCGCGCCGTACTCGCCGCGCTTGACGACCACGACGCGCGGCCCCATCGCGGCGATCGCCCGCGCCGCGCGGATGAGGTTGGGCTCGCCCGCGAGCTGGCGCGCCTCGCCGTCGTTGATCGTGACGACGTCCACCTCGCCGAGCGCGCGGCGCAGCGCCGCCTGCTTGCCCTGGATCCAGAAGTTCATCGTGTCGAGCGCCACCAGGCGCGGCCGGTCCTGCATCTGCCGGAGCACCTCGAGCTGCAGCTCGGGATCGATGTTCGCCAGGAAGAGGAACGGCGTGCGCCGGAGGTCCTCGCCCAGCTCGGGCCGGAAGTCGGCGAACACGTTGAGCTGCGTGTCGAGCGTCCGGGCGTCGTTGAGGTCGTAGCCGTACTCCCCCGCCCACCGGAACGTGCGGCCCTTCGCGGCCTGGAGCCCCCGCGTGTCCACGCCCCGGTCGGCGAGCAGGCGCCGGTGCGGCTCGGGAAAATCGTCGCCGACCGTCGCGACCAGGCGCACCTGGGTGAAGAAGCTCGCCGAGTAGGAGAAGTACGTGGCCGAGCCGCCGAGCACCTCGCTGACCTTGCCGAAGGGGGTCTCGACGCTGTCGAGCGCGACCGAGCCGACGACCAGCAGATCAGCCACGGCGGCGGCCCCCCTTGCCGGCCGGCTTCGCCGCGCGCCGGGCCGGGAAGTACCGGCCGAGGAGCAGGTCGAGCCTGCGGCGGGTCGCGGGCGGGAAGGCTTTCGGGCTCGTGATGACCGCGCTCTCGAGCAGGCGCCCGCAGCCGCAGGCGCGCGGCGGCCCGATCAGCGGGATCACGCGCTTGAGGACCTCCTTGGCGGTCGCGACGTTCTTCAGGAGGTTCTGGATGACCGCCTCCACCGACACGGCTTCGTGGGTCTCGTGCCACACGTCGTAGTCGGTCGCGAGCGCGAGCGTCGCGTAGCACAGCTCCGCCTCGCGCGCCAGCTTCGCCTCGGGCATGTTGGTCATGCCGATCACGTCCACGCCCCAGCCCCGGTAGATGCGCGACTCCGCCTTGCTCGAGAACTGCGGGCCCTCGATGCAGATGTAGGTGCCGCCGCGGTGGACCGTCGCCCCCGTCCGGCGCGCGGCCGTCTCGAGCGTCCCCGCGAGGTCGCCGCACACCGGCTCGGCCATCCCGACGTGGGCGACGATCCCGTCGCCGAAGAACGACGACACCCGGCGCTTCGTCTGGTCGAAGAACTGGTCGGGGATGACGAGGTCGAGCGGCCGGATCGCCTCCTTCATGGAGCCGACCGCGGAGATCGAGACGACCCACTCGGCGCCGAGCGCCTTGAGCCCCCAGACGTTCGCGCGGAAGTTCAGCTCGCCCGGCATGAGCCGGTGGCCGCGCCCGTGGCGCGGCAGGAAGATCACGCGGCGGCCCGCGAACGTGCCGACGCAGTAGTCGTCCGACGGCCGGCCGAAGGGCGTCCGCACCCGCTCCCACGAGACGCCGGTCAGGCCCTCGAGCTCGTACAGCCCGCTCCCGCCGATGATGCCGATGGCCGGCTCGCTCACACCGTCTCCCCCAGGGTTCGCTCCCGCTGCGCGCCCGTGACGCGGACCCGCGCGAGCGTGCGCATGCGCGCGTCCGGCCCCGGGAAGACCACTTCCACGTAGTTGCCCGTGAGCCCGCGGAGCCCGCCCGTGGCCGGGTCGCGCGTCTCGAGCACCAGCACCTCCTGCACGCTCCCGACCAACCCCGTGCCGAACGCCGCGCGCTTGGCGCTCCCCAGCTCGCGCAGCTTGCGCGCGCGCCGTGCCGCCGTGCGCGCGTCCACGCGGCCGTCGAGCGTCGTGGCCTCGGTCCCCCGCCGCGGCGAGAACGGGAACACGTGCAGGTACGAGAACGGCAGCGCCGCGACGAGCGCCCGCGTCGCCGCGAAGTCGGCGTCGGTCTCGCCCGGGAAGCCGACGATCACGTCGGCGCCGAGGCCGAGGGCCGGGATCGCCGCCGCCAGGCGCTCGACAAGCCGCCGGTACATGCCGGCGGTGTACGGTCGCCGCATCCGGCGCAGCACGCGGTCGCTCCCGCTCTGGAGCGGCACGTGAAGGTGCGGCGCGATCACCGGCGAGCCCGCCAGCGTCTCGAGCAGCTCGTCGGTGACGTACGCCGGGAGCAGCGAGGAGAGACGCACCCGGCGGAGCCCCGGCAGCGACCCGAGCTCGCGCAGCAACGCGGCGAGCGTCGTCCGCGGCAGGAGGTCGGCGCCGTAGTGGCCCAGGTCGACGCCGGTGAGGGTCAGCTCGAGGTGGCCGGCCTCGACGAGCCGCCGCGCGTGGTCCAGGACGACCTTCGGCTCGAGGCTCCGGCTCCGGCCGCGCGCCCGCGGCACGATGCAGAACGCGCAGCGGTGCTGGCAGCCGTCCTGGACCTTCAGGAAGGCGCGCGAGCGGCCGACGACCCGGGCGAGCGGGGGGATCTCGAGCGCGCGCGCCCCGGCGATGTCGGAGACGTGGACTCGCCCGGGCGCGCCCGCGAGCAGGCCCTCGAGCAATTCGGGCAGCCGCGCCTTGTCGGCGTTGCCGACGACCAGGTCGACCTCGGCGAGCCCGGCGACCTCGCCCGGGCTCGTCTGCGCCCAGCAGCCGGTGACGACGACGCGGGCGCCCGGGCTCACCCGCGCCGCCCGGCGGATCGCCTGGCGGTCGGACAGCTCGGCGCGCGCCGTCACCGTGCACGTGTTCACCACGACGACGTCCGCGGGGGCCTCGATCGGCACGGTGAGGAAGCCCCGCGCCTCGAGCGCGGTCTGGATCTCCCGGCTGTCCACCTGGTTCAGGCGGCAGCCGAGCGTCGCGAAGGCGACGGTCCGGGCGCTCACGCCGAGACCGCCTCCCGGAGCTGGCCGCAGGCGGCGCCGATGTCCTCGCCCTTGCTCCAGCGCACCGTGGTCGTGACCCCGGCGTCGAGCAGGACCGACTGGAAGGCGAGGATCCGCGGGAGCGGCGGCCGGCGGAACTCCGCCCCCTCCCAGTCGTTGAACGGGATCAGGTTGACCTTGGCGCGCAGGCCGCGCAGCAGCGCCGCGAGGCGCCGGGCGTCCTCGGGCGCGTCGTTGACGCCGTCGAGCAGGACGTACTCGAAGAAGATCCGCTGGCGCGGCGCGAGCGGGTAGCGCCGGAGCGCCGCCATCAGCGCGGCGAGGTCGAACGCCCGGTTCACCGGCATGAGCCGCGAGCGCACCTCGTCGCTGGCCGCGTGGAGCGAGATCGCCAGGTTCACCCTGAGCCCCTCGCGGCCGAGCTTCTCGATGCCCGGCACCAGGCCGACGGTCGAGACCGTGATGCGGCGGGGCGAGTAGCCGACGCCGAGCCGGACATCGGTCAGGATCCTGAGCGACGTCACGAGCGCCGCGTAGTTGGCGAGGGGCTCGCCCATCCCCATGAAGACGATGTGAGTGACGCGCTGGGCGGGCGCGAGCAGCCGGTTCGCCGCGAGCACCTGGCCCAGGATCTCCGCGGGCCCGAGGCTCCGCTCGAGCCCCATCACGCCCGTCAGGCAGAACCGGCACTCGAAGCCGCAGCCGACCTGCGTCGAGACGCAGAGGGTCATCCGGTCGTCGTCGGGCATCAGCACGGAGCTGACGCGGCTGCCGTCCCCGAGGAGGAAGACGAGCTTGCGGCTGCCGTCCTGCGAGGCCGTCACCCGCTCCGGCTCCGGGACCTCGATGACGGCACGTTCAGTCAGACGCGCGCGGAAGTCCTTCGGCAGATCGGTCATCGCCTCGAGGTCGAAGACTCCCTTCCGATAGATCCACGTCGCGAGCTGGCGGCCGCGGTAGCGCGAGGCGCCGAGCTCCACGGCGAGCGCCTCGAGCTCGGAGGGCAGGAGGCCGACGAGATTCACGCGCGACATCCGGGCAAGGATAGCAGTTTTCCACAGCTCTTGTGATCGACCCGTGGATAACCACGTGGGCAACCCGGCCTCCGGGTCCGGTTTCCGGTGGGTTAGACCGCTTCGCCCGGCGCGTAGGCAGCGCGCTCCCCCTGGCGCTAGTCCCGCAGCACGAGGTAGAGGTCGAGCAGGTTCGTGTTGGTCGGGCCGGTGACGAGGAGGTCGCCGCTCGCCGCGAGCAGCGTGTGGGCGTCGTTGTCGTCGAGCGCGCGCCACGGATCGGCGCCGGCGGCGCGGGCGCGCCCCACGGTCCCCGCGTCGACGATCGCGCCGGCGGCGTCGGTCGGCCCGTCGGTGCCGTCGGTGCCGGCCGCGAGCAGGGTGAGCGGCTCGCCGGACGTCAGCTCGAGCGCGGCGGCGAGGGCCAGCTCCTGGCAACGCCCGCCCCGTCCCCGCCCCCGCACCGTCACGGTCGTTTCGCCGCCCGCGATCAGGCAGGCCCGGGGCGGAAGGCGCCGGGCGCGCGCCACCAGGTCGCGGGCCACGTGCCGCGCCTCGCCCTCGAGCGCGCGCGTGAGCAGCTCGGCGCGGTAGCCGAGGCGGCCGGCCGCGGCCAGCGCCGCGTCGGTCACGAGGGCGTTGTTGCCGACGACGATGTTCTCCACGCGCTCGAAGACCCGGTCGCCCGGCTTCGGCGTCTCCTCGAGCGCTCCGCGCCGCCCGGCCTCGAGCCGCTCGCGCACCGAGGCGGGCGCGCGCGCGCCGAGCCCGCGCGCCTCGAGGACGTCGAGCGCGTCCCGGAAGGTTGTCGGGTCGGGCGCCGTGGGTCCCGAGGCGATGACGTCGAGCGGGTCGCCGATCACGTCGGAAAGCGCGAGCGTCAGCACGCTCGCGGGCCGCGCCGCCCGCGCGAGCTGGCCCCCCTTGAAGCGCGAGAGGTGCTTGCGCACGGCGTTCAGCTCGGCGATCGTCGCGCCCGCGGCCAGCAGCAGGCGCGTCACCTCGCGCTTCTCGGCGAGCGTGACCGGCGGCGCGGGCGCCGGCGTGAGCGCCGAGCCGCCGCCCGAGACGAGGAAGAGGACCAGGTCGGCCTCGCCCGCGCCCCGCGCCAGCTCGAGGAGCCTCGCCGAGGCTGCCAGACCGCGCGCGTCGGGCACCGGGTGGCCCGCCTCGGCGAGCCGGACGCGCGCGAGCGGCACCGTGTAGCCGTCCTTGACGACGACGAAGCCGTCGGCGATGCGCTCGCCCAGGGTCTCCTCGGCCGCGCGCGCCATGGCGCCCGACGCCTTGCCGCAGCCGAGCACCAGGACGCGGCGCGCGTCGACGGCCGCGAGGTGCCTCCGGACGAGCGGGGCGGGGTCGCCAGCGGCGAGCGCCGCCTGCCAGAGCACGCGCGCGTCGTCGCGCGCGCTCATCGGCCACTCCCTAGCCTGGATCGTTCACGAGCGACCGAAGGGCGCGACGGCGGACGATCGTCAGGGTGACCCCCGCGGCGCCGGGGAGGCCTTGCGAGACCCGTGTAGTCAGCGCGCGTCGTGGGACGCGTGCCCTCACCGACGTCGTGGGTTGCGCGCCGTCGTGGTCGAGGCAAGGCCTTCCCGGCGCCGCGGGGGTCACCCTGACGCCACCCGCCGGCCTCCCGCTGTCGCTCGTGAACAATCGAGGCTAGCGGTCCTGGAGTCGGAGCAGGCGCTCGCCCGCGTCCCGGAGCACCGCGTCGGTCTTCGGGAAGCAGAACCGGATCTTCGTCCGGCCGAGCTCCGAGTGGGCGTAGAAGGACGAGCCCGGCACGGTCGCGACACCGACGTTCTTGATGAGCCACATCGCGAACGCGATGTCGTCGGGGACGCCGTAGCGCTCGAGGAAGTGCGCGGCCTCGGTGAGGATGTAGTAGGCGCCGCGCGGCTTCCAGGCGACGAACCCGGCCTTCTCGACGTAGCCCAGCAGCAGGTCGCGCCGCGCCTGGTAGTCCTCGCGGAGCCGCGCGTAGTAGGCGTCGGGCAGCGCGAGCGCGGTGACCGCGGCCTCCTGGAGCGGGTGCGGCG
>MGBU01000251.1 GCA_001790205.1 Candidatus Rokubacteria bacterium GWA2_73_35 | reverse complement strand
ACGCGCGAGGCCCGCGACACGCTGCTGCGCTACGACTATCCCGGCAACGTCCGCGAGCTGGAGAACCTGATGGAGCGCGCCGTCGTGCTCACCCGCGACGAGGTGATCGGGCGCGCGGACCTCCCGCTCAGCGTGCGCGACGCCGAGCCCGAGAGCGGCGAGGCCACGGGGCTGCCCGCCGCCGTGGAGGGGCTCGAGCGCCGGATGATCCGCGACGCGCTCGCGCGCGCGGACGGCGTGCAGACCCGCGCCGCGGAGCTGCTCGGGATCAGCGAGCGGGTCCTGCGCTACAAGCTCCGCAAGTACGGTCTCGCCGGCGGCTGAGGAGCCGCAGACTCGCGCACCGGGACGCTGGAGGAGTGCCTTCGCCTCGGTGTGCCGGCCGTTTTGACTAGCCCATCGTCCTCAGCATTCTCTTCTTGCTGGCGCGCTGCGCGGCGCGTAGGCTCCGGGGTGGCCTGGAGCCGGACACGGAGGACGTCATGTCGAGACCGCTCGCTCTCCCGCTCGCAGCCCTCGCCATCCTCGCGCTGCTGGCACCGCCCGCCCTCGCCCAGGCGCCCACGCCCAGGGTCAAGATCAGCGGGATCATCGACTTCGAGGCGTCGGTCAGCCAGAACTGGTCGGACGTCGACGTCACCAACGCCCGGGACACGCTCGGGTACACGCGCGAGCGCGCGCGGGTGTTCGTCCTCGGCGAGGTCGGCAAGAGCAAGATGGAGTGGGCGATCGAGCTCGACTTCAACAACGGCCAGAGCTCGGTCGCGGCCCCCGGCAACTCGTCCTCGTTCGACCTCGACACGGACGTGGCCGGGTTCACCGAGACGAAGTGGCTGTACGTCGAGACCCCGCTGACGGGCGCGGGCTCGATCCTGCCGTTCGTCCCGGTCGTGTCCATCATCCGGGCGGGCGCCCAGCCGGCGCGGGGCCTGGAATACAAGTCGGGCATCCTGTTTACCGGCGACTTCCCGGGGGTGGCGGTCGAGACGGCCTGGGCGGCGAACGTGAAGAGCACCCTCGTGTACGCCCAGATCCGCGAGGCGCTCTTCCGCACGATCTCGACGACGACCCGGCAGGCCGAGTCCTGGGCGGCCCTCGCGAGCCTCGAGGTCGCGCCCTACAAGGGCTTCACCCTCAAGCCCGTGTACGCCTACGCGGAGTTCGACGGCGGCAACACCGGCGGCGGCAACCTGGGCATCGAGCCCAAGGGCGGCTTCGACTCGAACGTGGCCGGGACCGCGGCCAGCCACACGACCCGGCGCCACACGCTCGGCGTCGAGGCGAAGTGGGCGGTCGGCGGCTTCCGGCTCGAGCCCTCGGGGTTCTGGCAGGCCGGCGAGCAGAGCATCGCGCCCGTCCGCGTGAACGGCAAGGTCAAGAACAACGTCGACATCCGGTCGTGGATCTTCGACGCGCTCGCCGGCTACCGGCTCGGGCCGCTCGACCTCTCGACGCGGTTCATGTACACGCCGGGCCAGGAGGCGCAGCACATCGTCCAGAACGGCTCGGACATCGTCTACTACCAGCCGCTCCACAACGCGACCAGCTACATGGCCGGCTGGGGCGAGATCCAGACCGACCAGATCGGCTACAACAACGCCCTCCTCAACGGCTGCCGCGGGTGCGTCCTCAAGCAGAACCCGAGCTTCGACAAGTACGGGCGCATCTTCTGGGCGGTCAAGGGCGACTACCAGTTCACGCCCGCGCTCAACGTCTACGCGATCCTCAACGTGAGCTGGACGGACACCGACGTGGACCGGAACGGCATCGTCGGCACGACCGGCGTGATCCCGGAGGTCGGCAAGAACACCCGGGGCGAGAACGACTACCTCGGCACCGAGCTGAACCTCGGCACGACGTGGCGGTTCGCGCCGAACACCGCGCTCGACCTCGTGTGGGCGTACATGTGGACCGGCTCGGCCCTGGACCAGGCGACCAACGCCGCCAACCAGGCCGCGGGCGTGGTCAACGACGCCAAGGACATCTACAAGGCCGTCGCCCGGATCCGCTTCACGTTCTAGGCGGCCCTGCGGCGCCGCGGCGGCGCCGCAGACGCGCCGTTGACATCCGCCCGCCGGCGCTCTCACCATGCCGGCGTGAAGCCCCTCCTGTCCTGGGCCGCCGTCCTGCTCGCCGCCTTCGTCGCGTGGAGCCTGCTCGCCTTCTGGCTCGCCGTGCGGCCGCCCCGGATCGCGATCCCGCTCCGCCCCGCGGACGTCGGCCTCCGGGTGGAGGACGTCACGATCGCGACCGACGACGGGCTCCGCCTCGCCGCGTGGCTCGTCCCGCGGCCGGGCGCCCCGGCGGTGGTCCTCCTGCACGGCTACCCCGCGGAGAAGGCCGACATGCTCCCGCTGGCCGCGGCACTCGCCCGCGACTTCGCGGTGCTCCTGCCCGACCTCCGCTCCTTCGGCGCGAGCGAGGGCCGGGCCACGACGCTCGGCTTCCGTGAGCGCGGCGACCTCCGGCGCGCGATCGACCTGCTCGCGGCGCGCGGCCACGCGGTCGTGGGCGTCTTCGGCTTCTCGCTCGGCGGCGCGGTTGCGCTCCTGACCGCCGCGGAGGATGCCCGCATCCGCGCCGTGGCGGCGTACGCGCCCTTCGCCGACCTCCGCATGCTCGGCCACGACCTCTACGCCTGGCTCGGGCCGCTCCGCCGCCCGCTCGTCGGGCTGATGCTCCTCTGGGCGCGCGTCGTCTTCGGCCACGACGTCTCGCGTCCCGCCCCGGTCGAGGTCGCGGCCCGCCTCGCGATCCCGGTGCTCCTCGTCGCGAGCCGCGAGGACGAGCAGATCCCGTTCGCCCACGCCGAGCGCCTCGGGCGCGCGCTCGCGGGGAACGCGCGCGCCGAGCTCCTCGTCCTCCCGCGGGGCCGGCACGGCGAGCTGCCGCCGGATTTTGGCGCGCGCCTCGCGCGGTTTTTCCTGCTATACGTGAGGTGACATGGAGCACGCCTGGGCCGACGTCAACGGCGTCCGCCTGCACTACGTGACCGCGGGCCGGGGCCCGCTCATCGTCTTCGTCCACGGCTTCCCCGAGTTCTGGTACATGTGGCGCCGCCAGCTCGAGGAGTTCGCGCGCGACCACCAGGCCGTCGCGCCGGACATGCGCGGCTACAACCTCTCCTCGAAGCCCGCGGACCCGGCGCAGTACGAGGTGCGCCACCTCGTCGAGGACCTGCGCGCGCTGGCCGACCACCTGGGGCACCGGCGCTTCGTCCTGGTCGGGCATGATTGGGGCGGCGCCGTCGCCTGGGCGTTCGCCCTCGCGCACCCGGACCGGCTCGCGGGGCTCGTCATCGTGAACGCCCCGCACCCCGGCGTGTTCGCGCGCGAGCTGCGCGAGAACCCGGCCCAGCAGCGCGCGAGCCGCTACATGCTGGTCTTCCGGAGCCCCGAGGCCGAGGCGCTGCTCGCCGAGGACGCCTACGCGCGGATGGTCCGGATGTTCCGCGAGGACCTCGGCCCACGGTTCACCGAGGCCGACCGCGCCGCGTACGTCGAGGCCTGGTCGCAGCCCGGGGCGCTCACGGGCGGGCTCAACTACTACCGCGCGGCCGGCGTCGGGCCGCCGGCGCCCGACGGCGCGCCGGCGCGGAGCTTCGGCGGCGATCCCGCCCGCCTCGTGGTGCGCGTACCGACGCTCGTGATCTGGGGCGAGCGCGACCGCGCGCTCCTGCCCGGCAACCTCGAGGGCCTCGAGCGCTTCGTGCCGGACCTCCGGGTGCGGCGCGTCCCCCACGCCTCGCACTGGGTCGTCCACGAGGAGCCCGACCTCGTGAACGGCGCGATCCGCGAGTTCCTCGCGGCAGCGGCCCGGCGGTGATCGTCGGCGTCCCGCGCGAGGTCAAGCCCGGCGAGCAGCGCGTCGCGCTCACGCCCGCCGGCGCCCGCGCGCTCGCCGAGGCGGGGCACCGCGTCGTCGTCGAGCGGGGGGCGGGCGGCGGCAGCGGGATCCGCGACGACGACTACGCCGCGGTCGGCGCCGAGCTCGCGGCCGCCGAGGACGTCTGGCAGCGCGCCGAGCTGGTCCTGAAGGTCAAGGAGCCGCTCGAGGCCGAGCACGGGCACCTGCACGAGGGCCAGGTCCTCTTCACCTACCTGCACCTCGCGCCGGCGCCCGAGCTGGCGCGCGCGCTCCGGAAGTCGGGCGTCATCGCGATCGCCTACGAGACCGTCCAGCGCGAGGACGGTTCTCTCCCGCTCCTCACGCCGATGAGCGAGGTCGCCGGCCGCCTGTCGGTGCAGGAGGGCGCCTTCTACCTGGGACGCGCCCACGGCGGCCGCGGCATCCTGCTCTCCGGGGTGCCCGGCGTGCCGCGGGGCAACGTGGTGATCCTCGGCGCGGGCACGGCGGGCGTGAGCGCCGCGCGCGCGGCGGTGGGGCTCGGCGCCGACGTCTCGATCCTCGACGTGAACCTCGACCGGCTCCGCTGGGTGGACGACCTCTTCCGCGGCCAGGCGGTCACCGTCGTGTCGAACAGCTTCAACGTCGCCCACGTCGTCCGCCGCGCCGACCTCCTGATCGGCGCCGTGCTCGTCGCCGGCGCCCGCGCCCCGCGCCTCGTGACGCGCGACCTGGTGCGCCGGATGAAGGAGGGCGCGGTCATCGTAGACATCGCGGTGGACCAGGGCGGGTGCGTCGAGACGATCCGCCCGACGACCCTCCTCGACCCGGTCTACACGCTGGACGGCGTCGTCCACTACGGGGTCGCGAACATGCCGGCGCTCGTGCCGCGCACCTCGACGTTCGCCCTCGCCAACGCCACGCTCCCCTACGCGCTCGAGCTGGCCTCCAAGGGCGCGCGCGCGGCGACGCACGAGAACCCGGCGCTCGCCCGCGGCGTCAACGTCTGGCGCGGGCTCACCGTGCACCCAGCGGTCGCGGAGGCGCTCGGCGAGGCGGCGACGCCGCTCGCGGCGTGCCGCTGACCTTCCGCGTCGGCACCTCCGGGTACAACTACCCGGCGTGGCGCGGAAGCTTCTATCCCGCCGGGCTGCCGGCCGCGCGCATGCTCGCGTACTACGTCGAGCGGTTCCGGACCGTCGAGATCAACGCGACGTTCTACCGGATGCCGAGCGCCCGGACGGTCGCCGGCTGGGCGGCCGCGGCGCCCGACGGCTTCGCGTACGCGCTCAAGGCGCCGCAGCGGATCACCCACGTCGCCCGCCTCCGGGACGTCGCCGCGCCCCTCACCTACTTCTGCGACACGGCGCGCGGCCTCGGCGGAAAGCTCGGCGCGCTCCTCTTCCAGCTCCCGCCCAACCTCAAGAAGGCGGCCGACCGGCTCGCGGCGCTCCTCGCGCTGCTGCCGGCCGACCTGCGCGCCGCGTTCGAGTTCCGCCACGCGAGCTGGTTCGACGAGGAGGTCTACGCCCTGCTCCGCGCGCGGAACGCCGCGCTCTGCGTCGCCGACACCGAGACGGGCGCCACGCCCGTCGTCGCGACGGCGGACTGGGGGTACCTGCGCCTGCGCGCGGCGGTCTACGCGGACGCCGACCTCGCGCGCTGGATCGCGACGCTCCGCGACGCGGGCGCCGGCTGGCGCGAGGCGTTCATCTTCTTCAAGCACGAGGAGTCGGGCGCGGGCCCGGCGCTCGCGCGCCGGTTCCTCGACCTACTTGAGCGAGCGCCGGAGGTCGGCTAGCGTCGCGAGGAACGCGTCGAGGACCGGCGTCCGCGGCTTGTCGCGGCGCAGGATCACGCCGATCTGGCGGAAGAGCGGCGGCTCGAGCCGCGCGGCCGTGAGCCGCCCGGCCCGGACGTCCGCCTTCGCGGCGAACCACGACGTCACCGACAGGCCGAGCCCGGTCTCCACGAGCTTCTTGATCGCCTCCGTGTTGCCGAGCTCCATCGGGAGCGCGGGCGCCGCGGCGCCGCGGTGGAACCAGTCGTCGATGAGCCGGCGCAGCGTCGCGCCCTGCTCGAAGAGGATGAGCGGGTCGCCCCCGAGGTCCGCCGCCCGGACCCGCCCGCCGCGCGGCCAGCGCCGGCCGGGCGGACCGATCGCCACCAGCTCGTCGCGGTAGAGCGCCGACACGGCCAGCTCACGCTCCCGCACGGGCAGGCTCACGATCCCGACGTCCAGCTCGTTGGCCACGACGGAGCGCGCGATCTCCGGCGCGTTGCCCGTGACGACCACCAGCTCCGTCCGCGGGTGGCGCGCGCGGAAGCGCCGGAGCGCCGAGGGCAGGAGGTAGATGCTGAACGAGGCGCTCGTGCCGAGCCGGATCCGGCCTGCCACGACGCCGCGGAGCTGCTGCACGACCTCCGCGCCGGTCTCGAGCTCGCGCACCGCGCGCGCCGCGTGGCCGAGGAGCAACTCGCCCGCCCGCGTCGGGAACGCGCGCTTGCCGACCCGCTCGAGGAGCGGCACGCCGAGCTCCCGCTCGAGGTGCCGCACCTGCATGCTGACGGCCGGCTGCGTCAGGTGCAGCTCGCGCGCGGCCCGGGAGAAGGAGCCGTGGCGCGCCACCGCCTCGAGGGTCTGGAGCTGCGCGAGGCTCCATCGCATGCTCAAAGCCTAGGTTATGGTAAGCATAAGAACAATTGATTTTTCTGATGGTCTCGGTCGCGGCACCATGGCGGCATGGACACGAACCTGTACGTCCTCGAGTTCCTGGCCCGCGAGCGGCTCGACCGGGCCCGCGCGGAGGCCGCCCGGCGGCGCGCGCTCCCGCCCGCGCCGCCGCGGCCCGGCGCCCGCGTCGCGCTCGGCCAGGCGCTCGTCGCCCTCGGGAGGAGGGTTCGCGGGGCGGGTGGACGCGCCCTGCCCGCCCATGGCTAGCGCGGCCCCGCTCGCCCAAGCGGTCACGCTGCGGGACGCGCGCCCGGCGGACCTCGACCGGATCGGGGAGATCTGGAACCACGAGATCCTCCGGACCGACGCGACCACCGACACCGCGCCGCGCGACGCCCCGGCGCTCGCCGCGTGGCGCGCGCGCCACGGGGCCGGCTGGCCCATCGTCGTGGCGTGCGCGGGCGGCGACGTCGTCGCCTTCGGGGCGCTCTCGCCCTACCGGCCGGCGCCCGCGTTCGCGCGCACGGCCGAGGACTCGGTCTACGTCGCGCCCGGCCGGCGCGGCGAGGGCCTCGGGCGGCTCGTGCTCGACGAGCTGCTCCGCCGCGGCGAGGCCGCGGGCCACCACTCGGTGCTGGCGCGCATCACGGCGCGGAACACCGCCTCGCTCCGCCTGCACGAGCGCGCCGGCTTCCGCACGGTCGGCGTCGAGCGGGAGGTCGCCTTCAAGCTCGGCCGCTGGCACGACGTGACGGTCATGCAGCTCCTCCTGGGCGGGCGGTCAGACGGATGAGCGGCGAGAAGAAGAGTTCCATCGCCACTGACCTCACCGGCCCGACTCGAGCCGCTCGAGCGCGGCGGCCAGGTCGATCCCGGCGCCGAGGACCGGCGCCAGGGGGTCACCCTGCGCCTCGAGCCGGGCGCGCACGGTCCGGAGCGTGAAGCGCCGCGGGTCCAGCCGCGCGGTGACCTCCTCCCAGCGGAGCGGGCACGAGACGGGCGCGCCGGGCAGCGGACGCACCGCGAGCGGCGCGACGATCGTCCGGCCGTGGCCGTTCTGGCCCCAGTCCACGTAGACCTTGCCGCCGCGCGACGTGAGCGGCCGGGCGATCGTCGCGATCTCCGGCGCGGCCCCGACGGCGAGCACCGCGAGCAGGCGCGCGAAGGTCCGCACGATCTCGTCGCCGTACCGGGCCCCGAGGGGAAGCAGGACGTGGAGCCCGGTCGCGCCCGAGGTCTTGACGTAGCTCGGCAGCTCCAGCCCGTCGAGGATCCCGTGGAGCGCCCGCGCCACCCGCACGACGTCGCCGAACGGCGCGCCCTTGGGGTCCAGGTCCAGCACGAGCCAGTCCGGGCGCTCGAGCGAGGGCAGGCGTGAGCTCCACAGGTGCAGCGGGATCGTCGCGAGGTTCGCGACGTAGCGCAGGCTGTCGCGGTCGTTGACGATGAAGTAGTCGATGTCGCGCCCGGCGTCCTTCGACCAGATACGCTCGGTGCGCACCCACGCGGGCGTCCACGCGGGCGCGTCTTTCTGGAAGAACGACTTCCCCGTGATCCCGTCGGGATACCGCGTGAGGACGAGGGGCCGGTCCGCGAGGTAGGGCAGCAGCCACGGCGCGATCGCGTCGTAGTAACCGACGAGATCGGCTTTCGTGTACCCCTCCGCGGGCCAGAAGACCTTCCCCGGGTTCGTGATCGGGACGTCGCGCCCGCCGCCGGCCGGCGCCGCCGGGCCCGACGCCGCCACGCCTCCGGCCTCCCCCGCTGACGCCGCGGGGCGCTCGCGCACGCACGCCTCGGGGCGCTTGTCGTCGCGGAGCCCGAGGAACACCGGGTGGCGGATCCCGCCGTCCTTCGTCCACTCGGCGAAGCGGACCTCGCAGACGAGCCGCGGCTCGACCCAGTGGTGCCCGCGCCCGGCCGGCGAGCCCGTGGCGAACGGCGAGGCCGGCCGCGCGAGCGGCACCAGGCGCGCGTGCACCGCGTCGAGCGTCGCCTCGTCGAATCCCGTGCCGACCTTCGAGACGTACGCGAGCCGGCCGTCCTCGAAGAGCCCGAGGTGGAGCGCGCCGAAGCGCGCCCGCGAACCCCGCGGCGCCGTCCACCCGCCGATGACGAACTCCTGGCGGCGCTGGCACTTGAGCTTGAGCCAGTCGCGCGAGCGCCCGCCGACGTACGCGCTCGCGCGCCGCTTGGCGACGATGCCCTCGAGCCCGCGCTCGGAGGCGGCCTCGAAGAACGCCTCGCCGTGCCCGACGACGTGGTCGCCCCAGGCGACGACGCCCCGCCGCGGCAGCACGAGCCGCAGGCACTCCTTGCGCGCCTCGAGCGGGAGCCGGCGGAGGTCCCGGCCGTCGAGGGCGAGCGCGTCGAAGAAGACGGCGCTCACCGGCACGCTCGCCTCGACCCGCGCGACGTCGGCCGGGCGCGTGAGGCCCATCCGCAGCTGCAGGCGCTGGAAGCTCGCCCGGCCCGCGTCGTCGAGTGCGACGATCTCGCCGTCGAGCAGGAACCGCGCGAGCGGCAGCGCGCGAAGCGCGCGCGCGACCTCCGGGTAGCGCGCGGTGACGTCCTGCCCGGAGCGGCCCCGCAGCTCGACGCGCGCGTCCGCGCGCGCGGCGAGCACCCGCACGCCGTCGTACTTCGGCTCGAAGAGCCACGCCGGGTCCGAGAACGGCCGGCCCACGAGCGTCGCCAGCATGAGCTCGCGCGGGCGCGGCGCCACCGCCTGCGCCGGGGCGCCGAGGGCGTCGAGGCGGGCGACGAGCGTCGCGAGCCGCGCCGTGCCCTCCCGCAGTTCTTCCACGGTGAGTCCCGAAAGCACGGACTCAGGGAAGCGCTCGGTCGGCTCCTGGTCCGAGACGAACGCGTCCGCGTGCTTCAGCAGCAGCCACTCGCGCTCCTTGCCGCTCATCCGCGCGAGCGTGAAGCGCCCGACGAGCTTGAAGCCGAAGAGCTCGAGCTCGAGCCGGCCGCGCGCGAGCTGCGCGGCCGCGGGCTCCGCCTTGGTGAGCCGGTACCAGCCGCTGTCCCACACGATGGACGGGCCGGCGCCGTAGCTGCCCTCGGGGATCACGCCCTCGAACGCGGCGTACTCGACGGGATGGTCCTCGACGTGCACGGCGAGCCGCCTGACGCGCGGATCGAGCGACGGGCCCTTGGGCACGGCCCAGCTGACGAGCACGCCGTCGATCTCGAGGCGCAGGTCGTAGTGCAGGCGCCGCGCCGCGTGCTTGTGCACGACGAAGCGCCGGCCGTCGCCCGCGCGGCGCCCGCCGAACGGCTCGGGCGTCCGCGCGGCGTCGCGCCGGGCGCGATAGGCGTCGAGGGCGCGGTCAGCCACGGACCCCGAGATGTGGCCTGCCGGACGTCGCGGAGACGCTATCCATAGGGCACCCCGGGCCTGCGCGCATCATAGAGAGCCCCGTGCTATCGTGCAAACCATGCCGCCGCACTCGATCGGCTCCGGGACGATCTCCTTCGGGCTGGTCTCGATCCCGGTCAAGCTCTACACGGCCGCCTCCTCGGGCAGCGTGGCCTTCAACCTGCTGCACGCCGCGTGCGGCTCGCGCATCCGCCAGCAGACCTTCTGCCCGACCTGCAACGCGGTCGTCGAGCGCACGGCGCTCGTCCGCGGCTACGAGTTCGCGAAGGACCAGTACGTGCGCGTCACCGACGAGGAGCTGAAATCGCTCGAGGGCGAGGCCTCCCGGACGATCGACATCGCGGAGTTCGTGCCGCTCGAGTCCGTGGACCCGATCTACTTCGAGAAGACCTACTACCTCGGGCCCGACAAGGGCGGCGAGAAGGCGTACCGCCTCCTCGCGGAGGCCATGGACAAGCACGCCCGCGTCGCGCTCGCGACGTTCGTGATGCGCGGCAAGGAGAGTCTCGTCCTGGTCCGCGCCGCCCAGGGCGGCCTGATGCTCCACACGATGTACTTCGCCGACGAGGTGCGGGACTTCGGCGAGATCGACCAGGGCGCCTCGGCGAAGATCAAGGAGGGCGAGCTGGAGCTGGCCCACCAGCTCATCGAGGGGCTGTCGGGCGAGGCCTTCCAGCCCGAGCGCTACGCGGACGAGTACCGGCAGCGCGTCCTCGACCTCGTGAACCAGAAGGTCGAGGGCAAGGAGGTCACCGCGCTCGGGCCCGCGGTCCAGCGCGCCCAGGTGATCGACCTCATGGAGGCCCTGAAGGAGAGTCTCGCCAAGCGTGTCGCCGCGGCGGCGGCATCGCCCGGCGACGAGAAGAAGCCGCTCGCGAAGGCGAAGCGGTCCGAGCCCCCCGCCGCACCCGCGAAGAAGGCCCAGGCCAGGACCAGGTAGGCGCCCGCGCCGCGGCACCGGGCGGCGCGACCGCGGTACAATAGGGGCACCGGAACCGTCCATGCCCAGAACCGTCCTCGAGCCCCGGTTCCAGGTCGAGCACCTCTCGATCCTCGACAGCGAGGGCCACCTCGACGCCGCGCTCGAGCCGACGCTCGAGCCCGGCGAGCTCCGGGCGCTCTGGCGCGCGATGCTCCTCGGCCGGCGCCTCGACGAGCGGATGGTGCGCCTGCAGCGCCAGGGCCGCATCGGCACCTTCGCTCCGATCAAGGGTCAGGAGGCCTCGCAGATCGGGAGCGCGGCCACCCTCCGGAAGACGGACTGGATGGTGCCGTCGTTCCGCGAGACCGCGGCGATGATCATGCGGGGCTGGCCCATCGAGAAGCTCCTGCTCCTCTTCGCCGGCTACCTGGAGGGCGCGGAGCCCGCGCCCGACCAGCACGACCTGCCCATCACGATCCCGGTCGCGACGCAGCTCCCGCACGCGGTCGGCCTGGCCTACGCGGCGCAGTACCGGGGCGACGACGCGGTCGTGATGGTCTTCCTGGGCGACGGCGCCACCTCCGAGGGCGACTTCCACGAGGCGATGAACTTCGCGGGCGTCTGGCAGGTGCCCGTCGTCTTCGTCTGCCAGAACAACCAGTGGGCGATCTCCGTGCCGCTCAAGAAGCAGACGCACTCGCGCACGCTCGCGCAGAAGGCGCTCGCCTACGGCGTGCCCGGCCTCCAGGTGGACGGCAACGACGTGCTCGCCGTCTACGCGGCGGCGCGCGAGGCCGTGGACCGCGCGCGCGGGGGCGGGGGGCCGACGCTGATCGAGTGCATCACCTACCGCCTCGGCGTCCACACGACCGCCGACGATCCGACCAAGTACCGCTCGGACGAGGAGGTGCGCGCGTGGGAGCGGAAGGACCCGCTCACGCGGTTCCGGGCCTACCTCGAGGCGCGCGGGCTCGGCGAGCCGGGGCTCGAGGCGACGCTCGACGCCGAGATCGCCGAGGCGGTGCGGCGCTTCGAGGCGACGCCGCCCGCCGATCCACTGGCGATGTTCGAGCACGTCCACGCCGAGCCGCCCGCGCACCTTCGCGCCCAGCGCGAGGACCTCGCCCGGCGGCTCGCGGCGCGCGGCGCGCCGTCGCCCGCCGACCCGGGCGCCGCACCGCCCCGCGCGACGCCGATGCGAGGCCAGCGGCTCACGCGCCGGTGACGCCATGCCCAAGCTGAACATGGTCAAGGCCCTCAACCTCGCGCTCTTCGAGGAGATGGCGCGCGACCCGGACGTGCTCGTCCTCGGCGAGGACGTGGGCGTGGACGGCGGCGTGTTCCGCGTGACCGACGACCTGCAGCGCAAGTTCGGCTCGCAGCGCGTGATCGACAGCCCCCTCGCCGAAGCCGGCATCATCGGCACCGCGGTCGGCATGGCGCTCTACGGGCTCAAGCCCGTCTGCGAGATCCAGTTCTCCGGCTTCGCGTTCCAGTGCTTCCACCAGATCGAGAACCACGCGGCCCGCTACCGCGCCCGCTCGCGCGGGCGCTTCCACTGCCAGATGGTGATCCGTATGCCGTACGGCGGCGGCGTGCGCGCCCTCGAGCACCACACGGAGTCGGAGGAGCAGTTCTACGCGCACATCCCCGGGCTCACGATGGTCGTGCCGTCCGGGCCCCGCACCGCCCGCGCGCTCCTAGCCGCCGCCATCCGTGACCCCGACCCCGTGATCTTCTTCGAGGCGAAGGCCCTCTACCACGCCGCGAAGGAGGACGTCCCCGACGAGAGCGAGACGCTCCCCCTCGGCCGCGCCCGCGTCGCGCGCGAGGGGACCGACCTCACGCTGATCGCCTACGGCGCGATGCTGCGCGTGGCCCTCGAGGCGGCCGACACGCTCCAGAGCGAGGACGGCGCGAGCGTCGAGGTGCTCGACCTCCTCACGATCTCGCCGCTCGACCGCGAGGCGATCGTCGCGTCGGTCGGGAAGACCGGGCGCGCGGTCGTCGTCCACGAGGCGCCCCGGAGCTTCGGGCCCGGCGCCGAGATCGCGGCGTCGATCATGGACGGCGCGTTCCTGTCCCTCGAGGCGCCCGTCCGCCGCGTGACCGCGTACGACGTGTCGTTCGTGGGCTTCGCCCGCGAGAAGGCCACGGTGCCCGACGCCCCGCGCGTGGTCGCCGCCGCGCGCGAGACGCTGGCCTTCTAGCATGACGCGGACCTTCGCCCTGCCCGACCTCGGCGAGGGCCTGACCGAGGCCGAGATCGTCCGGGTGCTGGTCGCCGAGGGCGACGTCGTCGCCGAGGACGCGCCCCTGCTCGAGGTCGAGACCGACAAGGCGACGGTGGAGATCCCGTCGCCGATGAGCGGGCGCGTCGCGACGATCCACGTCCACCCCGGCGACACGGTCCGCGTCGGCGCGGCGCTCGTGACGTTCGAGGACGCCGGCGCGCCCTCGACCGCGCCCCGGGCGGGGGACGCCCCCCCGCCTCGTCCGGCGCCGCCGCCCGCGGCCGTCCGCTCGGCGGCCGCCCCGGCCCCGCCGGCCGCGGGGCCGGTGCCGGCGACCCCCGCGACGCGCCGGCTGGCCCGCGAGCTCGGCGTGGACCTGCGCGCCGTCCGCGGCAGCGGGCCCGGCGGGCGCGTGACCGACGACGACGTGCGCGCCTCCGCCGGCGCTCCCGCGGCCGCCCCGCCCCGGACCCTGGCCGCGCCCGAGCACCCGGCGGTCGCCAGGCCGCTCGCGACGGTCGGTGCCGCGCCGGCGCCGCTCCCGCGCTTCGAGCAGTGGGGGCCGGTCGAGCGCCAGCCGCTCTCGCACCTCAGGCGCACGATCGCCGAGCGCATGACGCTCGCGGCCACGCTGATCCCCCACGTCACGCACCTCGACCGGGCGGACGTCACCGACCTCGACGCCCTCATCCAGCGCAGCCTCGAGGCCGGCCGCGCCCGGGGCGTCACGCTCACGCTGACCTCGTTCCTCCTCAAGGCCGCGGCGCTCGCGCTCGGCGAGCACCCGCGGTTCAACGCGAGCCTCGACCCCGCCGCGGGCGAGCTGATCGTGAAGCGCTACTGCCATCTCGGCGTGGCCGTGGCGACCGAGCGGGGGTTGATCGTCCCCGTGCTCCGCGACGTGGACCGGAAGCCGCTGCTCGAGGTGCAGCGGGAGCTGACCGCGCTCGCCGCGCGCGTGCGCGAGGGCAAGGCGACGCTCGAGGACCTGCACGGGGGGTGCTTCACGATCACGAACCTCGGCGCCCTCGGCGGCACGGGCGCGATCCCGATCATCAACTATCCCGAGGTCGCGATCCTGGGCGTCGCGCGCGCGCGGCTCGAGCCCGTCGTGCGCGACGGCCGCATCGAGCCGCGGATGCTCCTGCCCCTCACGCTGACCTTCGACCACCGAGTCGCCGACGGCGCCGACGGCGCCCGCTTCGCCGCGGCCATCGTGCGCCGCCTCGAGGCGCCCGAGCAGCTCCTGCTCGGGTGGTGAGGGTCCTGCGCCCCCGATGGTGATGGGCGACCTCGTGGTCGAGGTGGACGTGGCCGTCGTCGGCGGCGGGCCGGGCGGCTACTCGGCGGCGTTCCGCTGCGCCGAGCTCGGCCTCGAGGCCGTCGTCGTGGACGCGACCGCCCGTCTGGGCGGCGCGTGCCTCTTCGAGGGTTGCATCCCGTCGAAGGCCCTCCTGCACGTCGCCGCGGTGCTCGACGCGGCGGAGCGCGCGAAGGAGTTCGGCGTGGACTTCGGCGCCCCGCGGGTCGCGCTCGAGCCCCTGCGCCGGTGGAAAACCGAGCGCGTCGTCGGCAAGCTCGCCCGCGGCCTCGCCTCCGTGGCGAAGGCCAAGGGCGTCGAGGTCGTCGCGGGGCGCGCGGTCTTCGAGGGCTCGCGCGAGCTCCGGGTCGAGGGCGAGACGCCGCAGAAGATCCGCTTCAAGCACGCGATCCTCGCCACCGGCGCCGCGCCGAGCCCGCTGCCCGGGCTCGAGCGCGCGGGCGACCGCGTGCTCGACTCGACGGCGGCGCTCGCGCTCGCCGACGTGCCCGGGCGCCTGCTCGTCGTCGGCGGCGGCTACATCGGCCTCGAGCTGGGCCAGGTCTACGCGGCGCTCGGGAGCGCGGTCACGCTCGTGGAGATGCTCGACGGGCTCCTGCCCGGCGTGGACCGCGACCTCGTCCAGCCGCTCGCGCGCCGCGCGGAGAAGCAGTTCGCGAGCATCCTCCTCGGCACCCGGGTCGTCGCGCTCTCCGAGGCGGGCGGCGCCGTGGAGGCGCAGCTCTCGAGCGGCGAGACGCTCGTCGTGGACCGGGTGCTCGTGGCCGTGGGCCGGCGCCCGCAGAGCGCGGGGCTCGGGCTCGAGACCACGCGCGCGGCCGTGGACGCGCGCGGCGTCGTCGCCGTGGACGAGCGCTGCCGCACGGCCGACCCCTACGTCTTCGCCGTCGGCGACGTCACCGGCGAGCCGATGCTGGCCCACCGCGCGATGCGCCAGGGCAAGGTCGCCGCCGAGGTCATCGCCGGCCGGCCGTCGGCGTTCGACAACGCCGCCGTCCCCGCCGTCGTCTTCACCGATCCCGAGGTGGCGTGGTGCGGGCTCACCGAGGCCGAGGCCGCGCGCGAGGGGCGGGCCGTCACGATCGCCAGGTTCCCCTGGGCGGCGTCGGGCCGCGCCGCGACGCTCGGGCGCGCGGACGGCCTCACGAAGCTCGTCGCCGACCCCGAGAGCGGGCGCGTGCTCGGCGTCGGCCTCGTCGGCCCGGGCGCGGGCGAGCTCGTCGCCGAGGCCGCGCTCGCGGTCGAGGCCGCGCTCACCGTCGAGGACCTCGCCGCGACGATCCACGCGCACCCGACCCTGTCCGAGACGCTCATGGAGGCCGCGGAGACCCTGCTGCGCCGCGCGTGATGCCGCGCGGGGTCATCCTGGCGCTCGCCACGCTCTCGCACGGCCTCGGCGCGGTCACCGCGCTCGCCGTCGCGCCCCTCTCGCCGTTCCTGCTCGAGTCGCTCGGGCTGTCGCGGGGCCAGGTCGGCTTCTTCCTCCCGGCCGTCTACCTGGGCGGCGTCACGCTGTCGCTCCCCGCGGGCTGGCTCGTGGACCGGCTCGGCGTCCGCGCGACGCTCGCGGCGGGCCAGCTCCTGCTCGGCGCGGCGGTCACCCTCGCGGCCTGGGCCCCCGGCCTTCCCGCCCTCCTCGCCTGCCTCGTCGCGGGCGGCTTCGGCTTCAGCGTGCTGAACCCGGGCACGGGCCGGGCGGTCATCGAGTGGTTCCCGCCGCGCCAGCGCGGGATGGCGATGGGGATCAAGCAGACGGGGCTCACGCTCGGCGGTCTCGCCGCGGCGCTCGGGCTGCCGCCGCTCGCGCTGGCGCTCTCGTGGCGCCACGCGCTCGCGCTCGCCGGCGGCGCTTCGCTCGTCTCCGCCGGCCTCGTGGCGCTCCTCTACCGCCGGCCCGCCGGGGCCATCGCGGCGCCGGTGGCCGCGGGGCCGCGGCTCGCCGAGCTGGGGACCTTCCTCCGGCGGCCGCCGATCCTGGTCGTCTTCGGCTGCGGCTTCCTGCTCTCGATCGCGCAGTCCTCGGTGCTCGCCTACCTGGTCCTGTACGCGAAGGAGACCTTCGCAGTCTCCGCGGTCGCGGCCGGCCGGTTCCTCGCGCTCGCGCAGGCCGGCGGCGCGGCGAGCCGGCTCGCCTGGGGCGTCGTGAGCGACCGGTCCTTCGGCGGCCGGCGGCGGCCCGGCGTGGTCGCGAGCGCGCTCATCGGCGCCGCCGCCTACGCGCTCCTGGCGCTCGGCGACGCGCTGCCGCTCGGCGCGGCGGCGGCGCTCGCCCTGGTCGCGGGCGCCGGCGCCTTCGGCTGGGTCGGCCTCTACTTCGCGCTCGTCGGCGAGCTCGGCGGCCCGCGTCATGCCGGGCTCCTGACGGGCGCGGCGACGGCGGCGGCGTGGAGCGGTACGCTCGTCGGCCCGCTCCTGTTCGGCCTCGTGCTCGAGGTCACCGGCGCCTGGGCGCCGGCGTGGCTCATGCTCACGGCCGTCGCGCTGGCGGTGGCGCTCACGCTGCCTCGACTCCGCCCGCTCGTTCAGCGAGGATAGGCGAGTGAGCCGACGCCCGAAGCCGGCCCCGCCCGTCCCACCGCTTGACTGGCCGGTCGCGGCGGGCGTCGCGCTCGTCGCGGTGGCCGCGTTCCTGCCGACGCTCGCGAACGGCTTCGTGACGTGGGACGACGACCGCAACTTCCTCACGAACCCCCACTGGCGCGGGCTCGGCCCGGCCCAGCTCGGCTGGATGCTCACGACGCCGCACCTCGGCCTCTGGGTGCCGCTCACGTGGGCGACGCTCGGGCTCGACTACCTGCTCTGGGGACTGCGCCCCGCGGGCTACCACGCGACGAGCCTCGCGCTCCACGCCGCCACCGCGGGCGTCGTGTACCTGGTGGCGCTGCGCCTCCTCGCCGCCGCGCTCGGCGCCGGCGCGCGGGACACGGCCGTCAGGCTCGGCGCCGCGTTCGCGGCGCTCGCCTTCGCCCTCCACCCCCTCCGCGTCGAGTCGGTCGCGTGGGTGACCGAGCGCCGCGACGTGCTCTCCGGGCTCCTCTACGCGGCGACGCTCCTCCTCTACGTGCGCGCGCTCGACGCGACGGGCGACCGCCGGCGGCGCCTGCGCCGCGCCACGCTCGGCGCCGCGGTGCTGGCGCTCCTGGCGAAGCCGATGGCCGTGAGCCTGCCGGCCGTCCTGCTGCTCCTCGACGCGTATCCGCTCGGGCGGCTCGCGGGCTTGCGCGAGGCGTGGCCTCGCGTGCGCGAGAAGCTTGCGCTCATCCTGCTGAGCGCGGCCGCGAGCGCGATCGCGGTCTGGGCGATGGCGACGGGCAGCAGGCTCAGCGGCGCGAGCCAGCTCGGCGTGCTCGACCGCGCGGCGATCTCGCTCTACGCGCTCGCCTTCTACCTCGAGAAGACGCTCGCGCCCACGGGCCTGGCGCCGCTCTACGAGCTGCCGTTCCGCCTCGAGCCGCTCGCGCCGCGCTTCCTCGCGAGCGCGGCGGCCGTCCTCGCGCTCACCGCGCTCGCCGTCCTCCTGCGCCGGCGCGCGCCGGCCCTCGCGGCGGTCGGCGCCGCGTACGTCGTGATCCTCCTGCCCGTCGTCGGCGTCGCGCACCAGGGCCCGCAGATCGCCGCCGACCGCTACACGTATCTCGCGAGCCTGCCGTGGGCGCTGCTCGCGGGCGGCGGCCTCGCGCGGGGCTGGCGCGGGCTCCGCGCGCGGCGCCCGGGGCGCCCCGCGGCGCTCGCGCTCGCGGCCATCGCGGGCGCGCTCCTCCTGACGCTCGGCGTGCTGACCTGGCGGCAGGCCGGGACCTGGCGCGACTCGGAGACGCTCTGGACGCGGGCGCTCGCGGCGAGCCCCTCCGCGATCGCGCACGCCAAGCTCGGCGTGCTGCGCGACGAGGCCGGCCGGCCGGACGAGGCGATCGCCCACTTCCGCGCGGCCCTCGACCTCCACCCGGACCTCGCGTACGCCCACAACAACTGGGGCATCGCGCTGGCCCGCCAGGGGAAGTGGGAGGAGGCGATCGAGCACTACCGCGGGGCGCTCCGGATCGCGCCCGACTCGGCCGAGTCGCACCTGAACCTCGCGGTCGCGCTCGACCGGGCGGGCCGGCCCGCGGAGGCGGCCGAGCACCTGCGCGCGGCCGGGCGCCTGCGCGGCGCGCGCTGAGCTACACTGGTCCCGCCGTGATCCTCGTGACCGGCTTCGAGCCGTTCGGCGGCCACACCCTGAACCCCTCCGAGGGCCTCGCCAAGGCGGTGGACGGCCGCCGGGTCGGCGCGCACGCGGTGCAAGGGCTCGTGCTGCCCGTCCACCACGCCGAGGCGTGGGCGGCTCTCGCGCCGGTCCTCGAGGCGACGGCGCCCGCCGCGGTGGTCCACCTCGGGCTCGCCGCCGGCCGCGCCCGCGTCGGCCTCGAGCGCGTCGCGCTGAACGTCATGGACTACGAGGTCGCGGACAACGCGGGCTTCCGGGCCGCAGGCGAGCCGTGCGTGCCCGGCGGCCCGGCGGCCTACCTCGCGACGCTGCCGCTCGACGAGCTCCGCCGGGCGCTCACGGCCGAGGGGATCCCGGCTTACGTCTCGAACAGCGCGGGCACCTACCTCTGCAACCAGACGCTCTACCGGACGCTCCACGCCGTCCGCGAGCTCGCGCGGCCGCCCCGCGTGGGCTTCGTCCACTTCCCGCTGCTGCCCGCGATGGTCGCGGCCTCCGGGCTCGAGCAGCCGAGCATGGACTTTCCGCTGATGCTCCGCGCCGTCGAGGTGATCCTCGCGGTGCTCGCCCGCTGAGCCGGCGACAGCCTCGGCGTCGAGTGGAACCCGGTACAATGATGGCGTGAGAGCGTTGCTGGTCGATCTGGACGACACGCTGCTCGACTACTCGGGCGGCGTGGACGAGCACTGGGCGGCCGCGGTCCACGCCTGCTGCGCGCCCGGCGGGCCCGTGGACCCGGCGCGCCTCGTCGCGGCCCTCGCGGAGACCCGGCGCTGGTTCTGGGACGACCCCGAGCGCCACCGCCGCGAGCGCGTGCACATGCTCGCCGCCTGGACCCACATCGTGGAGTTCGCCCTCGCGCGCCTGGGCCAGGCACCCGACGGGCTCGCCCCGGCGGTCGCGCGCGACTTCGCGGCGCGCCGGCGGCAGGCGATGCGGCTGTTCCCCGACACGACGGCGAGCCTCGCCGAGCTGCGCCGGCGCGGCGTGGGGCTCGCGCTCGTCACCAACGGCGACGCCGGCCAGCAGCGCGACAAGATCGAGCGCCACGGCCTGGCGGGCTTCTTCGACGCGATCGTGATCGAGGGCGAGTTCGGCGCCGGCAAGCCCGAGGAGGCCGTCTACCGCCACGCGCTCGCGTCCCTCGGCGCGGTGGCCCGGGAGGCGTGGATGGCGGGCGACCACCTCGAGTTCGACGTGGGGGCGCCGCAGCGGCTGGGCCTCCGCGGCGCGTGGGTGGATCGGGCCGGCCAGGGGCTGCCGGACGACAGCAGAGTGGTCCCCCACCGGATCGTCCGTTCGTTCGGCGAGCTGCTCGCGGCCCGGGGCTGAGCCGCGTCGGCTATCGCCGGTGCAGCGCCTCGCACCACCGGCGGTTGTCGTCGCCGCCCGCTTCGGCGCTCCCCGACAGGTACGCGGCCGCGCTCACCGCTGCGTCGTCGGCACCGTCGCGGGCCGGGCAGTGGCTCTCGCACCAGCGCACGTCGAGGATCTCGCGACTCGGGTCGGCATCGGGCTCACAACCGGGGCAGTAGGCGCGGGCGACGGACGGGGTGTCCGGCAGGTAATCCGTCACCGGTTCATGGCGAGAATCCGCATCGCCATCCCTCTACAGTCTAGTGTAGCCTGTGCCCCATGCAAAACTTAAACCGTCAGGTGCTCCTCCGGAATCGCCCGCGGGGCGAGCCCCGGCCCGCCGACTTCGAGCTGGTCGAGACGCCCGTGCCGGCGCCCGGCCAGGGCGAGGTGCTCTGCCGCACGATCTACCTCTCCCTGGACCCGTACATGCGCGGACGCATGGAGGAAGGGCGCTCGTACACGGGCGGGATGAATCCCGCGCTCGGCACGGTCATGGTGGGCGGCACCGTCAGCGAGGTCGTCGCCTCCAGCAACCCGGCGTTCCCGGAAGGCGCCCTCGTGCTCGGCGCGAACGGCTGGCAGGCGTACGCGCGGTCGAGCGGCGCGGGCCTCCGGACGCTCGATCCCCGGGTGGCGCCGATCTCGACCGCCCTCGGCGTGCTCGGCATGCCCGGGCTGACGGCGTACGTGGGCCTGCTCGACCTCGGCCGGCCCCGGCCCGGCGAGACCGTGGTGGTCTCGGCGGCGGCGGGAGCGGTCGGCTCGGTCGTGGGCCAGCTCGCCAGGCTCAAGGGCTGCCGCGCGGTGGGCGTGGCCGGCTCCGAGGCCAAGTGCGCGTACGTCGTCGAGGAGCTCGGCTTCGACGCGTGCGTGAACTACAAGACGGAGCCGCTCGAGCCGGCGCTCCGGAAGGCGTGCCCGGCCGGGATCGACGTCTACTTCGACAACGTCGGCGGCGACGTGCTCGCCGCGGCGCTCCGGCTCGTCAACCTGCGCGCGCGCATCCCGCTCTGCGGCCTGATCTCGCAGTACAACGCGACGGAGCCGCCGGCCGGCCCGAACCTGCGCCCCGTGCTCGTGAACCGCGTCCTGATCCAGGGCTTCATCGTCGCGGACCACCTGGACCGGCTCGGCGACTTCCTGCGCGAGTGCACGCCGTGGGTCCGGGAGGGAAGGCTCCGGTACCGCGAGGACGTGGTCGCCGGCCTCGAGCGGGCGCCCGAGGCGTTCATCGGGCTTCTGCACGGGCGGAACTTCGGCAAGCTGCTCGTCCAGGTCGGCGAGGACCCGACGCGCGCGGCCACCTCGACCGCGTGAAGATCGCCGACGTCCGCGCCTACCCGACGTCGTTCCCCGTGCCGCCCGAGGCGAGCGTCGTGCTCGGCATCGGCCGGACCGTCAAGCGCGACGCCGTCGTCGTCAGGGTCACCACCGACGGCGGGCTCGTCGGCTGGGGCGAGTCGCACCACGGGCGCGCCCCGGGCGCCGTCGCCCATCTCGTCAACACGACGCTCCGCCAGCTCGTGCTCGGCCTCGACGCCGCCGACGTGGTCGGCGTCTGGGCGCGCATCTACCGGATGCAGCTCGGCAGCCACGGCATGGGCGCAGGGACGTCGATCGCGATGAGCGGGATCGACATGGCGCTCTGGGACATCCGCGGCAAGGCCACGGGCTGGCCGCTCTACCGGCTGCTCGGCGGCTCGTCGCGGCCGATTCCCGCCTACGCCGGCGGCGTCTCCCTCGGCTGGCAGGAGCCCGCCGCCCTCGTGGACGAGGCCCGCGTCCACGTGGCGGCCGGGTTCCGCGCCGTGAAGCTCCGCCTCGGCGACACGCCCGCGCGCGACCTCGAGCGCGTCGCCGCCGTGCGGCAGGCACTCGGCCCGGACCTCGTCATCCTCACCGACGCCAACACGGGCTACTCGCTCCAGGACGCCCGGACCGCGCTGCCGGGGCTCGAGGCCCACGGCGTCGGCTGGCTGGAGGAGCCTTTCCCGGCCCACGACCACCGGAGCTACGCGCTCGCCGCGACGTGGAGCCGGGTGCCGCTCGCCGCGGGCGAGAACCACTACACGCGCTTCGAGTTCACGCGCGTGATCGAGGACCGGGCGATCACGATCCTCCAGCCCGACCTCGCGAAGACCGGCGGCATCACCGAGGGCCTCCGGATCGCGGCCCTCGCGGGGGCGTGGAAGCTGCCGATCCACCCGCACACGTCCATGACCGGCCTCAGCATGGCCGCGACGATCCACTTCCTCGCCGCCGTCGACAACGGCGGCTACTTCGAGGCCGACGTGTCCCGCGGCAACCTCTTCCGCGACGCGCTCACGAGCCCCCCGTACCGCCTGGACGCGGACGGCTGCGTCGCGCCCCTCGAGGCGCCCGGTCTCGGCGTCGAGGTCGACGAGGAGTTCCTGGCCAAGCACCCGGTCATCGAGGGGCCATCCTACGTCTGACGCGGCCGGAGGCGGCTTCACTCCATCCGGATGCGCGAGACCCGCATTGGCACGCGGAGGGAACGGGTTCTCGTCGACCCGTCCCCGGCGCCGACTCTCGGGCGAGCCGCCGCTCCCGCCGCCGCCCGACCGTCTCCCGAATTCGTCGTTCAGGAATGATTCGGGCTAGCGCCAATCCCCGGCGCGGCGCCGCCACCAGAGCGCGATCGCGGCGAGCGCGACGAGCCCCGTGGCGCCCGCGGCGCCGAGCGTGACGCGCACGCCGGCCAGCTCGGCGAGCGAGCCGACGAGGAAGGCGCCGATCGGCGTGGCGCCCCCGAACATGAGCGCGTAGAGCCCCATGATCCGGCCCCGCAGCTCGTCGGGGGCGCTGAGCTGCAGCGTCGTGTTGCAGCTCGCCATGAAGATGATCGCGCCGAACCCGGTCACGAACAGGAGCGGCACGGCGGCGCCGAAGCGCCCGACCTGGGCCAGCGCGAGCAGGCCGGCGCACGCGATGACCGCGGCCGTGAGGATCGCGGCGAGCGGCGGCCGGCGGCCCCCGAGGGTCGCGAGCGCCAGCGCGCCCGTGACCGCGCCGAACCCGACCGCGGACATGAGGAAGCCGAAGCCCTCCGCCCCCTCGCCGAGCACGTTCCGCGCGAGGAGCGGCACGTAGACGTTGAAGTTGAACACGCACACGCTCACCGCCAGCACCAGGCCCAGCACCATGGCGACGCGCGGGGTCGCGAGCGCGTAGCGGACGCCCGCGCCGACCTCCGCGAGCACCGTCCCGGGCGCGCGCGGCCGCGGGCGCCCCTCGGCGCGCACCGCGGCGAGCGCGCCGAGCACGACGAGGAAGGAGAGCCCGTTCAGGAGGAAGGCCGGCGCCACGCCGAAGCGGCCGATCAGGAGCCCGGCCACCGCGGGGCCGACGATCCGCGCGGTGTTGAACGCGGCCGAGTTCAGCGCGATCGCGTTGACCAGGTCCTCGCGGCCCGTCAGCTCGACCACGAACGCCTGGCGGGTCGGCATGTCGAGCACGCTGGCGCACCCGTAGAGCAGCGCGAGCCCGGCAACGTGCCAGTACTCGACGCGGCCGGTGAAGACGAGCGCGGCGAGCGTGAGCGCCTGGAGCGCGAGCGCGGCCTGCGTGCCGAGCAGCAGGCGGCGCTTCCGGACGCGGTCGGCGAGCGCCCCCGTCACGAGCGAGAAGAGGAGGATCGGCAGGAACTGGAGCGCCGAGACCAGGCCGAGCCGGAAGGGCGAGTTCGTGAGCTGGAGCACGAGCCAGGCCTGGGCGACCGACTGCATCCAGGTACCGACCAGCGAGACGAGCTGCCCGGACCAGAAGAGGCGGAAGTCGCGATGGCGGAGCGCCCTGAGCCCGGTCGGCAAGGTCACCCCCCGAGCCTACTCCCGCGGGCGATCTTGGCGTAGACTCTCGGCCTGGCCATGGAGCCGATCCCGTGACGGCGCTCGCCGGCATCCGCGTGCTCGACCAGACCCAGGTCATGGCCGGCCCCTTCTGCACGATGCTCCTCGCGGACATGGGCGCCGACGTCGTGAAGATCGAGCCGCCCGGCGGCGAGAGCATGCGCGGGGGTGAGCTCGAGCTGGCCCCCGGCGTCTCGGCCTCGTTCCTCGCCGTGAACCGCAACAAGCGCGGGATCGTGCTCGACCTCAAGCGGCCCGAGGGCGTCGCGGTCTTGAAGAAGCTCGCCGCGACGGCCGACGTGCTCGTCGAGAACTATCGGCCCGGCGTCGCCGCGCGCCTCGGGGTCGACTACGCGACGCTCGCCGCGGAGAACCCGCGCCTCGTCTACTGCTCGATCTCCGGCTTCGGCCAGACGGGCCCGTACGCGGGCCGCGGCGGCTTCGACCTGATCGCCCAGGGCATGAGCGGGATCATGAGCGCGACGGGGACGGAGGGTGGGCCGCCGGTCAAGGTCGGCGTCCCGATCACCGATCTCGGCGCCGGGCTCTTCGGCCTGGTGGGGATCCTCGCGGCGCTGCGCGCGCGGCGCGTGACGGGCCGCGGCCAGCTCGTGGATACCTCGCTCTTCGAGGCCGGGCTCGCGCTCTCGGCGTGGGAGGCGACCGAGTACTGGTACACGGGCGAGAACCCCCGCCCGCTCGGCACCGCGCACCGGCTCAACGCGCCCTACCAGGCCTTCCGCGCGCGCGACGGCTGGTTCACCGTCGGCGCCGCGAACGAGCGGCTCTGGCCGCGCTTCGCCGCGCTCCTCGGCCTCGAGCACCTCGTGACCGACCCGCGGTTCGCGCGGCCGGCGCCGCGGCTCAGGAACCGCGCCGACTTGCAGGAGCTGGTCGAGGCGGTCACGACCGGCGCGCCGCGCGCGCACTGGCTCGCGCTCTGCGAGGAGGCGGGCATCCCCGCCGGGCCGATCTACAGCGTGCCCGAGGCGCTCGGCGACCCGCACGCGCTCGCGCGCGGCATGGTGCAGGAAATCGAGCATCCCGGGGTGGGCCGCGTCAAGGCGCTCGGCAACCCGGTGAAGCTCTCCCGGTCGCCGGCGACCTTGCGCAAGAACGCGCCGCGGCTCGGCGAGGACACCGACGCGGTCCTGCGCGAGGCCGGCTACACGACGGACGCGCTCGAGGTCCTGCGCGCGGCGGGGGCCGTCCGGTGAAGGCGCTCGCGGGCCTTCGGGTCATCGACCTCACGCAGGCGATGGCGGCGCCGTTCTGCACGATGAACCTCGCCGACCTGGGCGCCGACGTCATCAAGGTCGAGCCGCCGGGCGAGGGCGAGCCCACGCGCCGCGGCTCGATCACGCGGCACGGCGAGAGCGCGACCTTCCTGACGATCAACCGGGGCAAGCGTGGCCTCACCGCCGACCTCAAGCGGCCGGAGGGCGTCGAGATCGTGAGGAAGCTGGCGCGCACGGCCGACGTGTTCGTGCAGAACTACCGACCGGGCGTCGCCGCGCGCCGCGGCCTCGGGTACGAGGACCTCGCCGCCGTCAATCCGCGGCTGATCTACTGCACGATCAGCGGCTTCGGCTCGACGGGCCCCTACGCCGCGCGCGGCGGCTACGACCTGATCGCGCAGGGCATGAGCGGCATCCTGAGCGTCACGGGCGACGAGGACGGCGCGCCGGCGAAGGCGGGCGTGCCGCTCAGCGACCTGGCGGCCGGCCTGTTCGGCGTCTACGGGATCCTCGTCGCGCTCGAGTCCCGCGAGCGCACGGGCCAGGGCCAGCACGTGGACACCTCGCTCCTCGAGGCCGCGCTCGCGCTGACCGTGTGGGAGTCGACCGAGTACTGGGCCACCGGCCGGGCGCCCGGGCCGCTCGGCTCGGCGCACCGGCTCTCGGCGCCCTACCAGGCCCTCCGCGCGAGCGACGGCTGGTTCACCGTCGGCACGAACAGCGACCGGCTCTTCGAGGCCCTCTGCCGCGCGCTCGGGCGGCCCGACCTGCCGCGCGACCCGCGCTTCGCGGGGCGGGTCGAGCGGCTCGCGAACCGCCGCGCGCTGATCCCCCTGCTCGAGCGCACGACGAGCGGAGCGCCGCGCGCCCACTGGCTCGAGCGGCTCGAGCGCGAGGGCGTGCCCTCGGGGCCGATCGCGAGCTACGCCGAGGCGCTCGCCGATCCGCACGCGCTGGCGCGCGGGATGGTCGTGGACCTCGTGCACCCGAAGGCCGGGCCCCTCAAGGCGCTCGGCGTGCCGGTCAAGCTCTCGGACACGCCCGGCGCCGTGGACCGGCCGGCGCCGCTCCTGGGCCAGGACACCGCCGCGATCCTCGCCGAGCTCGGCTACGGCGCCGAGGAGCAGCAGGCGCTCCGGGACCGGGGAATCGTCTGACCCCCGGCGAGCTGGCCGCGCTGATGGCGGGGCCCACGCCCCACGCGGTGCTCGACCTCCGCGAGCGGGCGGCCTACGAGCGGGGCCACCTCTTCCGCGCGACGTCGCTGCCGCGCCGGCTGCTCGAGTTCCGCCTGCCCGAGCTGGTCCCGGCGCCGGCCACGCCGCTCGCCGTCTACGACGCCGACG
>MGBU01000250.1 GCA_001790205.1 Candidatus Rokubacteria bacterium GWA2_73_35 | reverse complement strand
CGAGCGCCGGGTCGGCCGCGACCTCCCGGAGCGCCGCGAGCCGGTCCTCGACGAACCAGAGCGCGGCGGGCGCGAGGCGCTCGCGCGCGCAGATCTCGCCGAGGATCGCGCGCTTCGGCCGCCGCGCCTCCTTGCCGACGACGTCCCGCGTGGGCAGCTCGACGCCCTGCCCGCGGAGGAGCTGGCGCGCGAAGCGGCCCTCCTTGGTCGTGACGACGGCGACGCGCACGGGCCCGCCGGCGAGTGCCCGCAGGCGCTCGACGACGCCCGGGTAGAAGCGGTGCTGCGCGAGCCAGCCCGCCTCGTCCGCGGCGATCCACGCGTCGCGCTCGCCGTCGAGCGCGGCGGCGACCGCCTCGCGCGCGGGACCGAGCCGCGCCAGGCGCGCCTCGGGGCTGAAGTCGCGCGCCAGCTCGGCCTCGGGCGCGCCCGCGAGCAGCGCCTGGACGAGCACCGGCATCTCCCAGCCCGACTCGACGAGCGGGCGCAGGCGCGCGAACGCCTCGAAGAGGCCCGGCGGCGGGGCGGGCGGGCCGGCGGGCCAGAGGCGACGGCAGGCGCGCCACGAAGCCTCGAAGTACTCGTGCAGGCCGTCGCAGAGGACGCCGTCGAAGTCGAGCGCGAGCAGGGCCGGCCCGGTCACGGCCCCTAGTGTAAAGTGGACGCATGCCTCGCGTCCTCGCCCTCGCCGCCTGCCTCGCGCTCTCGGCCCCCGCCGCCGCGGCCGCGCAGTCGCTCGACGAGGTCGTCCGCGGGATCGAGGCCGCGTACGCGAAGATGACCGACCTGCGCGCCGACTTCGCCCAGCAGGCGTTCAACAAGAGCCTCGGTCAGACGATCCCCGCGCGGGGCACCGTGTACCTCAAGCGGGGCGGGAAGCTTCGCTGGGAGTACGCGGAGCCCACGCCCCAGCAGATCGTCTCCGACGGCCGGAAGCTCTGGATCTACACGCCCGCGCTCAACCAGGTGAACGTCGGCGACGCGCCCGCGGCGCTCGCGGGCCCGGCGGGGAGCTTCCTCGCGGGCCTCGGGCGCCTGCGCGAGCAGTTCGGCGTCCGCTTCCTGAATCCCGCGGTGCCGCGCGACGGCGAGGGCAACTGGGTGCTCGACCTCACGCCGAAGCAGCCCCTGCCGACGCTCGCGCGGCTGATCCTCGCGGTCGAGCCGCGCGCGTGGGAGGTGCGGAAGGCCGTCGTCTACGACCAGTTCGAGAACACGGTGACGATGCGTTTCACCCGGGTGGTCGTGAACGGCGGGCTGCCCGACACGACGTTCACCTTCGTGCCGCCCGCCGGCGTCGCGACCGTGCCGCTGCGCTAGGGACGGAGACCCCGATGGCCGCCGAGAACTCCTTCGACGTCGCGTGCAAGATCGACATGCAGGAGGTCACCAACGCGCTCGACCAGGCGCGGCGCGAGATCGAGACGCGCTACGACCTCAAGGGCTCGAAGAACGAGGTGACGCTCGAGAAGACCGACATCACGATCCTGGCCGCCGACGACATGAAGCTCAAGGCGGTCGTGGACATCCTCCAGTCCCGCCTGCACAAGCGGGGCGTGCCGCTCAAGGCGCTCACCTACGGCCGGGTCGAGCAGGCGTCCGGGGGCGCGCTCCGGCAGACGATCGCGCTCCAGCAGGGCATCCCGATCGAGAAGGCGCGCGAGATCGTCCGGCTCGTCAAGGACACGAAGCTCAAGGTGCAGGCCGCGATCCAGGAGGACCACGTCCGCGTGTCGGGCAAGAACCGAGACGACCTCCAGAAGGTCATCGCGCTCCTCAAGGACAAGGACTTCGGGATCGCGATCCAGTTCACCAACTACCGGAGCGCCTAGCGCGGGGCGCCACCATGACGCGGGTCCTCGTGACGGGTATGAGCGGGCTGATCGGCGGGGCGCTGCGCCGCCGGCTCGAGGGCCGCTACGCGCTCTCGGCGCTGAACCGCCGGCCCGTGCCGGGCGTCCCCGGCGTGCAGGCGGACATCGCCGACCTCGCCGCGATCGAGCCGGCGTTCGCCGGCATCGACGTGGTGGTCCACCTCGCGGCCGTCGCCCGCGGCGACGCCCCGTGGGAGGAGGTCCTCCGCAACAACGTGATCGGCACCTACAACGTCTTCGAGGCGGCGCGGCGCGCCGGCGTCCGGCGGGTCGTCTACGCGAGCAGCGGCGCGACCATCAGCGGAGTGGAGCGCGATGCCCCGTACGCGGCCCTCGTCGCCGGACGCGGGGACGAGGGGGGCGCCTGGGCCCGGCTCACGCACGAGGCACCGCCCCGGCCCGCGAGCCTCTACGGCTGCAGCAAGCTCTGGGGTGAGGCGCTCGGCCGCCACTACGCCGACACCCACGGCCTCTCGGTCCTCTGCGTGCGCATCGGCGCCGTCACCGCCGAGGACCGCCCGACCGCGCCCCGCCACTTCGCGGTCTGGTGCAGCCAGCGCGACGTCGCCCAGATGCTCGATCGCTGCATCGCGGCCCCCGCGGACATCCGCTTCGACATCCTCTACGCGGTGTCCGACAACCGCCGGGGCTACCGGGACCTCGAGCACGCCCGGCGGGTCGTCGGCTTCGAGCCAGCCGACCGCGCCGAGGACCACCGGTAAACCCGCGCCCGGCGGGTATAATCAGGTCTCGTCCATGAAGGTCCACCTCACGACCCTCGGCTGCCCGAAGAACCAGGTCGACTCCGAGCTGATGCTCGGGATGCTGGCCGCGGCCGGCGTCCCGCTCGCCGAGCGGCCCGAGGACGCCGAGTGCCTCGTGGTCAACACCTGCGCCTTCATCGACCGCGCGCGCGAGGAGTCGGTGGCGACGATCCTCGAGCTGGCGCGGCTGAAGGAGACCGGCGCGTGCCGCGCGCTCATCGTCACGGGCTGCCTCACCCAGCGCTACGGCGGCGAGATCCTCCGCGAGCTGCCCGAGGTGGACGGCATCCTCGGCACCTCGGGCCTCGAGCGCATCGTGGACCTCGTGCGCCAGGCGGCGGGCCGCCACGACTGGGCGAGCGCGGCGCCGCCGGGCTACCTCTACGACGCGACGACGCCGCGGCTCCTGACGCGGACGACGCCCTACGCCTACGTGAAGATCGCCGAGGGCTGCGACATGGGGTGCACCTTCTGCGCGATCCCCCAGTTCCGCGGCCGCCACCGGAGCCGCCCGCTCGCCGACGTCGTCCGGGAGGTCGAGGCCCTGGCCGCGCGCGGCCTCCAGGAGGCGATCCTGGTCTCGCAGGACACGCTCGCGTACGGGCGCGACCTGCCCGGCGGGGGCGACATCGCCGATCTCCTCGACGCGCTCGGCGAAACGCGGATGCCGTGGATCCGTCCCATGTACCTCCACCCCGCGCACGTCACCGAGCGGCTGATCGCGCGCTGGGCGCGGGCGCGCGTGGTGCCCTACCTCGACCTGCCCGTGCAGCACGGCGACGACGGCGTGCTGCGCGCGATGCGGCGGGCCGTGACCGCCCGGCGCATGCGGGAGATCGTCGCCGCGTTCCGCGAGGCGATCCCCGGGCTCACGGTGCGCACGACGGTCCTCGTCGGCTTCCCCGGCGAGTCGGAGGCCGCGTTCCAGCGCCTGCTCGAGTTCCTCGACCAGGTCCGCTTCGACCGCCTGGGCGTGTTCACCTGGTCGCCGGAGGAGGGCACGCCCGCGACCGGCCTCGCCGACCCGGTGCCGGCCGAGGTCGCCGCCGAGCGCGCCCGGACCGTCCAGGACCTGCAGGACGGCCTCGCCTGGGACCGCCAGGCGAAGCTCGTCGGCGCCGTGCAGGACGTGCTCGTGGACGGGCCGGCCGAGGACCCCGCCTTCGCGTGGGAGGGACGCACGGCGGGCCAGGCCCCCGAGATCGACGGCGTCGTCCACCTGGGCGAGCGCGACCTGGTCCCGGGGCGCTTCGCGCGCGTCCGCATCACCGAGGTCGAGGGGTACGAGCTCGTCGGCGAGCGCGCGTAGCCAGCCGACGCTGGCCGAGCGCGTCGCGCTGCTCGTCGCGACCGTCGCCGGCACCGGCTACTCGCCCGTCGCGCCCGGCACCGCCGGCACCGCGGTGGCGGTCCTCCTGCTCTGGCTCGTGCCGTTCTCCCGCGCCGGCCTCGTCGCCTTCTTCGTCGTCGTCACGCTCGCCGGCACGTGGGCCGCGCACCGCGCCGAGCGGGCCCTCGGCGCGAAGGACCCGGGCGCGATCGTCGTGGACGAGGTCGCGGGGATGACGCTCGCGGTGCTCCCGTTCCCGCCGACGCTGCCGACGCTCGCCGCCGGCTTCGTCCTCTTCCGCGTCCTCGACATCGTCAAGCCGCCCCCGGCGCGTGCGAGCGAGCGCGCCCCCGGCGGCGTCGGCGTCATGCTGGACGACCTGGTCGCGGGCGCCTACACGGCGCTCGGGCTCGCCGCCCTCCGGGCGCTCGCCGGCTGGCCGTGACGCCCGCCGTCGCGCACGTGGTCACGGTCGGCATGGACCCGGCGGCCGACCCCGAGGGCGCGGCGGTCGCCGCGGCGCTCGGCGCGGCCGGCGTGCTCGTCCTGAGCCGCGCCCTGGTCGAGGACGACGAGGGCGCGCTGGCGCACGCGCTCGGCCCGGACGACGCGCTCACGGTGATCCTCGCGGGCGCGGGCGGCTCGGCGGGCGACGTCGTCCGCCGCGTGCTCGCGCGCGCGGCCGGGGCGCGGCTGGTCCTGAACGAGCGGATGCTCGCCGCCCTCGAGGAGCGCTACCGGCGCGTGGACCGGCCGCTCCCGCGCCGCGCCGAGCGGCTCGCGCTCCTGCCGCAGGGGGCGACGGTGTGGGTCCCCGCGCCCGGCGAACCCGCCTGGGCGCTCGAGAGCGGCGCGCGCGCCTTCGTGGTGCTCCCGCGCGACGGGGGCGTCGGCGCCGCGCTCACCGAGCACCTGGTGCCCTTCGCGCGCGCGCGCGTCGCGGGCCGCGGCGCGCTCCTCACCTGGACGCTCCGCACCGCGGGCGCGGGGGCCGCCGAGCTCGAGGAGCGGCTCGCCGAGTGGCTCGGCCAGCCCGCCCGCGGCGCCGAGGTCAGCGTGGTGCCCGCGGACGGCGAGGTGTGGGTTCGGCTGCGGGCGCCCGGCGCCTCGGCCGAGGACGCCGCGCAGGCGCTGGCGCCCGTGGAGGCGGCGGTCGCCGCGGCCCTCGGCGCCGACTGCTACGGGCGCGACGCCGAGACGCTCGAGCTGGTCGTCGCCCGGCGACTCCTCGCGCGCGGGCTGACGCTCGCGGTGGCCGAGTCGTGCACGGGCGGTCTCCTCGGCCACCGGCTCACCAACGTCCCCGGCTCGTCCGGCTACTTCGAGCGCGGCGTGCTCGCCTACGGGAACCGCGCCAAGCAGGAGCTGCTCGGCGTGCCCGAGGAGGTCCTCCGGGCGCACGGCGCCGTGAGCGCCCCCTGCGCCGAGGCGATGGCCCGCGGGATCGTCGAGCGCTCGGGGAGCGCGTGCGGCCTCGCGATCACCGGCGTCGCGGGCCCGGACGGCGGCACGCCGGCGAAGCCCGTCGGCACCGTCTTCGTCGGCCTCGCGCACGGCGGGGCGGTGACCTCGCGCCACTTCCGCTTCGCGGGCGACCGCGCCCGGGTGAAGTGGCAGTCCACGCAGATGGCTCTTGATATGCTGAGGCGCGCCCTATGAGCCGGACTGCCGCCCTCGTCCTCGCCGTGATGGTCCTCGCCGGGTGCGGGGCCAGGCGCCCCTTCGACCAGGGCGTCGCCTACCTGCGCCAGGGCCAGTACGCCCAGGCCCGCGCCGCCTTCGACGAGGCGATCCGGGAGGCGCCGGGCTCGGCCGAGGCCTACACCAACCGCGGCATCACGCGCGTGCGCCTGGGCGACCTCGACGGCGCCC
>MGBU01000249.1 GCA_001790205.1 Candidatus Rokubacteria bacterium GWA2_73_35 | reverse complement strand
CCACATGACCAATATCGAGAAGCGCGGCCTGCGCTCGATCCTGGCGGAGACCGGGGTGGGACTCATCGCCGGCTTCGGCGTCCAGTCGTATGTCTTGGGGCTTGAGGCAATACTGCGGCACTTATCGGGGAAACGCGAAGCGCGTTCCCGCCCACCGCGCAAGCGCGGTCGCTCACGTACGAGGCGGCAGCGTGAATGAAGGCGCTGACGAGCTCAAGCTCCGGCTCGAGTCGCGGATGAGTGGGCGGCTCGCGTGATGGAGCACCGGGAGCTCGGCCGCACGGGGCTGGCCGTCTCGCTCCTCGGCTTCGGCTGCGGGAACGTGGGCGGCCTGCTGGTCCGCGGCACGCCGGCCGTGCGGGAGCGCGCGGTGGCGCGCGCCGTCGAGCTGGGCGTGAACTACTTCGACACCGCGCCGCTCTACGGCGACGGCCGCTCGGAGGAGCACCTGGGGCAGGTCCTGCGCGCCCTCCGGCCGGCGGTCTACGTCGGGACCAAGGTCCGCCTGGCCCCGGCGGAGCTGGGCAACGTCCCGGGCGCCATCGCGCGCTCGCTCGAGGCGAGCCTGCGGCGCCTCGGGCTCGAGCGCGTGGATCTCCTCCAGCTCCACAACCCCATCCTGGCCTCGGCCGGCGGCCGCGGCGTCCCCGTCGCCACCGTGCTCGACGCGGTCCTCCCCACCCTCGTCCGCCTCCGCGAGCAGGGCAAGCTCCGCTTCCTCGGCGTGAGCGCCCTCGGCGAGAGCGGCGCCGTGCACCGGGCGCTCGAGGCGCGCGGGCTCGACACCGCGCAGGTCTGCTACAACCTGCTCAACCCGAGCGCCGGCGCGGCCGTGCCTGCCGGCTTTCCGGCGCAAGACTTCGGCGGGCTGCTCGGGCGGGCGCGGGCGCACGGCGTCGGCGTCATCGTGGTCCGCGCGCTCGCCGGCGGCGCGCTCAGCGGCGCGCTCGAGCGCCACCCGATCGCCGTGCCCACGCTCGAGCCGATCGCCTCGGGACCGGACTACGCGACCGACGTCGAGCGGGCGCGCCGGCTCGACGTTCTCGTCCGCGAGGGCCACGCGGCGAGCGTGGTGGAGGCGGCGCTCCGCTTCGCGGCGGCCGGGCCTGGGGTGTCGACGGTCCTCGTCGGCTGCTCGAGCTTGGCGCAGCTCGAGGAGGCCGCGCAGGCGCTCGCGCGCGGCCCGCTGCCGCCGGCGGCGCTCGAGCGCCTCGCCGAGGCCTGGCGCGGCTTCGTCACGGGCTCCTGAGCCGCGCGCGCCCACCGTGCCCGCTACGCCGCCTCGAAGGACGTCGCCTTCTCACCCCGCCCGCGCGGCGCGGGCGTGGAGCGCCGCGCCGAGCGCCGCAACGACCATCGGCGCTGGCGGCACGACGACCGCCGGCGCGGCGGCCCGGAGCTGCCAGACGAGCCCCGCGTCCATGGCGCCGCCGCCGGTCACGGCCCAGGGCCCCGCCGCCTCGCCGGCGCGCGCCATCGCGAGGATCTTCGCCGCGAGCGCCCGGTGGAGCCCGGCCACGAGGTCCTCGCGCGAGGTGCCGCGGGTCAGGAGGGAGATCGCCTCGGTCTCGGCGAAGACCGCGCAGCCCACGACGAGCGACGCCGGCGACCTCGAGGCGAGCGACACCCGGCCCAGCTCGGCGAGGTCGAGCCCGAGGAGGTGCGCGACGATCTCGAGGATCCGCGCGCTGCCCGCCGCGCACTGGCCCGAGACGGCGAAGTCCCTGACGACGCCGCCGGGGCCGAGGCGGACCACGCGGGTGCCGTGGCCGCCGACGTCGATGACCTGCACCGCGCCGGGCAGGAGCCGCGCGACGCCGGCCGCGAGGCAGGTGATCTCGCTCAGCTCGGCGCCGAGCGAGGCCTTCTCGGCCCCGAGCCCGGTCCCGGCGACCGCGGCGAGCCGCGCTCGGGGCATCCCGAGGACGCCGAGCGCACCCGCGAGCGCCGCCTCCGCCACCCGGCGGTAGTCGCCCTCGGAGCGGAGGATCGTGAAGGCCGCGTGGGTACCGTCCACGACGACGGCCTTGGTGAAGAGCGCGCCCGCGTCGATGCCGGCGCTCGGGGCCGGGGCCGCCGAGCCGGTCGCCGGGAGGCCGAACCGTCCCTCGGCGCGGTACGGCGCCGGCCTCGACCGGACGGCGAAGACGCGCCTGCGCCGCTCCTCCTCGCCGCCGGCCCGGCTCGCCGCGTCGGCCGAGGCCGCGGGCAGCGCGTCCAGGCGCTGGCCCGGCGCCGGCGTCTCGCCGCGCTCGAGAGCCTCGCCGGCCAGCAGTGCCGCGCCCAGGGCGCCGGTGAGCAGCGGATCGGGCGGCGTGAGCACGGACGTCTCCAGGCGCGCCTCGAGCGCCCGGACGAGGCCGGGGTTGCGCGCGCAGCCGCCGGTCAGGATCACCGGTCCCTCGACGCGGAGCCCGTGCACCATCCGGTGGATACGGCTCGCGAGCGCGGCGTGGAGCCCGGCGAGGACGTCCTCGAGCGCCACGCCCTCGGCGAGCCGCTGGGCCAGCTCCTGCTCGGCGAAGACCGTGCACACGCTCGAGATGCTCGCCGGCGCGCCGGCGCCGAGGCTCCGGGCCCCCAGCTCGTCGAGGGTGAGCCCGAGCGAGGCGGCCATGACCTCGAGGAAGCGCCCGGTGCCGGCGGCGCACTTGTCGTTCATCGCGAAGTCGACCACCCGGCCTCCCGGCCCGAGCCGGATCCCCTTCGCGTCCTGACCGCCGATGTCGATGATCGTGCGCGCCGCGGGGAACAGCTCCCTGACGCCCCGCGCGTGACAGGTGATCTCGGTGATCTCCCGGTCGGCGAAGGGGAGCCGGCGCCGTCCGTAGCCCGTGGCGACGACGTAGGCGAGGTCGGCGGGCGCGCGGCCCGCGCCCTGGAGGGCCTCGGCGAGGAGCCGCGCGGCGGCGCCCGCGTAGTCGACCCGCGTGCGGTCGGTCGCGGAGGCGAGGACGTCGCCGTTCCGCACCACGACCTTGGTGAGCGTGGAGCCGACGTCCACCCCGGCGACGCAGAGCGCGGGCCGGCGCAGCATCAGGCGCGGGCGTCCTCGCGCTTGCCCGCCTCGACGGCGCCGAGGAAGCCGCGGACCTGCCCCATGATGACGGACTGCGACCAGCTCCGCGGGTCGGCCATGTCGCTCTCGATGATGAGCGAGGGGACGCCTTCCTCCGCGAGCTGGTTCTTGATGTGCACCTGGCCCCAGCTCACCGCGCGGCAGGAGCGCGTGCGGTGCATCACCGCGCCGTCGAGCCGGTAGTCGCCGACCCACTGCCGGACGAGGCGCGTGCCGGGCGCGGAGAAGCCCGAGGGGCTGCAGCTCTCGGGGATGACCTCGGCGCCCCAGTCGTGGATCCAGACGGCGCGCTTCCAGCTCCGCTCGACGAGCGCCTCGAGCGGGTCGCCGAGGTCGATCTCGACGGGCTCGCCCACGAAGTACACGGTCTCGATGGGAAAGACCGCGCCCAGCTCGCCCACCGCGTTGAAGAACCCGAGGTTGTACCAGGGCGGAAGGCCCATCCAGAGGAGGCGCTGGCGCTCGTCGGGGAGCACGCCGACGCCGCGCGCGACCCGGTCGCGGACCTCGTCGCGGAGGCTCCGGAAGTACTCCGCCGCCTCCCGCTCGCCGAGCATGAAGAGCAGCGGGATGACGGCGCCGGTGAAGAAGTCCTCCGACCCCATGGGGCACGGCACCGCGCGGCGCAGCCCCTGGATGTCCCACAGCAGCGCGAGCACCTCCTGGGCGTTCGCCAGCGCCTCGCGCAGGCGCTCCGCGTCGAGCGGGCGTCCCGTCTGCCGTTCCAGGAACGCGACCTGCTCTCGCACGGTCTCCCGGAGCAGCTCGGTGTAGTGCGCCGCGACGCGGGGGTCGTGGGGATCGACGTCGTGCGGCGGGCTCATCGGGTCGATGTGGAAGACGGGCACCGGCAGGTAGGTGGACGCGAGCGCCTGGAACCACTTGCTCCGCGGGTCGCAGAGCCCGCCCGAGCCGAGGAGCATGGTGGGCGTCCCCATGCCGCCGCCCGGCGCCTCGGGGGGTGTGGCGCCGAGCCGGACGGCGCGGCTCGCGTAGCCCATCGTGTTGCGCAGGTAGGAGCAGAGATCGGGCGAGAAGCCGTCGGCCTCCGCCTGCTCGCAGAAGCGCGTCGCGACCTGCTTGGCCGCGCACAGCGTGCCGAAGTTCTCCGGCCACTCCCACGGCAGCTCGAAGGCGGCGAGCAGCTCCGAGGAGATGCCCGCCATGCACCAGGCGAGCGGCGCGCCCTCGCGCCGCCGCTCCTGCCGCCGGTAGAAGGTCTGGAGCAGCTCCCGGGCCCGCCGCACGGTCTCGAGCGATTTCCGGGCAGGGCGGAGCTCGCTCATGACTCCCCCCGCGCGCTCAGCCGACCATCTCGACGAACGCCTGGATCCGCGTCCGCATGGACTCGAGGTTCGCCAGCGTGTAGTCGTCCTCCAGGACGAGGCTCGGCAGGCCGGCGCCCTCGAGGTGGCGCCGCACGTCGACGAGATCGAGCTTGTGCGGGTCGCAGAAGGAGAGGATGTAGAGGACGACGCCCTGCGCCCGGAACTGCCGCGCCGCGTGGACCAGGTAGTCGAAGCGGCTCCGGTCGGTGCCGCGATAGGTGCGCGGGCACTCGAAGCCCGTGAAGTAGTAGCGGACGAACCCGGCGAGCGGGTCGCCGCCGTTCGTGACGCGGCCGAGGAAGCTCCGCGCGCCGATGCAGGTGTCGTCCATCACGACGTGGGCCGCGCACTCCTCGATCAGCCGGACCAGCGTCACGTCGTCGTTGATGCAGCCGTAGAACAGCAGCCGCGCGCGCCCGGCGGCCGGGCCGTCGCGGCGGCCCAGGACCTCGGCCTTCACCTCGCGGAGCAGCTCGCCGAACTCGGCGGCGGGCAGCCCGCCGCCCGCGATCAGCACCTCGAGCATCTCGGCGCCCGAGAGGCGCGGCGGGTCGGTCTTGCGGAGCTGGTAGAGGTCCCACACGAGGGCGCGGTTCCGGTTGTAGAGGTCGATGCTCGCCTCGAGCGCCCCGTCGTCGATCGGGGCGCCCGCGAACCGCTCCACGTGCTCCTTGAAGAAGCCGAGCTCCCGGTGGAAGAAGCGCTCGGTCGCCGGCGTGACCGTATGGGGGACGTTGACCATGTGCGTGAAGGCCGTCGGCCGGTAGTGAGTCCAGATGCCGTACATGCGCTGGACGCTGTCGCAGGAGTGGGCCATGACCACCCCGTCGAGGAAGTCGTAGCGACCCTTCACCGCCTGATCGAAGGTGTTCCTGACGAAGGGGCAGCCGTAGGGCTCCACATACCGGTCGGCGTCCGTGACCGGCTGCCGCAGGTCGCCGCGGATCCGGTACGGCACGAGCCCGGCCGCTTCCAGGATCTCGGGCGGCGCGAAGTAGCAGAGGTAGCCGACGACCCGCCTGCCCTGGGCGTGCAGCTCACGCGCCCGCGCGTCCCCGGCGTCGTAGAGCGCCCTCGCCCTCGCGAGTCCCTCGAGCGCCATCGTCCACGAGTAAGTCGGACCGGCCGCGGGACCGCAATCCGGCGTTCGACCCAGGTTTCTACGTCGATTTCAGGGCCGGGGCGCCGCGGCCTCCCGCTCCCGGAGCAGGCGCTTGAGCACCTTGCCCGCCGGGTTCTTCGGCAGCTCGGCGACGAAGGCGAAGGCGCGAGGGACCTTGTAGGCGGCCAGGCGCTCGCGGCAGTAGGCGTCGAGCGCCTCCGCGGTCGTGGGAGCGCCCTCGCCGAGGACGACGTAGGCCTTCGCGATCTCGCCCTTGACGGGGTCGGGGACGCCGGCCACGGCGCACTCCTGCACGGCGGGATGCAGGTAGAGCACCTCCTCCACCTCGCGCGGCCAGATCTTGAAGCCGGCGGAGTTGATCATGTCCTTCATGCGATCGACCAGGAAGAGGTAGCCGTCCGCGTCCAGGTAGCCGACGTCGCCCGTGTGGAGCCAGCCGCCGCGCATGGCCTCGGCGGTCTCGGCGGGACGGTTCCAGTACCCGAGCATCACGTTCGGCCCGCGGAAGACCACCTCGCCCCACGTCCCGGGCGGGACGTCGCGGTCGTCCGGATCGACGACGCGCATCTCGACCATGTCCACCGCCGTGCCGACCGAGCCCGGGCGGTACTCGTACTCGTGGTTGAAGGTGGCGGCCGGCGAGGTCTCGGTGAGCCCGTAGCCCTCGTAGATGGTCGTGCCGTAGGTCTCCCGCCAGCGGCGGGCGATCTCGAGGGGCATCGTGGCGGCGGCGGACTGGAAGAGGCGGACGCTCGCCAACGCCTCGGGACCCACACCGGCGTTGAGCAGCGCGATGTACATCGTCGGCACGCCGGACAGGAACGTCACCCGGTGCTCCTCGATCGCGGCGGCGCACCGCTCCGCGTCGAAGCGGCGGTGGAGGACGAGCGTGGCGCCGGCGTTGAGCCCCGCGTTCATGCCGACGTTCTGAGCCGCCACGTGGAAGAGGGGCGTGGTGACGAGCAGGCGGTCGCTCGGCGTCATCCGTAAATACCGGTTCACCGTGAAGAGGTTGGAGACGATGTTGCCGTGGCTCAGCACTGCGCCCTTCTGCCGGCCGGTCGTGCCCGAGGTGTAGAGGATCGCGGCGGGGGCGTCGCGGTCCATGTCCCGCGCCCTCAGCTCGGGCTGGTGGTTCGCGCCGAGAGCCTCGAGCGCCGTCAGGCCGGCCACCTCGCCCTCGCAGACGACCGCGCCGGCGCGCGGCAGGCGCTCGCCCACGAGCGGCGCCAGCGCGGGCCACAGCACCTCGGTGGTGAAGACGGCCTTGGCCCCGCTGTCGCCGAGGACGTAGTCCAGCTCGCCCGTGGTGAGCATGACGTTGACCGAGACCGCGACGGCCCCGAGCTTCTGCACGGCCAGGTAGGCGATCGGGAACGCGGGGACGTTGGGCAGGTGCAGGGCGACGCGCTCGCCCGCCGTCACGCCGAGCGCCCCGAGCCCCCGCGCCGTGCGGTTCACCGCCGCCTCGAGCTGGCGGTAGCTCCACTGCGCGCCCTCGAACAGGAGCGCGGGCTTGTCGGGGAAGAAACGGGCGCCGCGCTCCAGATGGTGCGCGACGTTCATGCGCGGAGCGGCCGGCGGCGGCTCAGGCGTGGCCCCAGACGCGCTCGGCGGTGCGCACGATCAGCTCGAGCTTCGCGCGCTGGGCGTCCGGGGTGATCTCGTTGCCCTCGAAGGTCGAGGCGAAGCCGCACTGCGTGGAGAGCGCCAGCCGCTCGAGCGGGACCACCCGCGCCGCGGCGTCGATGCGCCGCACCAGCTCGTCCTCGCGCTCAAGCTCCGAGCGCTTGGTGGTGACGAGCCCGAGCACGACCGTCACGCCCGGGGGCACGAAGCGGAGCGGCCCGAAGTCGCCCGAGCGGTAGTCGTCGTACTCGAGGAGCAGACGGCTCACCCGGGCGCCCGCGAACACCGTCTCGGCGTACTCGTCGTAGGGCTTGGTCCCGGTGAACCGGCTCCGGTAGTTGCCGCGGCAGAGGTGCAGGCCGGTCAGCGCTCCCGTCACGCCCTCGAAGACCCGGTTGTCGGCCGCGACCATCTTCCGGAGCGTCCCGAGCGGATCGGCAATGTCGGGGCGGACGGCCCGGTCGGTGATGTACGTGTACTGGGGCGCGTCGATCTGGAGGTAGGCCGCGCCGGCGGCGGCCAGCGCGCGGGCGTCCTCGTTCATGAGACGCACGAGGTCGTCGAGGAACGCGTCCTTGCTCGGGTAGGCGCGGTCGGACACGCCCTCCTTCCAGTAGCTCAGCATCAAGGAGGGGCTCGGCATCGTCACCTTGATCGGCCGCTCGGTGAGCGAGCGCGTGAACCGGTACTCGAGGTCCACCAGGCTCGCCTTGCGCGTGAGCCGGGCGACGGGCGTCGGCACGCCGAACCTGACCACGCTGCCCTGCTCGTCGCGGTGCGAGCGCTCGAAGCCCTCGGGATCGAACCCGTGGGCGGTGGCGACGACCGTCGAGAAGAAGAGCTTGCGCCGGTACTCACCGTCGCTGACGATCGGCAGCCCCGCCGCCTCCTGCATCCGCACCACCTCGGTGATGGCGCGGTCCTCGAGCCGGGCGAGCTCCGCCGCGGGCACGCCCTTCTGGCGGGCCTCGAGCAGGTACGGCGGGCGCAGGAAGCTCCCGAGGATGTCGGCGCTGAACCGGGCGGCCATAACCGCCGAGACTCTACCCGATTCCGCCGCCCATTGCACGCCCCGCCGGGAGCGGCGCTACCCGCGCGCGAGCCGGTTGTAGAGCCAGGCGAACACGCCGCCGCCGATGCCGCCGTCCACGAGCGCGTAGAGCGTCCCCACGACGACCTGGGCGAGGCTCCGCTCGCCCGTGTAGCCCGGGTAGACCGAGGCCACCGCCTGGAGAAACGGCACGCCGTAGGTCGGCCAGATGAAGTTGGCGAGCGCGATCACGAGCATGCAGGCGCCCCAGAGGATGCCTCCGGCGAAGGCGAGACCCTTGACGTCGAGCTTCATACGCGCCTCCCTGGCCCGGGAGGTACCGGGCCCGCCCAAGAATACGTCAGTGCGCGGGCCTGCGGCGGGGCATCTGCGGGGGCCCGTCTTGACACCGTGCGGCCCGGGTGGTGAAGTGGCCCGCACCGGGAGGACCTGATGGCCGAGATCGTCGCCGCGCTGCTCACGTCCCACGCCCCGCTGATCACCGGGAAGCCCGAGATCTCCCGGCCCGAGCAGCGGGAGCGCCTCCACGCGGGCTTCGCCGAGCTCGGCCGCCGGCTCGCCGCGGCGCGCCCCGACCTCGTCGTGATGCTCGTGAACGACCACCTCCAGAACTTCGCCTACAACAACCTGCCCGCGTTCTGCGTCGGGCTGGCGGAGGCCTACGACGCGCCGAGCCCGGGCGGCGCGCGCCTCATGCGCCTGGCGCCGCGGAAGATCCCGGGCACGCCGGCGTGGTCCATGGCGCTCCTCGAGGCCGGGCTCGCCGCCGGCATCGACTTCGCCTACTCCTACGAGATCGAGAGCTGGGACGAGCTGTCGGTCCCCCTGCACTTCCTGACGCCGGCCGGCGACGTGCCGATCGCGCCCGTGTACACGAACTGCGGCGCGCCGCCCTTGCCGACGCTCCGGCGCTGCCACCAAGTCGGCGCCTTCGTCGGCGCGTTCGTCCGCGCCCGGCCCGCGGCGGAGCGCGTCGCCCTCGTCGCCACGGGCGGGGTCTCGCACTGGGTCGGCACGCCCGAGACCGGGCGGATCAATCCCGAGTGGGACCAGCGCGTGCTGGACCACGTCGCGCGCGGCGACGTCGCGCCGCTCCTCGACTGGACCTGGGCCGAGATCGAGCGCGACGGCGGCAACGGCGGGCAGGAGATCCGCAACTGGATCGCGCTAATCGGCGCCGTGCCCGGCTGGAAGGGCGAGGTCCTCGCCTACGAGCCGGTCAGGGAGTGGATCACCGGCTGCGCGACCGTGTGGGTGCATCCATGATCCGGACCTCGTACCCTCTCAACCGGATCCTGACCGCGATCGCGCGCCGGCACGAGACGAAGGAGCGGCTCACCGACGACGACCTCGCCGGCCACCAGCTCGGCGAGGACGAGCGCCGGGCGCTCAAGGCGGGCGACATCGTGGGCCTCTACCAGCTCGGCGCCAACCCCTACCTGATCCGCCGGGTGTTCAGGCCCCGCTTCCCCGTCTGACGGATCGCGTGATCGAGGAGCGCCACGGGTTCCCCGGGGCGCTCCGAGCGCTTGGGGGGTGGGGGGGGCCATGTCGGGGCCCCCCACGTTCATGGGGAGCGGAGCCTGGGGGGCCCTTCGAGGCCCCCCATGAACTCAGACGAAGGAGGACAGCCGTGGCGACGTTCAAGGTGGTCACCCCCGCGGGGCCGAGCCCCGCGCCGCCGGGCGCCGGCGTCTACGAGTACGAGCTGGAAGCCCTCCGCCCGCTCGGTGCCGAGATCGTCGAGGTCCCCGCCGGCGGCGAGGACGAGTTCGTCACGGCCGCGCGCGACGCCGACGCCCTCTACGCCAAGGGGCGCCCGATCACGAAGCGCATCATCGACGGCCTCGCGCGCTGCCGGGTGATCGCCCTCGGGAGCGTCGGCGTGGACTCGGTGGACGTCGCCGCGGCGACGGCGCGCGGCATCCCGGTCACCAACGTGCCCGACACGTTCATCGAGGAGGTCGCCGACCACGCGATGCTGCTGATCCTCGCCACGTTCCGCCGCCTGGTCGTCGAGGACCGGCTCGTGCGGGAGGGGCGCTGGCGGGAGGGCCGGCCGCTCCTGTCGCGGCTCCCCCGGCTCATGGGCCAGACGCTCGGCTTCGTCGCCTTCGGCCACGTCGCGCGGGCCGTCGCCGTGCGGGCGCAGCCCTTCGGCCTGCGCCTCCTGGCCTACGACCCATTCGTCGAGGAGCTGGTCATGAGCCGGTATGGCGTCGAGCCGGTGGGGCTGACGGAGCTGCTCCAGCGCTCGGACATCGTCTCGATGCACGCGCCCTCGACGCCGGAGGCGCATCACCTGCTGCGGGAAGAGCACTTCAGGCTCATGAAGCCCACCGCGCTCTTCGTCAACACCGGGCGCGGCTCCACGGTGGACGAGGCGGCGCTCGTCAAGGCGCTCCAGGAGGGCTGGATCGCCGGGGCCGGGCTCGACGTGCTCGAGGAGGAGCCGCCCGCGCCGAGCAATCCGCTGCTGCGCATGGACCAGGTCATCCTCACGCCGCACGCGGCGTCGGCTTCCGCCCGGTTCGACCCGGTGCGCCGACGCCGAGTCGGCGCCGAGATCGCTGCGGTGCTCGGCGGCCGCTGGCCCCGGAGCTGCGTGAACCCGTCCGTCCTCGAGCGGAGCGGGCTCGTGCGCTGGCAGCCCCACTCGATGGAGCGCGGCCCGGGCGCGTAGCCCGGGACGGCCGCTCCCGCCGCCGTGGCCCTACACGAGCCAGCGCGCGAGGCGCGCCGCGCGGCTGCCGCCCGCGGCTGCGCGGTCGAGCGGGCCCACGAGGAACCCGTCCAGGCCGACGCTCCGCCCGGCGTCGGTCAACAAGAACAGCGCCGGGAACGTGAGCAGCATCACGTAGGTCCAGCCCCACTCGTGGGGCACGCCGAGGATGCCGAGCGTGATGTTCGCGGCCATCCCGAGGGCGACCAGCGCGCCCAGGCGCGTGCCGAGGCCGAGCATCAGCGTGACCCCGATGAACGTCTCCGTGAGGAGCGTCATCCAGCCGAAGAAGGTCCAGTTCGGGATCATCACGCCGACGAGGAAGTCCCGGTACGCCCCGAACGTCGGGTACTGGATCTCCTGCTGGACCCAGTACCAGAGGCCGCCGCCCGACTTCCGGCCGAAGTCGTCCGAGGGCACCTTCCAGGCCGACTGCTTCCACCAGAGGTAGCCGTAGAGGATCCGCGCGAGGCCGAGGGGCCAGAGCGGCGCGGTGACCCGGCACCACCCCGCGAGCAGCCCCGGCCGGGCTTCCGTCGTCCTGTCGTCCATCGCCATCCCTCCGGGCGCGGCGAGCGCCTCGTCCCCTTGTACGCGCCGGGGCGGCCTCCTGTCACCTGGGCCGCGCCCCCCGGGCCATCTTTTTGCACGGTCGTGACAACCACGGGCCCCGGCCCGGGCACGATCAGAGCGGGACGGGCCGCCGGGGGCGGCCGGTGACGATGCGGATCGCGGTGATCATCCCTGCGCTGAACGAGGAGGCGGCGATCGGCGGCGTCGTGGGCGAGGTGCCGCGCGACCTCGCCGGCGAGGTCATCGTCGTCGACAACGGCAGCACCGACCGCACCGCCGAGCGGGCGCGGGCCGCCGGGGCGCGCGTGGTCCGCGAGCCCGAGCGGGGCTACGGCGCCGCGTGCATGGCGGGCGTGCGCGCGGCCGCCGGCGCCGACCTCCTCGTCTTCCTCGACGGCGACCGGAACGAGGATCCCGCGGAGCTCCCGCGGGTCCTCGCGCCCGTGCTCGAGGGCCGCGCCGACCTCGTCGTCGGCTCGCGCGTGCGCGGCCCGCTCGGCGCCCGGGCGCTCCCCCCGCGGCAGCGCGCGGGCAACCGCCTGGTCGCCTGGCTGCTCCGGCGCCTCTACGGCCTGGCCCTCACGGACGTCGGCCCGTTTCGCGCCGTGCCGGCGCGGGTGCTCGAGGACCTCGGCATGGAGCACCGCACCCACGGCTGGCCGGTCGAGATGCTCGTCAAGGCGGCGCGCCGCGGCTACCGCGTCGTCGAGGTGCCCGTGAGCTGCCGGCCGCGCGTGGGCCGCTCCAAGGTGGGCGGCACGCTCCGGGGCAGCGCGCTCGCGGGCTACCACATGCTCCGCACGACGTTCCGGTACGCGTGGAGGCGCTGAGGCATGGCGTTCGCGGTCGGGCTCGGGCTCACCAACGAGTGCAACCTCCGCTGTCCGCACTGCTACCGGCCGGAGCGCGCGGTCGACCGGCTGACGCTCGCCGACGTCCGCCGGGTGTGCGAGACGATCCCCGTGCGCTCGGTGAACCTGGGCGTCGGCGAGAACGGCCTGCACCCCGAGTACGCCGCGATCCTGGACCACCTGTGGGGGCGCGGCGTGCGCACGAGCATCACCTCCAACGGGCTGAGCCTCGCGGCGCTGCCCGACGAGGCGCTCAAGCGCTTCCACAGCGTCGAGTGCTCGCTCGACTTCCCCACCGAGCGCGAGCACGACGCCTTCCGCGGCCCGGGCAACTGGCGCACGGTCGTGGCTGCACTCGAGCGCTGCAGCACCCTCGGCGTCCCGGTGACGGTCACGGCCGTGATGATGAGCGTCAACCACGACCGGCTCGACGCGCTGGCGCGGGTGGCCGCCGGCTTCGGCTGCGCGCTGCGCGTGAACGTTTACCAGCCGGCCCGCACGGACCGGTTCACGCTGTCCTACGCCCAGTTCTGGGCGGGCTTCCGGCGGCTCCTCGGCGCCGCGCGCCTCGTCGCGACGACCGAGCCCGTGCTCGCGGGCGTGCTCGGGATCGAGGGCTTCGAGGGCCCGGGCTGCGGGCGCTCCACGGTGCGCGTGGCGCCGGACGGCCGCGTCCTGCCGTGCACCTACTGGCCGGCGAGCACGCTCACGCTCGACGACCTCGCGGCGCGCGGCGCGGGCATCGTGGACGCGCCCGAGTTCGTGCAGGCCCGCGCGCCGGCGGGGGCGTGCGCCGGCTGCCCCTGCCGCGGCGGCTGCGCGGGCCGCCGCGCGCTCGCGGGCGGGCTCGGGGCCGCGGACCCCTACTGTCCGTTCGCGCGCGGCGAGCACCTCGCCCTCGACTGGGAGGCGGCGCCCGGCGAGGACCTGCCGAAGATGGGCAGCGCGTGCACGACGCTGGTGTCGGCGCGCTGAGGGCGCCGCGCGCGGAGCCGGCGCCGCGGCCCGCGGTCGCCCCGGCGCCGCCGCGCGCCCTCTACCTGGAGCTCACCAACCGCTGCGACTCCGCCTGCCAGACGTGCATCCGCACGTTCCGCGCCCTCGAGCCGCCGGCCGACCTCCCCCTCGCGCGCGTGCGCGCGATCGTCGAGGGCCTCCCCGCGCTCGAGCGCGTGGTGCTCCACGGGATCGGCGAGCCCCTGCTCAATCGCGAGATCTTCGACATCGTCGCGTTCCTCAAGGCGCGCGGCGCAACCGTGCTCTTCAACTCCGACGCGATCAGCCTGACCGCGCCGCGCGCGGCGCGGCTGATCGAGAGCGGGCTCGACGAGTA
>MGBU01000248.1:8947-10529 GCA_001790205.1 Candidatus Rokubacteria bacterium GWA2_73_35 | reverse complement strand
GGCCAACCTCCGGCCCGTCGGCACCGGGCCGTACCGGATCGTGGACTTCAAGCCCGGCGACTCGATCCGCGCCGAGCTGAACCCGACCTACTACCTGCCGAACCGGCCCTTCTTCGACCAGCTCGAGCTGAAGGGCGGGGGCGACGCGGTGTCGGCGGCCCGGGCGGTGATCCAGACCGGCGAGTACGACTACGCCTGGAACATGCAGGTCGAGGACGACATCCTGAAGCGCATGGAGCAGGGCGGCCGGGGCCGGGCGAACATCGTCGCCGGCGGCAACATCGAGCACATCCAGCTCAACAACACCGACCCGTGGAAGGAGGTGGACGGCGAGCGCTCGAGCCTCAAGACCACGCACCCCTTCCTCACCGACCCCGGCGTCCGCCAGGCCCTCAACCTCCTCGTGGACCGCGGCTCGGTCCAGGAGCAGATCTACGGGCGCACCGGCATCGCGACGGCCAACTTCCTCAACGCGCCGTCCCGGTTCCAGTCCAGGAACACCCGGTGGGAGTTCAACGTCGACAAGGCCAACCAGGTCCTCGACGCCGCCGGCTGGAAGCGCGGCGCCGACGGGATCCGCGCCAAGGACGGCAAGAAGCTCAAGCTCGTCTACCAGACGTCGATCAACGCCCCGCGCCAGAAGAACCAGCAGATCGTCAAGCAGGCCTGCGCGAAGGCCGGCATCGAGGTGGAGCTGAAGTCGGTGGTCGCCTCGGTCTACTTCTCGTCGGATCCCGCGAACCCCGACACGTACACCCACTTCTACACCGACATCCAGATGTACACGACCACCATGACCCAGCCCGATCCCGGGCTCTTCATGAACCAGTTCACGTCCTGGGAGGTCGCCGGGAAGGCGAACAAGTGGCAGGGGCGGAACATCACCCGCTGGCGCAGCGCGGAGTACGACACGCTCTACCGGGCCGCGGAGACCGAGCTCGACCCCGTCAAGCGGGCCGCGCTCTTCATCGCGATGAACGACCTCGTCATCAAGCACGTGGTCGTCATCCCGGTGGTCTTCCGGCCGCGCGTGGCCGCCATCTCCAACCGGCTCAAGGACGCGGCCCAGAGCGGCTGGGACTCGGACTTCTGGAACCTGCGCAACTGGTCCAAGGCGTAGCGGTCCCGCGGGGGCCGGGCCTTGCCGGCCCGGCCCCCGGGCTCCATGTCCAGGTACCTCCTGCGCCGCCTCCTGATCTCGATCCCCGTCCTGGCCGGGATCAGCCTCATCCTCTTCAGCGTGCTGGCCCTCGCGCCGGGCGACCCCTTCGAGGAGCTGGCGACCAACCCGAACGTGCCCGCCGAGGTCGCCCAGCGGCTGCGCGAGCAGTTCGGCCTGGACGACCCGGTGCTCGTCCGCTACGCGCGCTGGTTCGTCTCGATGCTGCGGGGCGACTGGGGCTTCTCGTTCGTCAGCCGGGTCGACGTCGACACCCTCATCCTGCAGCGCCTCGGCACGACGCTCTGGGTGCTCGGCTCGGCGCAGCTCCTCGGCATCCTGGTCGCGCTGCCGATCGGCGTCCTCTCCGCGCTCCGCCCCTACTCGCTCTTCGACCAGGTCGCCACGACGTTCGCCTTCATC
>MGBU01000248.1:2756-8936 GCA_001790205.1 Candidatus Rokubacteria bacterium GWA2_73_35 | reverse complement strand
CCACGACGTTCGCCTTCATCGGCTTCTCCCTGCCCACGTTCTTCACGGGGCTCGTCTTCATCCTGGTCTTCAGCATCCAGCTCGACTGGCTGCCCTTCATCTACCGCGCCGACCTCGACTCCACGGGCCTCCAGTGGGCGTGGGACAGCGTCAAGCAGGCGCTCATGCCGGTCACCGTGCTCGGCCTGTTCCAGGGCGCCTCGCTCACCCGGTTCGTGCGCTCCGCCGTCCTTGACGTCGTCCGCCTCGACTACGTCAACACCGCGCGCTCCAAGGGGCTCTCCGAGCGCGTGACGATCGTCAAGCACGTCGTCCGCAACGCGCTGATCCCGGTCGTCACGCTCGTGGCGCTCCAGATCCCCGGGATCTTCACCGGCGCGATCGTCACCGAGCAGATCTTCCGCGTGCCCGGCATCGGCTCGCTCCTGATCAGCTCGATCCTCGCCAACGACACGCCGGTGGTGATGGCGATCACCTTCGTCTTCTCGTGCCTCGTCGTCGTCTTCAACCTGGTCGTCGACCTCCTCTATGGCTGGCTCGACCCGCGCATCTCGTACCGCTAGGCCATGACGCCGGCGGCGCCCTCCGACGCCCTCACCGGCCTCCTGCCCCGGGCGCGCCCCGCCGCGAGCGCGACGCTCTGGGGCGAGGCGTGGCGGCGATTCCGCCGCCACCGGCTGGCGATGGTCGGCACGGTCGTGCTCCTGGCGATGGTCGCGGCGGTCGCGACGGGCCCGTTCGCCTGGCCCGCGCCGATCAACGAGATCGACTTCAAGGCGAAGCTCCAGGGGCCCTCGCTCGCCCACCCACTCGGCACCGACGACCTCGGCCAGGACCTGCTCGCCCGCATGCTCTACGGCGGGCGCATCTCGCTCGCCGTCGGCGTCGCGGCCATGCTCATCGCGATCGTCCTCGGCACGCTGATCGGCGCGCTCGCCGGCTACGTGGGCGGCGTGGTGGACCACGCGCTCATGCGCGCGACCGACCTCTTCCTCTCGCTCCCCCAGCTCCCGCTGCTGCTCCTGATCGTCTACCTGTTCCGCGATGGGCTGAAGGGGCTCTTCGGGCTCGAGGCGGGCATCTTCGTCCTCGTCGTCACCGTGATCGGGGGCCTGCGCTGGATGCCGGTGGCGCGGCTCGTCCGCGCGCAGTTCCTGTCGCTCCGCGAGAAGGAGTTCGTCGAGGCGGCGCGCGGTCTCGGCGCCACCCCGATGCGTCAGGTCCTCCGCCACATCCTGCCGAACGCGGTCGGGCCGGTCATCGTCGCGGGCTCGCTGGACGTCGCCGTGGCGATCATCGCGGAGTCCACGCTCTCGTTCCTGGGGCTCGGCTTCCCGCCCGACATCCCGACCTGGGGGCGCATCCTCTACGACGCCAAGGACAACCTGGACTTCGCGCCCCACTGGGCGCTCTTCCCAGGCACCGCGATCTTCCTCACCGTCCTCTCCATCAACTACATCGGCGACGGGCTCCGGGACGCGCTCGACCCGAGGAAGGTGCTCGCCAAGTGAGGGCCCTGACCGCGCAGCAGGAGCTGGCCAGGTGAGCGTGGTCCTCTACGCGCGCGACGGGCGGCTGGCCCGCGTCACCCTGAACCGGCCCGAGCGGCTCAACGCGATCGACGACGCGATGCCGCGCGAGCTCGCCGCCGCGGTCGCCGAGGCCAACCGCGACCCCGGGGTCCACGCGATCGTCCTCGCGGGCGCGGGCCGCGCGTTCTGCGCCGGCTACGACCTCGAGCGCTACGCCGAGGCGCGGGGCGCGCAGCGCTGGAGCCAGGCGATGCCCTGGGACCCGACGCTCGACTACCACGGGATGAGCGACAACACGCAGTGCTTCATGAGCCTCTGGAAGAGCCTCGTGCCCGTCGTCTGCAAGGTCCAGGGCTACGCGGTTGCCGGCGGCAGCGACATCGCCCTCTGCGCCGACCTCGTCGTCATGGCCGAGGACGCGCGGATCGGTTACCCGCCTGCGCGCGTCTGGGGGTGTCCCACGACCGCGATGTGGGTCTACCGCGTCGGCGCCGAACGCGCCAAGCGCCTGCTGCTGACCGGGGACCTCGTCACCGGGGCGGAGGCCGCGCGGCTCGGGCTCGTCAGCGAGGCCGTCCCCGCGGCCTCACTCGACGACGCCGTCGAGCGCCTCGCCGCACGCATCGCCTCCGTCCCGCGCAACCAGCTCGTGCTCCAGAAGCTCATGGTCAACCAGGCGTACGAGAACATGGGGCTCGCCACGACGCAGCTCCTCGCCACGCTCTTCGACGGCATCACGCGCCACACGCCCGAGGGCCTCGCGTTCAAGCGCCGCGCCGAGGAGGCCGGCTGGAAGCAGGCCGTCCGGGAGCGCGACCGCGGCGAGCCGTCCGGAGGACCCCGATGACCGACACCGAGCTCTGCTTCACCCCCGCGACCGAGCTCGCCGCCCTGGTCCGCCGGGGCAAGGTCTCGCCGCTCGAGATCACGCGGGCCGTCCTCGCGCGCATCGAGAGGGTCAACCCGCGGCTCAACGCCTACTGCACGGTCGCCGCCGAGCGGGCGCTCGCCGACGCCCGGCGCGCGACCGCCGCGCAGAAGCGCCGCGCCGGGCTCGGGCCGCTCCACGGCGTGCCCGTGTCCATCAAGGACCTCACGCCGACCCGGGGCATCCGCACGACCTGGGGCTCGAAGATCTACGAGCACCACGTGCCGGAGGAGGACGGGCTGATCGTCGAGCGCCTCCGGGCGGCGGGGGCGATCGTGCTGGGCAAGACCAACACGCCCGAGTTCGGCGCGGGCGCCAACACGTTCAACGCCGTGTTCGGCCCGACGCGCAACCCCTGGAACCCCGCGCTGACGTGCGGCGGCTCGACGGGCGGCGGCGCGGTCGCCCTCGCGACCGGCCTCGGTCCCCTCGCCCAGGGCTCGGACCTCGGCGGCTCGCTCAGGATCCCCGCGGCCTTCTGCGGCGTGGTGGGCTTCCGCACCTCGCCGGGCCTCGTGCCCGTGCACCCGACACCCCTCGCCTGGGAGCCGTGGCCCGTCCAGGGCCCGATGGCCCGGACCGTGGCCGACACGGCGCTGATGCTCTCGGTCATCGCGGGCGCCGATCCGCGCGCGCCGATCTCCTACCCGGTGGACACGCAGGCCTTCACGGCGGCCGTCCGCGCCCCGAGGATCCGCGGCCTCCGCGTCGCGTGGGGCGAGGGTCTCGGCGTGACGCCGGTCGACCACGAGGTCCTCGAGATCTGCCACCGGGCGATGGCCGTCTTCGGCAAGCTCGGCGCCCGGCTCGGCGACGCGCACCCGGATTTCAGCGGCGTCCACGAGATCGTGGAGGTGAGCCGCGGGCTTACAATGGTCGCGCGGCACGAGGAGAAACTGCTGAAATGGCGGGATGTTATGCAGGAGAACCTCGTGAAGAACATCGACTATGGCCTCGGCCTGCGCGCCCCGGACGTCGGCCGTGCGGAGCGCACCCGGACCGAGCTCTGGCACCGGGTGCGCGTGTTCTTCGAGGACCACGACCTCGTCGTCACGCCGACCGCCGCGGTGCCACCCTTCAGGATCGAGGACGTCTACCCCAGGGAGATCAATGGCAAGCCGATGCGCCACTACATCGAGTGGGCGCTCCTGACCTACGCGTTCACGGTCGTCGGCTTGCCCGCCATCTCGGTGCCCTGCGGGTTCACGCGGGCGGGCCTGCCGGTCGGGCTGCAGATCGCCGGGGGCTGGCGCGCCGAGACGACCGTCCTCAGGGCCGCGGCGGCGTTCGAAGCGGCGGCGCCGTGGGCTCACCTGCGGCCGCCGGAGCCGGCATGAGGGCGCGGGCCGCCAGCGCGTCCTGCACCGCGGCGTGGAGCCCCTCGAAGTGGAGGGGCTTGTGCAGCAGCGTGAAGCCGAGCCGCTCGGCGTGGGCGTCGAGGTCGTCGAGCGAGGCGGTGAGCATGACGACGCCGACGGACGGGTCGCTCTGGCGCACGGCCTCGATCACCTCGAGCCCGCTCACCCCTGGCATCAGGAAGTCGGTGAGCACGAGGTCGTAGCCGCCGGCCCCGAACCGGGCGATCCCCTCGGCCCCGTCCGCCGCGACGTCGGCCGCGCAGCCCCAGGCCGCCAGGAGATCCCGGAGCATCTCCCGGAGATGCCGCTCGTCGTCGACCACGAGGACACGCGGGGCACTGCCTGGGCTCATCGAGCGCTCCCTCGGCGGTTGGCCTGGCAAGGTGCCAGCGGGGCGCGGACACCGTACGGCGGCTCGCCGACGGGAATCAATGGCGAAGATCGCCGTATGAATCGCGGCGATTTCGCGCCCGACGCCTCCGGAGGCGCTCGGCGCGCGGCCTCGGGCGCGCGCAGGCGCGCGCGCCGAGATTTTGCGCGGCTCCGGAGCGCGGCCTCCCGCTCGGCGCGCGTCAGTCCGTGCGATTTTCGTGTTGTGGATGAGTGTGGATACGTGGATAACTCACCCGGAATTTGCGGAAGCCCGCTCAGGCGCCGCCGGCGTCGGCGAGGCACCCCGCGAGGAACTCGACGGCCCGGCGCTCGGCCCAGGACCGCGCGCGCCACGGCCACCCGCCCTCGATGAACCCCGCGTGGCCCCCGTGCCGGGGGAACTCGGCGCGCACGCACGGCGGGAGCGCGCGCGGGTCCGGGAGGGCCGCGGGCGGGACGATCGGGTCGTCGAGCGCGTTGAGCAGGAGCGTGGGCCGCCGCACCCGCGGAAGCCACGGCGCCGAGCTGGCGCGCGTCCAGTAGTCCAGCTCGTCGGCGAACCCCTCGAGCGGCGCGGTGACGGCGCGGTCGTAGGCGGCGAACGTCCGCGCGCGGAGCGCCGCGGGGAGGTCCACCAAGCGCGCGAACGCGGGGTCGCGCGCCGCCTTCGCGCGCACCTTGGCGCGCATCGTTCGGAGGAAATTCGCCGTGTAGACCCGGCGGCGCAGGCCGGTGTCGAGCGCTCGCGTGCACGGCGTCAGCTGGAACGGCGTGGAGATCGCCACGGCCCCCGCGAGCCGGCGGGGCGCGTCCTCCCCGCGCTCGCCGAGCCACTTGAGGAGCACGTTGGCGCCGAGCGAGACGCCGGCGGCCAGGAGCGCGAGGCCGGGCTCGCGGGCGAGGAGCCCGCGCACGACCTCGTCGAGGTCGCCGGTCTCCCCGGAGTGGTAGAAGCGCGACGCCCGGTTCAGCTCGCCGCTGCACGAGCGGAAGTGGAGGACCGCCGCGCGCCAGCCGCGGGCGGCGGCGGCCCGCGCCAGCCCGACGGCGTAGTGGGAGCGCGAGGAGCCCTCGAGGCCGTGGAGGACGAGCAGAAGCGTCCGCGCGGGCGCCCCGGGCTCGACCCAGTCGAGATCCACGAAGTCGCCGTCGGCCGTCGTGAGCCGCTCCCGCCGCGCCGCGAGCGCCGCCCGGCGGAAGAGGGGCCCCCAGACCGTCTGCGCGTGCGGGTTCCGGGCCCACCAGGCGGGCCGGAACCCGTCGACGCCTAGTCCTGGCCCTGCAATAGGAGCTTCACGACCTCCGGCGCGATCTCCCGCGCGCGCTGGTCGAGCTCGGCCTCGGTGAGGTTCGCGATCGGGTGCGGCATGCAGAGGAACGTGTAGGTCGGCACGCCCCACTGCTCGGCCATCGCGCGGCCCGTCACCTCGAACACGTCGGTCACGATGGACGCCGAGGGGACGCCTCGCCGCTCCAGCAGGATTCCGTCGAGCACACTGCCCGACGAGCAGGAGCCTCAGTCGCCGATGCCCGCGACCATGACGTCGCAGGTCTTCGACAGCTCCTGGACGATCTCGTCGTGCGCCGGCACGCTCGAGTTGTGCTTGCGGAACATCGTCCACCCGGCGGCGCCGTACTCCGTCTTGAGGAGGTCGCCGATCCGGGCGAGCAGACGGTCAGAATTGAACTTGGTGTTCTCGACGAGTCCGATGCGCTTGCCCTCGAGGGAGCGCGGGCGATCCACGTACGTGATCGGCCGCGTGGTGACCTCGACGGTGGGGTCGAGGAGCTCGATCATCGCTTGACCTCCTTGGTCACGGCCTGTGAGCTCTTCACGCTGGACCAGCCCGGGATGTAGCAGGAGAACGCGCCCGCGCGCCCGCCCGCCGCCACGACGAGGATGTCGTCGGGCGCGGCGAGGAGCGGCCGCAGCGTCGTCTCGTCGCCGGGCTCAGGCGCGCCGGACATGCGCTGCGTGCGCTTGAGGTGC
>MGBU01000248.1:0-2701 GCA_001790205.1 Candidatus Rokubacteria bacterium GWA2_73_35 | reverse complement strand
CAGCGTCGTCTCGTCGCCGGGCTCAGGCGCGCCGGACATGCGCTGCGTGCGCTTGAGGTGCGCGTGGCTGTTCCGCGTGTGCTCCCACAGGAACTGGCGGATCCGCTTCTTGTCCCAGCCGTCGCCGGCGATCGTCCGCATGTGCTCGCCGGCCAGCACGACGCAGTAGTGGGGCTGGCCCATCACGTTGCCGGAGATGCGCATGTCGTCGGCGAGCGTGGTGAGGACGCCCTCGGCGGTGGCCGAGAGCTGGTTGTAGAACTGCCGCGGCCCCTCCGCGGCCATCACCGTGACCGCGCTCTGCTCCGCGCGGAAGCCGCGCTCGACGTGGAGTGGCGTCCACGGGCTGTCGGCCTCGTTCTCGGCGATCACGTACGCGAGCCGCCCGGGATGGCCGAGCGTGCCCCGGTCGAGCGTGCCCGGGCGTGAGCCGCAGACGTTGCGCATCACCAGGCGCACCGCCCGACCGATCGTGAGGTTGGCGCGCCAGCCGGGGCCGAAGAGGTTGTCGCCCGCGTTGACGTCGAGCTCGCGCGCGATGGGCCCGTTGACGATCACGAGGACGCCGGCGCCCGCGGTGGACGTGCCCGGTCCGTGGTAGCTGAAGCGTGGGTCGCTGATCCCCTCGACCGCCGCCACGACGACCGGCATGTACTCGGGCCGGCAGCCGGCCAGCACCGCGTTGATCGCGACCTTCTCGGCCGTGATCGACACCGCACGGTGGGCGACGAAGCCGACCTGCTGCGCGGGCGGAAGGCGCGTGGCCTCGAGCATCGCGCGGACTCTCGCCTCGGTGGGCGGGACGACGGGCAGGCCGTCCGACCAGCCCTGCCGGAAGCAGAACTCGACCGCGTCCGCCGGATCCTCGACCTGGTGCCGCTTCGACGTGAGCGCTGCGGGCATCACACCCTCCCGGGACGCGGCTTGCCGCGCCTCGACGCCCGCCACGCTACCACCCGGCCGGGGACTAGTGCAAGTTCGCCAGGGTCGTGCGCAGGACGCGCTCGATGTCGTCGGAGACGAAGGGCTTCATGACGGCCGGCCGGCCGCTCGCCTGGATGAACTCCCGCGTGTCGTCACTGATCACGTCCCCCGTGCTGAAGATCACGCGCCGGGCGAGCTCCGGGTGGTCCCGCTCGAGCTCCTCGAAGACGGTGCGCCCGTCGATCTCGGGCATCTTCACGTCGAGGAGCACGAGGTCGTAGACCTCGCCCCGCGCGATCCGCTCGAGCGCGGTCCGCCCGTTCGCCGCCGTGGACACGCGATGGCCGGACGACTCGAGGACCTCGCTGAGCAGGCTCAGGATCTCGGGCTCGTCGTCCACCACCAGGATCCGCGCGCGATCCGTCGCCGGCCCCTGGGCCACCGCGGGCGCCGCGGGCCGCGGCGGCACCGCCGGGAGCACCCCGATGGGGAGATCGACGACGAAGCGCGCCCCGCCGCCGGGAACGTTCTCGACCGCGATGTCGCCGCCGTGGGCCTTCACGATCCCGTAGCAGATCGAAAGGCCGAGGCCGGTCCCCTGCCCCGGCGGCTTCGTCGTGAAGAACGGGTCGAAGATCCGGTCGAGGATCGCCGCCGGGATCCCCGGCCCCGTATCCTCGACCTCGAGCCGGACCCGGCCGCCCGCGGGGGCGATCCGGACCGAGACGACGCGCTCGCGCGCGATCCCCGCCATCGCGTGCAGCGCGTTCTGCAGGAGGTTGAGGAGCACCTGGAGGAGCTGGTCCGGGTCTGCCGCCAGCTCGACGACCCCTGCGGGGAAGTCCCGGCGGACCTGGATCGTGTTCACGCCGAGCTGGTACGCGAGCAGGTCGAGCGCCTGGTCGACCAGCTCGGGCAGGCGCACCGGGCGCTGCTCGGGCGGCTGCTGGCGCGCGAACGTCAGGAGGTTCTTCACGATCTTCGCCGCGCGCTCGGCCTGCACGTTGATCTGGCCGAGCCGCCGCTTGACGCGCTCCGGCACGTCGGGCGCGCCCGCGAGGAGGTGGGCGAAGCCGGTGACGACCGTGAGCGGGTTGTTCAGCTCGTGGGCGACGCCCGAGATGAGACTGCCGAGGGTCGTCAGCTTCTCGGCCTGGCGGAGCCGCTCGTCGGCGCGCCGCCGCTCCCCGACGTCGTCGAAGTACGCCGAGAGCCCGTCCGGCGAGGGGTAGGCGCGGACCTCGAACCACGCGTCGAGGGGCGCGTAGAACTCCTCGAACCGCACCGCCGCCTGCTCGTCCATCGCGCGCCGGCACTCCCTGAAGAAGGCCGAGCCGACCGCCTCGGGGAACGCCTCCCAGACGTTGCGCCCGAGCAGCTCCCCGCGCCGGCGCCGGAGGAGCTGCTCGGCCCGGCGGTTCACGTAGGTGAACCGCTCCTGGCGGTCGATCGCGACGAAGCCCTCGCCGATGGACTCGAGGATGTTGCGGACGGCTTCCTCGGCCCGCCGCCGCTCGGTGATGTCGCGCGAGTTCACGACGATCCCGCCGACCGTCGGGTCGTCGAGGAGGTTCCGGCCGATCGCCTCGAGGATCCGCCAGGAGCCGTCGCGGTGCCTGAAGCGGAACTCGAGCGAGGCCGTCGCGCGGGGCACGTCCCGCCGGGCGTCGATCATCCGCGCGACCGCACGGGCGTCGTCGGGATGGACCAGATCGATCGCCGACCGGCCGAGCAGCTCGTCCGGGCGGTAGCCGAGCACGCGCTCCACGGCGGGGCT
>MGBU01000247.1 GCA_001790205.1 Candidatus Rokubacteria bacterium GWA2_73_35 | reverse complement strand
TCGGCGACGTGCTGCTCTCCGTCGACGAGCGTGCCGTGCTGACCCGCGACGCGGCGCGCGAGGCGCTGGCCGAGGCGAGCGCCGGGGAGCCGCTGCGGCTCACGGTCCGGCGGGGCGCCGACCGCCTTTCGCTCACCCTTTCGGCCCCCTGACCCACCCAGGGATCGTATTGCGGGGCCCGCCGCGAGGAGTTAGAATCGCGCGGCAGTGCGGACGGACCGATGATTCCTCTACTTGACCCGGCACGCGTGTGAGAGGAGACGAAGCATGAGCAATCAGCAGACGACACCCGAAGCACCCCGCCGCAGGTTCTTGAAGGGCGCGGCGGTCGCGGGGGCGGCGGCGCTCGCCTTCCCCGCGGTGGTCAAAGCGCAGGGGCCGATCACCATGCGCTGGCAGAGCACCTGGCCGTCCAAGGACATCTTCCACGAGTACGCCCTCGACTTCGCCAAGAAGGTCAACGACATGACCGGGGGCGACCTCAAGATCGAGGTGCTGCCGGCGGGGGCGGTGGTGCCGGCCTTCGGCCTGCTCGACGCCGTGTCGAAGGGCACGCTCGACGGCGGCCACGGCGTGCTCGTGTACCACTACGGCAAGCAGACGGCGCTCGCGCTCTGGGGGTCCAGCCCCGCCTACGGGATGGACGCCAACATGCTGCTGTCCTGGCACAAGTACGGCGGCGGCAAGGAACTGCTCAACAAGCTCTACGCGTCGATCGGCGCCAACGTCGTCTCGTTCCCGTACGGCCCGATGGCGACCCAGCCGCTCGGCTGGTTCAAGAAGCCGATCGGCAAGGCCGACGACTTCAAGGGCCTCAAGTTCCGCACCGTGGGCATCTCGATCGACCTGTTCACGGGCCTGGGCGCGGCGGTCAACGCGCTGCCCGGCGGCGAGATCGTGCCCGCCATGGACCGGGGGCTCCTCGACGCGGCCGAGTTCAACAACGCCACCTCCGACCGGCTCCTCGGCTTTTCCGACGTGTCCAAGGTGTACATGCTGCAGAGCTACCACCAGAACGCCGAGCAGTTCGAGATCTCGTTCAACAAGACGAAGTTCGACGCGCTGCCGGCCAAGATGAAGGCCATCATCGAGAACGCGGTGGAGGCGGCGTCGGCCGACATGTCCTGGAAGGCGATCGACCGCTACTCGAAGGACTACATCGAGCTGCAGACCAAGGACAAGGTGCGGATGTTCAAGACCCCGGCCGCCGTCCTCCAGAAACAGCTCCAGATCTTCGACGAGGTGCTGGTGAAGAAGTCCGCCGACAACCCGATGTTCAAGGAGGTCTCCGCGTCGCAGAAGGCGTTCGCGGCCCGCGCCGTGAAGTGGGATCTCGACACCAACGTCCGGCGCGAGATGGCCTACAACCACTACTTCGGCCGGCCAGCGGCCAAGCCCGCGCCCAAGAAGAGCTAGCGCTCCGTGACTCGTCCGCAAGAGGCCAGCCACCCGGCGGACGCCGGGTGGCTGGCCGGAAGCCCGCTCCGATGAGCAGCCAGCGGTTCCTCCGGGCCGTCGACCGCGTCAGCTACTGGTCGGGCAAGGCCTTCGCGTGGTTCATCGTGGCGCTGACCCTGGTGGTCTCCGTCGAGGTCTTCAAGCGCTACATCCTGAACGCGCCGACGGCCTGGATCTTCGACCTCAACAACATGCTGTACGGCACGCTCTTCATGATGACCGGCGCCTACACGCTGGCGGCGTCCGGGCACGTGCGCGCCGACTTCGTCTACATCTACCTGAAGCCGCGCGCGCAGGCCGCGCTCGACCTCGCCCTCTACCTGCTGTTCTTCATCCCCGGCATCCTGGGGCTGATCTACGCGGGCTGGGACTACGCCGCGATCTCCTGGCGCATCGGCGAGCACTCGACGGTGACGGCCGAGGGCCCGCCCGTCTACCAGTTCAAGGCGGTGATCCCCGTCGCGGGCGCGCTGGTCATGCTCCAGGGGCTGGCCGAGATCGTGCGCTGCGTCGCGTGCCTGCGGACCGGCGCCTGGCCCGCGCGGCTCGAGGACGTCGAGGAGATCGACGTGATCGAGACGCAGCTCTCGCACAGCGAGTACGTGGACGAGGAGTCGCGGCGGGCGGCCGTCGAGGGGGCGCACGCGATCGACGAGGCCGCACGCCACCGCAGCGCGGTGGAGCACAAGAACCCGTGAGCGATCCCTCGCTCGGCCTCACGATGCTCGGGCTCATCGTGGTCGCCATCATGATGGGCTTCCCGACCGCCTTCACGCTGATGGGGCTGGGCATGGTCTTCGGCTTCGTCGCGTTCTGGGACCCGGCGCAGCACTGGTGGACCAACCGCGCCTTCGACCTGATCGTGCAGCGGACGTACGGGGTGATGACCAACGACACGCTGCTCTCGGTCCCGCTGTTCGTCTTCATGGGGTACATCATGGAGCGGGCGGCGCTGGTCGACCGGATGTTCCACAGCGTCCAGCTCGCGTTCAGGCGCGTGCCGGCCTCGCTCGCGGTCACGACGCTCATCGTCTCGGCCTTCTGGGGCATCGCCTCCGGGATCGTCGGCGCCGTGGTGGTGCTGATGGGCGTGATCTCGATGCGGCCCATGCTGAAGGCCGGCTACGACGTGCGGCTCGCCGCCGGGGTGATCACCGCGGGCGGGACGCTCGGCATCCTGATCCCGCCGTCGGTCATGCTGATCGTGTACGCGGCGGTGGCCGGGCAGTCGATCGTCAAGCTCTACGCGGCGGCGATGCTGCCGGGCTTCTTCCTCACGGCCCTGTACCTCGTCTACATCCTCGGCTGGGCGATTCTCAGCCCGAAGATCGCCCCCAAGCTGGCGCCGGACGAGTACCGGGTGGCGGTGCCGGAGTGGCTGGGCCGGCTCGAGCGCGGCCGGTCGAGGAGCGTCGTGCCCGGCCTGCTCGCCGCCGTGGTCCGGCCGGGCCTGGTCCGGGGCGTCGCGGCGGTGGAGGGGCGGCCGGCAGGCTACGAGCTGATCGTCAGGAACGTGCTCGCCCTGTCGGTGCCGGTGCTGCTGACCGTCGGCACGTTCGGCGCGACGTGGTGGTACGTGGTCGTCTACAACGCGCCGGCGGCCCAGGTGGCGACGCCCACGGAGGGAGGGCCTCAGCCGCTGGGCCTGCTGCCGCCCGCCCCGGCGGAGCCGGAGACGCCGCGGGAGCTCGGGGCGGCGTCCACGGAGGAGGCGGAGGAGCCGGCGAAGCCCGTCGAGGGGCCGCCCGAGCGCATGGGCACCCCGATGGCCGAGCCGACGGGCGTGAGGGGGGCGGGCGCGATCCCCCAGCGCTTCTACGTCTGGTTCTGGGGGCTGGCGGGGCTCTCCGGGGCGCTGCTCCTCGTCTACTTCTGGCGCCTGGACGGCGAGCAGCTCGAGATCCTCAAGGAGCTGATCGTGTCGGTCGTGCCGCTCGGCGTCCTCACGGTCGTCGTGCTCGCGGTGATCCTCTTCGGGATCACGACCGCCACCGAATCCGCGGCGATCGGGGCCCTGGGCGCATGGTACCTGGCGGTGATGGCGCGCTACCCGCGCCAGGTCTGGTGGTGGAGCCTCGTGGGGTTCCTCGTCGGCTTCTCGCTCGGGTGGTGGCAGGAGGAGGCGTGGGCCTCGCTCCTCGTGGCCGGCGCGATCGGCGGCACGCTCGCCGGCGCCCTCGTCCCCGGGCTCTGGAACCTCAGGACGTCGAAGGAGCTGCGTGTCAACGTGAAGCAGTCGGTCTTCCTCACCGCGAAGACGACGGCCATGGTCTGCTGGCTCTTCATCGGCTCGGCGCTGTTCTCGGCCGTGTTCGCCATCCACGGCGGCCAGGCGCTCGTCGAGCGGTGGGTGCTGGGCATGAACCTCTCGCCGGTGGGCTTCCTGATCATGTCGCAGCTCATCATCTTCTTCCTGGGTTGGCCGCTCGAGTGGACCGAGATCATCGTGATCTTCGTGCCGATCTTCATCCCGCTGCTGAGCCACTTCAACGTCGACCCGCTGCTGTTCGGCACCATGGTGGCGGTCAATCTCCAGGCCGCCTTCCTGTCGCCGCCGGTGGCGATGTCGGCGTTCTACCTCAAGGGCGTGTCGCCGCCCCACATCACGCTCAACCAGATCTTCGCCGGGATGATGCCCTACATGCTGATCGTGATCCTGGCGCTCGCGGCCATGTACGTGTGGCCCGGCATGACGCTCTGGCTGCCCGAGTTCCTCTATGGCGGCTGAGGCGGCGAATCTCCACGCGCTCCCGGCGTCGGACGCGGTGCGCCTGCTGCGCTCCGGCGCCATCGACGCGGCGGCGCTCGTCGAGGCGTGCCTGGCCCAGGTGCGCGAGGTGGACGCCCGGGTGCAGGCGTGGGCCTTCCTCGATCCCGACCACGCGCGCGCGCAGGCGAAGGCCGCCGACGAGTGGCGCCTGAGCGGGCGCCCCGTCGGCCCGCTGCACGGCGTCCCGGTGGGCGTCAAGGACATCATCGATACCGCCGACATGCCGACCGAGCACGGCACGGTGCTCCACGCCGGCCGCACGCCGTCCCGCGACGCGAGCGTGGTCGCGCGGCTGCGCGCGGCGGGCGCGGTGATCCTGGGCAAGACCGTGACGACCGAGCTCGCCACGTACACGCCCGGCAAGACGCGCAACCCCCACGACCCCGAGCACACGCCGGGGGGCTCGTCGAGCGGCTCGGCCGCGGCGGTCGCCGCCGGCATGGTCCCGCTCGCGCTCGGCAGCCAGACCAACGGCTCGACCATCCGGCCGGCCGCGTTCTGCGGCGTCTACGGCTTCAAGCCGACGCACGGCCTGATCCCGCGCCACGGCATGCTCGCGCTGTCGCGCACGCTCGACCACGTCGGGCTGTTCGCGCGCAGCGTCGAGGACCTCGCGCTCCTCGCGGAGCCGCTCGTGGGCTGGGACGAGCGCGACCCGGACACCCGGCCGCGCGCGCGCATCCCCTTCGTCGAGGTCGCGGCCCAGGAGCCGCCCCTGCCGCCGCTGCTCGCGTTCGTGAAGACGCCCCGCTGGGAGATCGCCGAGGAGGAGACGAAGCAGGCGTTCGCCGAGCTGCTCGAGCTGCTGGGCGACCGCGTCGAGGAGATCGAGTTGTTCCCGTCGGCGACCGAGGCCTGGCGGTGGCACGAGACGATCATGGACGCCGAGATGGCGCTGAATCTCGCGCGGGAGTGGGAGGCGGGCCGCGACCGGCTGTCCGAGTCGCTGCGCGCGCGGCTCGAGCGTGGCCGGGCGGTGCGGGCCCTCGACTACCTGCGCGCGCGCGCGCGCATCCGGCCCGTCCACGCGAGCTTCCTCGAGCTGTTCGAGCAGCGCTACGACGCGATCCTGACGCCCGCCGCCGCCGGCACCGCGCCGAAGGGCCTCGCCTCGACCGGGGATCCATCGTTCTGCACGCTCTGGACGCTCTGCGGCATGCCCGCGGTGAGCCTGCCGCTCATGCACGGCGCGAACGGCCTGCCGCTCGGCGTCCAGCTCGTCGGCCCGCGCGAGGGCGACGCGCGGCTCTTGCGCACGGCCCGCTGGCTCGTGGCCCGGGTCGCCGGCGGCGCGGAATGCGCGCGCGCGCGCGCATCCGGCCCGTCCACGCGAGCTTCCTCGAGCTGTTCGAGCAGCGCTACGACGCGATCCTGACGCCCGCCGCCGCCGGCACCGCGCCGAAGGGCCTCGCCTCGACCGGGGATCCATCGTTCTGCACGCTCTGGACGCTCTGCGGCATGCCCGCGGTGAGCCTGCCGCTCATGCACGGCGCGAACGGCCTGCCGCTCGGCGTCCAGCTCGTCGGCCCGCGCGAGGGCGACGCGCGGCTCTTGCGCACGGCCCGCTGGCTCGTGGCCCGGGTCGCCGGCGGCGCGGAATCCGCGACCTGAGCCGCCCCCGGCGGGATCTTCGCCTGACGCGGGGCCCGGGTCCGCGGTAGACTGGCGCCGGAACAGGCAACCGACGTCGACCCGCCGGACGTCGAGAGGAGGAGGGCCATGCCTCTCTACGAGTTCTACTGCGACAAGTGCCGGAAGGAAGTCTCGATGACCCTGACCATCAGCGAGCGCGAGAAGGGCAAGGCGGCGTGTCCCACCTGCGGGAGCCGCGAGCTGCGCCCTCTCGTGGGCACTTTCTTCGCCAAGACCTCGCGGAAGTCCTGAAAGGAGACCAGCGTGAAGCTCGCCGGGAAACGGATCGCGATCCTCGCCGAGAACATGTACCAGGAGATGGAGCTCTGGGTGCCGTACTTCCGCCTGAAGGAGGAGGGCGCCGACGTGAAGGTGGTCGGCGCGGGCGGGGCCACGTCGTACGCCTCCAAGCACGGCTACCCGGTCGCCGTCGACGTCCAGGCCGACCAGGTCCGGGCCGTCGAGTTCGACGCGGTGATCGTGCCGGGCGGCTATGCGCCCGACATGATGCGGCGGCACCCCGCGATGGTCGGGCTCGTCCGCGAGGCCGCGCAGCAGGGGAAGGTCGTCGCGGCCATCTGCCACGCGGGCTGGATGCTCGTGTCCGCGGGCATCCTCAAGGGCCGGAAGGCGACGTCGTTCTTCTCGATCAAGGACGATCTCGTCGCGGCGGGCGCGAGCTGGGTCGACGCGGAGGTCGTCGTCGACGGCAACCTGATCACCTCGCGCAACCCGAACGACCTGCCCGCCTTCTGCCGCGCGATCGTCGCCGCGCTCGCCAAGGCCTAGCGCTAGCGCGTCCCGCGTCCAGCGGGGAAGGGGCGGGCGCCGGGCCCGCCCCTTCTCGGTCTTCCGTCCCCGTTGCTGCTAAGATCGAGCGGTCATGCTGGTGCTGGGGATCAGCGAGACCCACTGCGCCACCGCCGCCGTCCTGCGTGACGGCGCGGTGGTCGGCTGCGCCTCGGAGGAGCGCTTCTCCCGGCTGAAGAACGACGCCGGCTACCCGCGGTGCGCGATCGACGCCCTCCTCAGGGAGCTCGACCTCGCGCCCGCCCGGATCGACCAGGTCGTCCTCGCCGGCAGGCGCATCCCGTCCTACGACTGGATGAACCGGGTCATGCGCGACCCCGCGTACGTGCGCCAGTACTACGGCGTGCGGCTCGACGCGCCCCGGCGGGGCCTCGCGGGCCGCGCCCGCAAGCTCGGCGCCCGGCTCGGCCTCCTCGACCCGGCGCCGGGGAAGGCCCCGCTTACCGACGCCGAGCGCCGCGGGCTCGTCGCCGCGCACCTCGGGCTCGACGCCGGGCGCGTGGCGATCGTGGACCACCACGCGTGCCACGCCGCGGCGGCCTACCTCGGCTCGCCGTTCGGCGGGGCGCCGGCGCTCGTGCTCACCAACGACAACTCGGGCGACGGCCTGTGCGCGACGGTCTCGGCGGGCCGGGGCGTGGCGCTCGAGCGCCACGAGGCGGCGCCGAGCGGCCCCGGCTCGCTCGGCTCGTTCTACACGCTGGTCACCCTGCTCCTCGGCATGAAGCCCGGCGAGCACGAGTACAAGGTGATGGGCCTCGCGCCCTACGCGCCCGCGCCGCAGGCCGAGCGCGCGCTCGCGGCGCTGCGGACCGTCTTCGACTTCGTCGCCGGCCGCCCGGGCCGGTTCGAGTGGAAGAAGCGCGGGCCGCTCTACCGCGCGCTGCTCGACGCCACGCTCGGCCTCCGGTTCGACGCCGTCGCCGGCGGCGCCCAACGGCTGCTCGAGGAGGCGCTGCTCGCCTGGACGCGGCTCGCGCGCGAGCGCTACGGGGGGGAGCGCCTGGCGCTCGGCGGCGGCGTCTTCATGAACGTGAAGGCGAACATGCGGCTCGCGGCCGAGGACTGGGTGCGGGACCTCTTCGTGTTCCCGTCGTGCGGCGACGAGTCGAACGCCGTCGGGGCGGCGTACCTGGGGTACCTCGACCTCTGCGCGCGCCGGGGAGTCGCGCCCGCGCCCGCGCCGTTCGGGCCCGCGTACCTCGGCCCGGGCCTCGACGACGCGGAGGCGGAGGCGGTCATCCGCGCGGGCGACCTCGCCGCGCGGTACCGGGTGAGCGAGCCCGCGCGCATCGAGGCCCGGATCGCCGAGCTCCTGGTCTCGGACGGCGTCGTGGCCCGGTGCGCGGGCCGGATGGAATTCGGCGCGCGCGCGCTCGGCAACCGCTCGATCCTCGCGAACCCGTCCGACCACCGCGTCGTCGGGCTCATCAACCGGATGATCAAGAACCGCGACTTCTGGATGCCGTTCGCGCCGAGCGTGCTCCGCGAGCGCGAGGCCGACTACCTCGTGAACCCGAAGGGGCTCGCGTCGCCATACATGATGCTCGCGTTCCCGACCAACCCGAAGCGGCGCGACGAGATCGTCGCGGCCCTCCACCCCCACGACGCGACCGCGCGCGCCCACATCGTGGACGAGGCGTGGAACCCCGCCTACCACCGCGTCCTCCGCGAGTTCGAGGCACGCACGGGGATCGGCGCCGTGCTCAACACCTCGTTCAACCTCCACGGCGAGCCGCTGGTCTGCTCGGCCGGCGACGCCGTGGACACCTTCGAGCGCTCGGGGCTCCCGCACCTGGCGCTCGGGCGGTTCGTGATCTCGAAGAAGTGAGCCGGCGGGCGGGCGCTACTCGGCGGTGAGCCCACCGCCGGCGACGGGCGCCGCCCCACCCGCCCGCCGGCCGCGCGTCGTGCGCAGCCAGCGCTGCGCGGCGTCCATGTAGAGGTAGAGCACGGGCGTGATGTAGAGCGTCAGGAGCTGCGAGACGAGCAGGCCGCCCACCACCGCCAACCCCAGCGACCGGCGCGCGTCGGCGCCCGCGCCGATGCCGAGCGCGATCGGAAGCGTGCCGAGGAGGGCGGCCATCGTGGTCATCATGATCGGCCGGAACCGGAGCAGGCAGCCGCGGTAGATCGCCTCGGCCGGCGTGGCCCCCGCGCGCTCGGCGTCGAGCGCGAAGTCGATCTGCATGATCGCGTTCTTCTTCACGATGCCCACCAGCATGATGATGCCGACGAAGCCGTAGAGGTTGAGCTCCATGCCGAACAGCATCAGCGTGAGCAGCGCGCCGGCTCCGGCCGCCGGCAGCCCCGAGAGGATGGTGAGCGGGTGCACGAAGCTCTCGTACAGGATGCCGAGCACCAGGTAGATCACGACGACGGTCATGAGCAGCAGCAGACCCTGGCCGCGGAGCGACTCTTGGAAGGCCTGGGCCGTGCCCTGGAAGCGCACCGAGAGCGTCGGCGGCAGGCGGAGCTCGCGCTTGAGCTGCTCGATCTCGCCGACCGCCTGGCTCAGCGAGACGCCGGGCTTGGGGTTGAACGAGATGGTCACCGAGGGGAGCTGGCCCAGGTGCGTGACCGTGAGCGGCCCGATCCCCGGCCGGAGCCGGGCGACCGCGCCCAGGGGGACGAGGCGGCCGGATGCGGCGCGGACGTAGAGCCGACCGAGTTCCGCGGGGTCGCGCTGGTACTCCGGGAGCAGCTCCATGATGACCCAGTACTGGTTCGACGGCGTGTAGATCGTCGAAACTTGGCGCGAGCCGTACGCGTCGCCGAGCGCGCGCTCGATCTGCTCGGCCGTGACGCCGAGCGCCGAGGCCCGGTCACGGTCGATGTCGACGATGATCTGCGGGCTCGTGATCTGCAGATCGGTGTTCACGTCCTGGACGCCGGGCAGGCCGCGGATCCGCTCGTGGAGGATCGGTGCCCAGCGGTAGAGCTCCTGGAGGTCCGAGTCCTGCAGCGTGAGCTGGTAGACCGCCTTGGTGAGCTGGCCGCCGATGCGGATGAGGGGCAGGTTCTGTGGATAGACCCGGATCCCCGGCACGGTCTGGAGCTTCGGCCGCAGCTCCTCGATCACCTGGTCCACGGGCGGGCGCTCGCGGTGCGGCTTGAGGCGGATGAACAGGCGCCCCGTGTTCGGGACGATGTTCATGCCGCTCGCGCCGATCGCCGAGAAGAACTGCTCGACGTTCGGGTCCTTGCGGACGATCTCGTTCACGGCGAGCTGGTGCTCCATCATCGCGTCGAACGAGATGTCCTGGGCCGCCTCGGTGAAGGCGAAGATCTGCCCGGTGTCCTCGGTCGGGATGAACCCCTTGGGGATGACGGCGAAGAGGTAGGCGGTCAGGACGAGGGTGAGACCGAGCGCGGCCATCGTGGTGCGGCGGTGGCGCAGCACCCACCGGAGCGTCAGGTCGTAGACGTGCAGCATGCCGTCGAAGAAGCGCTCGGAGACGGTGTAGAGCCACCCGTGCGACTCGCCCGGCGGCCGGAGGAAGCGGCTGCAGAGCATCGGCGTGAGCGTGAGCGACACGAACCCCGAGACCAGGACGGCGGCGGCGATCGTGACGGCGAACTCGTGGAGCAGCCGTCCGACGACCCCGCCCATGAACAGGACCGGGATGAACACGGCCGCCAGCGAGAGCGTCATCGAGAGGATCGTGAAGCCGATCTCCCGCGCGCCCTTGAGCGCCGCCTCGAGCCGGCCCTCGCCCGCCTCCATGTGGCGAACGATGTTCTCGAGCATCACGACGGCGTCGTCCACGACGAAGCCGACGCACAGGGTCAGCGCCATCAGCGAGAGGATGTCGATCGAGTAGCCGAACAGGTACATGACCGCGAACGTGCCGACGATCGACAGCGGCAGCGCGAGGCTCGGGATGAGCGTCGCCGACAGGTTGCGCAGGAAGAGGAAGATGACCAGCACGACCAGCCCGACCGCCAGGATCAGGGTGAACTGCACGTCGCGCACCGAGTCGCGGATGGCCACCGAGCGGTCGTAGAGGACCGTCAGCTTCACCGCGGGCGGGAGCTGCGCGCGGAACTGCGGCAGGAGCGCCCGGATCGAGTCCACGACCTGGACCGTGTTGGTGCCCGGCTGGCGCTGGACGGCCAGGACGACCGCGCGCTCGTCGTTGTACCAGCTCGCCACCTTGTCCGTCTGCACGCCGTCCACCACGCGCCCGAGCTGGTCGAGGCGGACGGGCGAGCCGTTCCGGTAGGCGACGATGAGCGGGCGGAACGCCGCGGCGTTCTGGAGCTGGCCGGTCGCCTGGATGCTGAACGCCTGGTGCGCCCCGTAGAGCGTCCCCGTCGGGAGGTTCACGTTGCCGCGGGCGAGGGCGGCGGCGACCTCGTCGATGCCGATGCCGCGGGCCGCGAGGGCGCGGGGGTCGAGCTGGACGCGGACCGCGTACTTCTGGGAGCCGAAGACGAAGACCTGCGCGACGCCGCTGATGGTCGAGATCCGCTGGGCGAGGTCCGTCTGCGCGTACTCGTCCACCGTGTACAGGGGCAGGGTGGCCGAGCTGAGCGACAGGTACAGCACCGGCTGGTCGGCCGGGTTCACCTTCTGGTACGTCGGCGGGGTCGGCATCTCGGGCGGCAGGAGCGGCAGCACCTTCGTGATCGCCGCCTGTACGTCCTGCGCCGCGGCGTCGATGTTGCGGTCGAGCGCGAACTGGATCGTGATCTGCGTGAGCCCGAGCGCGCTCGATGAGGTCATCGAGTCGATGCCCGCGATCGTCGTGAACTGCTTCTCGAGCGGCGTCGCCACGGCGGAGGCCATGGTCTCGGGGCTCGCGCCCGGCAGCGCCGCCGTGACCTGGACCGTCGGGAAGTCCACGTTCGGCAGGTCGCTCACGGGCAGGAGGCGGTAGGCCATCAGCCCGAAGACCAGGATGGCGGCCATCAGCAGGGTCGTGAGGACCGGCCGCCGGATGAAGAGCTCGGGGGTCATGAGGCGCGCGCGGGCTTGACCTCGATCTTGACCCCCGGCACCAGGCGGAGCTGGCCGTCGGTGACGATGCGCTCACCGGCGCGCAGGCCCTGCTCGACGATCGTCTCGGCGCCGAGCCGCGTGCCCACGAGGACCTGGCGGGCCTCGACGGTCTGGTCGGGCCCGACGACGAAGACGAAGGGACCCTGCTGGCCGGCCTGGATCGACTGCGAGGCGACGAGGAGCGCGGACCGGGTCGTGAGCGTCAGCGCCACGTCGAGGAACTGGCCGGGCCAGAGCGCGTTGTCGGCGTTGGTGAAGGTCGCCTTGAGCTGGATCGTCGCCGTCGCCTGGTCCACGGCGTTGTTCACGAACGTGAGCTCGCCCGTCGCGAGCGCCGCGGACTGGCTCGGGAGGCGCGTCTCGACCCTGAGCGCCCCGGCGGCGCGGTATCGCTTGATCTCGGCCAGGTACTGCTCGGGGACCGCGAACGAGACGTAGATCGGATGGACCTGGTTGATGACGACCATGGGCGCGTCGTCGTTCGCCTTCACGACGTTCCCGGCCTGGACCAGGCGGTTCCCGGTCCGCCCGTCGAGCGGCGCGCGGATCGTCGTGTATCCGAGCTGGAGCCGCGCGCTGTCCACCATCGCCTCGCCCGCGCGGACGACCGCCCGCACGTTGTCCACGGTGGCGACGGCGGCCGTGGCCGCGGCCTTCGCGTTCTCGATGGCGGCCCGGTCGGCCTGCACCGTCGCGTCCATCGCCGCCAGGTTCGTGCGGAGCTGGTCGTACTGCTCGCGTGCGATCAACTCCCTGGCCATGAGCTCGCGGTAGCGCCGCTCCTGGGCCTCGGCGTTCCGGAGCTGCGCGAGGTCGCGCTCGAGGTTGGCCTCGGCCTTCCGCACCTCGGCCTGCTGCTGGAGCAGCGCGGCCTCCGCCTGGCGGAGCTGGGCGGTGTCCCGCGCGACGTTCGCCTCGGCCTGGCGGAGCACGGCCTCGAAGGGGCGCGGGTCGATCGTGAAGAGGAGGTCGCCCGTGCGGACGTCCTGGCCCTCCGCGAAGTGGACCCGCACGATCTGGCCGGCGACCTGCGACTTGATGCCGACGCTCGTGTACGCTTGCGCGTTGCCGACCGCCGTGACCTGGATCGGCACGGTCTTCTCCACGACGTTGCCGACGACCACCGGCACGGGTGGCGGCGCGGCGGCCGGGGAGCGGCCCGAGGCGCTGTCCGAGCAGCCGGCGAGGAGGGCCGCCGCCGCGAGCGCCCAGGCGAGCCGACGCCGCGGGCTCATCGCCCGGGCCTCCGGCCCCGGAGCCGCTTCGCGCCGCCGTCGGAGGCGCTGACCGCAGCGTCCACGAGGGCCTCGAGCCCGAGCCGCAGCAGCCTGCGGTCGCCGCCCGCCATCCGGGCGAGCACGCCCGTCATGCCGCGGAGCCGGAGCGCCTGGAGCTCCTCGACGAGCGCCTGGCCGGCGCCCGTGAGCTCGAGCGCGCAGATGCGGCGGTCTCCGGGATCGTCGCCGCGGACCAGGAGCCCCTTCTGCTCCAGGCGGTCGGCGATGTGGGTGATGGCGGGCAGGGTGACGCCGAAGGCCTTCGCGGCCTCGCCCATGTGGCAGCCCGGGTGCCCGCGGACGTAGGAGAGCACCTCCGACTGGGCGAACGTCAGGTCCAGCTCGGACGCCTTCTGCCACAGGAGCTGCCGGAAAATGGTGCTGCCGAGCGAGGTCAGGAGCCCCAGCACGCGCTCGGCCTCCGCGGTCGAGCCGGCCGGACCCCTCGGGCGCGTCGCCATCTGGCCCCCCTTGTCGAGCAAATGATGCCTGCGATAAATAGTTAAGTCAATAAACTACAAGGGACGGGCGCGGGCCCCCCGGGGCGTCGAGCGATCGGGCGACGTCGCGTCAGAGCGCGTGAAGGAATCGGGCACACGCGCTCCCGGGGGGTGTCGGGGGAAGCGGCGGTCGCTCCCCCCGACGGCGAATCAGTACGCGCCGGCGAGCTTCCGGTGGTCCCAGGAGACGATGCGCGTCGGCGCGAAGCGCAGGACCACGCGCTTCCTGCCCTGCTGGCGCACGCGCTCGCGCGCCTCGGGGCCGCCGTCGGCGCCCGCGTACCGGGCGGCGAGGCGCAGGCCCGTCTCGAGGATCCGCTCGGGATCGTGCTCGATCGCCACGTCGCACTCGATCATCACGCCGCGCAGCTCGCCATACCGGTCGCGTCCGGCCTCGACCTGGACGGTCGCGCGCGGGTCGCGCTCGAGGTTCCTCACCTTCTGGGACTTCCCGTAGGTCCAGGCCAGGAGCGTGAGGCCGTCGCGGACGTACCAGAGCGGCATCAGGTGCGGGCGGCCGTGCGCGCCGAGCGTCGCGCAGGTGAGCACGCGCTCCTCGTCGAGGAAGCGGGCCAGCTCGGCCTCGGTCATCGTGATCGCGCTGCGCTTGGACGGCATTGCTCAGTACCCTGCCTTCCGGTCCACCACGTGGCGGAGCGGGCGACCCGCGAGCCAGCGGGCGAGGTTGTCGTTGAAGATCGGGGCGATCTCCTCGGGCGTGCTCGGGCCCGAGATGTGCGGCGTGATCACCACGTTGTCGAGCTGCCAGAAGGGGTGGTGCGGCGGCAGCGGCTCGGTCGCGAACACGTCGAGGATCGCGCCCGCGAGCCGACGCGCGCGGAGCGCGTCGAGGAGCGCGGCCTCGTCCACGACGGCGCCGCGCGCGACGTTGAGGAGCCACGCCGTCGGCTTCATCGCCGCGAGCGCCGCGGCGTCGACGAGCCCGCGCGTGTCCGGCGTGAGCGGCAGCAGGACCACCACGAAGTCGGCCTGCCGGAGCGCCGTCCCGAGCGCGCCCACCCGCCACACGCGCTCGGCCTCGCGCACGGGCCGCCCGGTGCGACTCACGCCGAGCACGCGCATGCCGAGGGCGCGCGCGGCGCGGGCGATCGCGCGGCCGATGTCGCCGAGGCCGACAATGACCAGCGTCTTGCCGCGCAGGCGGTCGGGCAGGACGTGGTCGATCCAGCGCCGCTGGCGCTGCGCCTCGCGGTACGCGGCCATGCGCTGCGTGACCCAGGAGCACCAGCCCACGACGTACTCGGCCATCCAGGGCCCGAAGACGCCCGGCGCGCGCGTGACGACGACGCCGGGGGGCAGCTCGGGGGCGAGCGCCCAGTCCACGCCCGCGCCCATGACCTGGAGCCACCGGAGCCGCGCGGCCTTCGCGTAGAGGTGGCGCGGGAACTGCCAGGCGTAGAGGACGTCGGTCTCCGCGGCGAGCGGCTCGGCCTCGGAGGGCGTGGCCGCGCGGCGGACGACGACCCGCCCGCGGGGGGCGCGGACGAGGGCGGCGTACGCCGGGTCGGCGTGGTAGACGAGGACGGTCGGACGCGTCACGTGAGCAGCGCGTCCTCCGCCGAGAAGTCGACCGCGCGCCGGTCGAGCCCCTCGCGCAGGTACCACTCGAACGTCTGCGCGAGGCCCGACGCGAGCGTGTAGCGCGGGCGGATCCCGAGCTGCGCGCGGAGCTTCGTCGTCGTGTAGACCGCGTGGCAGTCGTAGGCGAGGTTCTGGCCGAACGGCACCGGCGTGGCGCCGGCCGGCGTCGCGCGGTGGACGAGCGTGACCGGCCGCTTGAGCACGTCGGCGACGAGCTCGACGAAGCCCACCTGCGTGATCGCCTCCTCGCCGGTGACGTTGTACGCCTGGCCGAACGCCGCGGGGACGCCCAGCATCGCCGCCAGCGCGTCGGCCAGGTCCTCGACGTGGCCGAACTGGCGGAGCCAGCCGCCCGCGCCCGGCACGAGGATCGGCCGCCCGCGCAGGAGCCGGTCGAAGAAGAAGGTCTCGTTGTTCCGCGTGTTCAGCGGGCCATAGACGTGCGTCGGGCGGACGATGGTCACGCCCAGGCCGCGCTCGCGGCGCCAGCGGAGCAGGACGTCCTCGCCCTCGATCTTGTTCTTCGCGTACTCGCCCCAGTAGAGGCTGCGCGGCGTGTCCTCGTGGTAGGGGATCGGCAGCGCGTGATCGTGCACGCGGCCCGTCGAGACGAAGAGCGCGTGGCCCAGGCGGCCCTCGAGCGCCCGCAGCAGCGCCTCCACGTCGGCGCCGGTCGTCGGGGCGTAGGCCACGTCCACGAGCGCGTCCACCCGCTCGCCCGCGAGCGTGCGCGCGAGCGCCGCGTGGTCGAGCCGGTCGCAGACGAGCGTGCGGACGCCCGCCGGCACGCGCGCGGGCCTGCGCCCACGGTTCAGCACGGCGACCTCGTGGCCGTCGCGCCGGAGCGCCTGCACGAGGTGCGCGCTGACGAACTCGGTGCCGCCGACGACGAGCACCCGCATCAGGTCACGCCCGCCAGGCGCGTGCCCGCGGCGCCCGGCACCGGGGTCCGCACGTCAGCCGACCGAGATCGCGAGGCAGGTCGTGGTGCGCGTCACGCCGTCGATCGTGCCGATCCCGTCGGTGACGAGCCGGCCGATGGCGTCGAGCGTCGGGCCCTCGACGACCGCGATGAAGTCGAAGGGGCCGGTGACCGCGTCGAGGTGGACGACGGTCGAGGCGCCGCCCTCGAGCTTCGACAGCTCCTTCT
>MGBU01000246.1 GCA_001790205.1 Candidatus Rokubacteria bacterium GWA2_73_35 | reverse complement strand
CGCGCGACCTCCGTGGCCGTCGTGAGGTCGGTGAAGGCCTCGACGCCGTTCCGCCGGTAGATCGTGAAGCCCTCGACGGTGGACGCGCTCTTGAGCTCGCTGAGCATCATCCGGGTCACGTCGGGGCGGCCCTGGAGCATCGCGCCCTCGATCGACGCGATCAGCGCGGCGGTGAGGCGGCGGGCGGCGACCTTGTTCTGCTCGATCAGCGTTGCCGACTCGCGCTGGATCGTCAGGATCGTGGACGCCCCGAACCCGATGATCATGACGGCCACGATCAGGACCGTGATCTTGACCGCCAGCCGAGAGCGGAACATGGCCGATCCTACCATGGGGTAGAATACCGGCCGTGAACCTGGCCTGGCTCGGCGAGGAGAACGTCCGGCGCTTCGGCGAGTACGTCGCCCTGCACTTCGAGGGGCGCGAGTGGACGAACGTGGACGGGCAGCGGGCGGCCAACCGCCTCGCGAACGCGCTCCGCCGGCTCGGGATCGGCCCCGGCGACCGCGTCGTCGTGATGCTGCCCAACTGTCCCGAGGTGCTCCAGGCGTACGCCGCCATCCTGAAGCTCGGCGCGGTCATCGTGCCCGTGATCTTCCTGCTGAACCCCGAGGAGGTCCGCCACATCCTGGCCGACTCGGGTGCCCGGCTCGCGCTCACCTCGCCCGAGCTCCTGGCGAAGCTCGAGGGCTTCACGGGCACGACCGTGCTGGTCGGCGGCGAGGCGCCGGGCACGCGCGGCTACGACGAGCTGATCGCGCGGGAGGCCGACGCGTTCGCCGCCGTGGACCGCGAGGACCGCGACGTCGCCGTGATCCTCTACACCTCGGGGACCACGGGCCGCCCGAAGGGCGTCGCGCTCTCGCACGCCAACCTCGCCTCGAACGCGCGCGCGGCGGCGAACCTGTACGAGCTCGACCGCACGGCGTGGGCGCTCGGCGTGCTGCCGCTCTCGCACTCGTACGGGCTCACGGTGATGAACGCGGGCAACATCCTGGGCACCCGCGCGGTGCTGCTGCGCTGGTTCAACCCGGAGGGCGTGCTCGAGGCGATCGCGCGCTTCCGCGTGCAGAGCATGTCGGCCGTGCCGACCATGCTCGTCTACCTGCTCCACTACCCCGACGCCGACCGCTTCGACACGTCGTCCATGCGCCTCTGGGGCTCCGGCGCGGCGCCGCTGCCGCTCGAGATCGTCGAGCCGTTCGAGAAGAAGTTCGGCGGCAGGATCCTCGAGGGCTACGGGCTCACCGAGGCCTCCCCCGTCGTCTCGGCCCACCGCCTGTCCGGCGTGCGCAAGCTCGGCTCGGTCGGGCTGCCGATCCCGGGCGTCGAGGTGCGGATCCACGACGACGACGATCGCGCGCTGCCCGCGGGCGAGCTGGGCGAGGTGTGCGTGCGCGGGCCCAACATCATGCTCGGCTACTACGGCCTGCCGGAGGAGACGACGCGCACGCTCCGCGGCGGCTGGCTCCACACGGGCGACGTCGGCCGCCTCGACGTCGACGGCTTCCTCTACATCGTCGAGCGCAAGAAGGACCTGATCATCCGGGGCGGCTTCAACATCTACCCGCGCGAGGTGGAGGAGGTGCTGTACGCGCACCCGCGGGTCGCCGAGGCCGCGGTGGTCGGCATGCGCGACCCGCTGATGGGCGAGGACGTGCTCGCCTTCGTCGCGCTCAAGCCCGGGGCCGCGGCGACGGCCGACGAGATCCTCGCCTTCTGCCAGGAGCGGCTCGCGAAGTACAAGTGCCCCAAGCAGGTGCGCTTCGTGGACGCCCTGCCGAAGAATCCCGTCGGCAAGATCCTCCGCAAGGAGCTGCGCGCGCTCGCCGGCTGATCAACGCCGGGACGCCTCGAGCCCCGCGAGCGCCCTCCCTCCCACGGAAAGGCCGGGCCCCCGGGCCCGACGGCGCGCGCGGCGGTCGAACCACCGGAGCCGCTCGCGCAGGGCGACGACGTCCCCGACGACGACGAGCACCGGCGGCTCGAGGCGCGCGGCCGCGGCCCGGCGCGCGATGTCGGCGAGCGTCCCGGTGACCGTCGCCTGCTCCGGGGTCGTGCCCGCGCGGATCAGCGCGACGGGCGTCGAGGGTGGGCGCCCGGCGGCCGCGAGCGCCCGCGCGATCCGCGGCAGGCTCGTGAGCCCCATGAGGATCACGAGCGTGTCGACGGCCCCCGCGAGGCGCTCCCAGTCCACGCGCGCGGCGCCCCGGCACTCGTGGCCGGTCACGACCGCGAAGGACGACGCCACGCCGCGGTGGCTCACGGGGATGCCGGCGTACGCGGGCACCGCCGTGGCCGAGCTGACGCCGGGCACCACCTCGAAGCGGATGCCCGCGGCGGCGAGCGCCGCGGCCTCCTCGCCGCCCCGGCCGAAGACGAAGGGATCGCCGCCCTTGAGCCGCACGACCCGCCGGCCCCGCCGCGCGTGGGCGACGAGGAGCCGGTTGATCTCGTCCTGTTCGAGCGCGTGCCGGCCGCTCGCCTTGCCCGCGAAGATCCGGAGCGCCCGGGGCGCCAGGTCGAGGAGCGCCGGGGCCACGAGCCGGTCGTAGACGACGACCTCGGCCCGGCGCAGGAGCCGGCGCCCGCGGACCGTGAGCAGGCCCGGATCCCCCGGCCCGGCGCCCACCAGCGCGACCCGGCCCCCGCGGTGGATCACGCCGCCCCCAGCCGCGCGAGGAGCCGGCGTCGGGCCTCGCCGGGCCGCCCCTCGGCGACGAGCCGCCGGAGCTCGTCGTCGAGCGCGCGCGCCCACGTGTCCGCGTCCGGGGCGGTCCCGCCGTGGCGCAGCTCGCGCCGCACCTCCGCCACCAGCGCGGCGAGCGCCGCGTACTCCCCGGTGATCACGGTCTCGAGCCTCTCGCGCACGGCGCGCGCCAGGGCCGGGCTCGCGCCCCCGGTGCTCACGGCGACGACGAGCTCGCCGCGACGGAGCACCGAGGGGAGGATGAAGTCGCAGCGGTCGGGCGCGTCCGCGACGTTGACCCACACGCCTCGGGCGCGGGCCTCCTCGGCGACCGCGCGGTTCACCGCCGCGTCGCCCACGGCGACGAGCACGAGCGCGTGGCCGTCGAGATCCCCGGCCGCGTACCGCCGGGCGACGTGCTCGACGCGCCCGGCGCGGGCGAGCTCCGCGAGGCGTCGGGTCAGCTTCGGCGCGACGAGCGTGACCCGGGCGCCGGCCGCCAGGAGCCCGTCGGCCTTCCGCTCGGCGACGGCGCCGCCCCCGACGACCAGCGCGGGGCGCCCGCGGAGCTCGAGCGCGATCGGATAGTACCCCATCGCGCTCACCCCGCTGATAGGCGCTCGGCGATCGCGTGCACGAGCGCGCCCATCGTGCCTCGCGCGGGCTCGACGGCGGGCGTGATCCCCCGCTCGGCGAGCGCGGCGCGACAGACGGGGCCGATCGCGGCGACCGTGACGCGCCCGCGCAGCGCGGCGGCGAGCCCCTCGGCGAGCCCGAGGCGCTCGGCCACGAGGAAGAGATGCCGGACCTGGGGCGAGCTGGTGAACGCGACGACGTCGACGTGGCCGGCGATCGCGTCCCGGGTGAGCCGCTCGAGCGGCTCCTGGTCCTCGGGGAGCGCCCACTCGTAGAGGGGGACCTCGAGGACGTCGGCGCCCTGCCGTCCGAGCCCGTCGACGAGCCCCGGGTTGTCCTCGCCGAAGAGCTGGACGGCGACGAGCTTGCCGCGCAGGGAGTGGGTGGCGAGCGCCCGGAGCACGCCTTCGGACGTCGGCTCCGCCGGCACCACGTCGATCCGGACCCCCACCTCGCGCAGCGCCGCCACGGGCTTCGGGCCGCGGGCGACGACGAGCGCCGGGCCGAGCGCGGCGAGCAGCGCGTCGCGCTTGCCCGCCTCGGCGGCGAGCGCGAGGAAGGCGCGCGCGCCCACGCCGGTCAGGAACACGATCGCCGCCACCTCGCCGTCGAGGATGCGCTCGAGCGCCGCCAGCGCCGGGCCCCGGTCCCGCCGGGGGACCTCGCGCACCGCCGGGGCCGAGTAGGGCACGCCGCCGAGGTTTTCCACGAGGCGCGCGAGCTCCGCGGCCCGGCGCCCCTCGGTCAGCGCAATCGTCTTGCCCTTGAGCGATGCCGCCACGCCGCCCCGCCGCGCGCTACGCCGCGCACTCTCCGGGACCGGTCTGGAGCGTGAAGGGCTCGGCGGCGCCCCAGTCCAGGTACTTGTCGGGGGACTCCGCCGACGGGGGCAGCTCGGTCCAGGGCTCGAGCACCGTGGTGAGGCGCGCCGCCCCGACGCGATCCACGAAGACGTCGAACGGCTCGTCCGCCACGCGCTCGGCACGGTAGGCCTCGAGCAGCGCCTTGACCGCCGACGGCACCTCCCGGGCCGGGATCCGGGCGACGGGCTTCGCGTAGCGTGGGGCCTCGCCGGAGAGGCGCGCCCCCAGCAGGAGCTGATAGGTCGGCGCCTGCTCGCCGTGGAACTTCCGCGCGCCGCCGTAGAGCCCGATGGCGGCGATGTGGTGCTGGCCGCACGAGTTGGGGCACCCGGAGATCTTGATCCGCAGACCGGGCGCGTCGGCGAGATCCGGCAGCTCGCGCTCGATCATCCCGCTCAGCGCGAGGGCCAGGCCGCGCGACGAGGTGATACCGAGCTGGCAGGTGTCGGCCCCCGGGCACGACGTCACGTCGATGAGCCGCTCGGCGCCGGGCAGCGCGAGCCCGGCCGCCGCGAGGGCGGCGTACACCAGGGGCAGCGCGTCGACGGGGACCCAGCGCAGGACGAGGTTCTGCTGGTTGCTCGTCCGCGCCCAGCCGTCGCCGAACTCGCGCGCCACGCGGGCGACGGCCCGGAGCTGCGCGGCCGTCGCGTCGCCGCGAACCAGGCGGATGTGCACCCCCGCGTAGCCGACCTGCTTCTGGACGAACACGTTGCTCGCCCGCCAGCGCGCGTAGCCCGGATCGCCCCCTGCCGGCGACGCGCCGTCGCGCGGGCGCGGGCGGGGGGGGCGCTCCGCCCACCCGCTCACCGCCGGGAACGGCGTCGTCAGGCGCAGCGCCTCGCGCTCCCGCACGATCAGGCCGCGGACGGCGTCGATCCCGAGCTTCTTGACGAGGAACTTCAGCCGCGCCAGGTTCCGGTTCTCCCGGTTGCCGTGCCGGTCGAACACGCGCACGACCGCCGCCACCGTCGGCAGGAGATCGTCCGCGGGCGTGAACGCCTCCAGGGGCTGCGCGAGCTGCGGCGCGGGGCCGAGGCCGCCGCCGAGCAGGACCACGAACCCCTCTTCCACGCCGTGCTCCGCGGTCCGCACGACGGCGCGGGCGCCGACGTCGTGGAGCGTCGTGAGGCCCGTGTCGTCGGGGCAGCCGGAGAAGGCGATCTTGAACTTCCGCGGCAGGTTCTGGTTCATCGGGTTCCGCAGGAGGAAGCGCGCGACCGCGTCGGCGTACGGCGTCGGGTCGAAGACCTCCTTCGGGCACACGCCGGCGCAGTGTCCGACCGTGACGTTGCGCACGGTGTTGCCGCACGCCTCGCGCGTCGTGAGGCCGACCTCGGCGAGCGCCCGCAGGAGGGGCGGCGCCTCGGCGAGCGGCACGAAGTGAAACTGGACGTTCTGTCGAGTCGTGACGTGGCCGATGCCGCGGGGGGTGTGGTCGGCGATATCCGCGAGGCGCTCGATCTGCGGCGCCGTCAGGCCCCCCCACGGGATCTTCACGCGGAGCATGTGGACGTCCTGCTGCCGCTGGCCGTACACGCCGTGCTGCAGCCGAAAGCGCCGGAAGTCGTCGGGGTTCACCCGGCCGGCCCAGAAGTCCTGGACGAAGCGATCGAAGCTGTCGAGCTCGGCCTCGTCCGCCCAGGAGCGAGCCTCGTCGGCCGGGGCGATGTCGTCGATCTCCTCGGTCCCTGCCCCGGGGTAACCCTGTGCTGTCCGTCCCATGAATAACCCTCCAGTGCCGACAGGCAGATCCCAGTTCCGATCAGGTGGATTGATGAGTACCAATTCCGATCGATATTGTCAATTACGCTGTAAGTACCTGAAATACTGCCTATACAGGCGTTCGACTCAAGACCCCTCGAGCTCTCGTGCCCCGAGCGCGCGCCCGGGCCGGCGCTCGGGCGGCCTTGTGGCGCGGTGTAGAATCCCCCGTGATGGCGCGCGCTCAGGACCAGTTCGAAGAGTTCGAAGCCACGAGCCTCTTCTGCCCGCGCTGCCGGCGCGCGACGGCGACGCGCAAGAAGCTCCTGCTCGTGCTCCCGGGCGGCAGCAAGTACGACTACGTATGCGCCGAGTGCGGCACCGCGGTCGGCGGCAAGACGGACAACGATCCGACCGCGTTCCACGCCACGCTCAGGCCGGGCGTTCGCGGCCGGCCGCTCCGCTCACCGTAACTTCGCGCCACACCGCGTCTTTCCGCTCTGTCACGCTCCTGACACTGCTGGTTGTGGATATCTGGAATTCGACAACATCCGGTTGCATAACACATCGCGTCGTGGCATACTCACCCCACTTCAGCCGAACTCAATCCGCTCCCTCCTCCAGCTTCAGCGAAGAAACAAGGCTCCGCAGTCGATGCAGAAGGAGGAAATCGCAATGAATATGCACAGCAAGGCGCTCGCGCTGCTGACGCTCGCCTCCGCCTTGGTGCTCGGTGGGATCAGCTTCACCCGCCAGGTCATCGCCGTGGCCGGCGAGGCCGACGCGGGGCGCCTGAACCGCGCGATCCTCGACTACGTCGCGGAGAAGAACCCGCGCGCGCCGATCAGCGCGTTCCAGCAGTTCCCCGAGCTCCTCGTGACCGAGGCGCGGCGCACGAACGTCGACCACTGTCTCGTCCTGGCCCAGGCCGAGGTCGAGTCGGACCTCCGGCACGATGCCGTCGGCGCCGCCGGCGAGATCGGCCTCTTCCAGATCCTGCCCTCGACGGCGGCGCTCTTCGAGTCGCAGGTGGGCCGCTTCAAGCGCCCGGTGCTCCGGGGCCAGCGCGACCTCGGCGACCTCGGCAATCCCCAGGTGAACACGCGCTTCGCGATGGCGTACCTGCGCGACATCCTCGTCCGCAAGCCCAACATCAAGGACGCGCTCACCGAGTACAACGGCGGCCCCGCGAGGCGCCGCTCCCAGTACTACCGGATGGTCATGGGGG
>MGBU01000245.1 GCA_001790205.1 Candidatus Rokubacteria bacterium GWA2_73_35 | reverse complement strand
GGACACGCTCCTGGCCCTGCTCACCATGTACGGGGTGGACACGGGCATCAAGACCGAGCGCCTCACCAAGCTGTCCCGGTACGTGCGCAAGATCTCCGGGCTCCAGATGCCCTCCAACCGGCAGATCGTGGGCGACACGCTCTTCGACATCGAGTCCGGGATCATCGCGACCTGGTACAAGAACGCGGGTAAGGAGCACTTCCTCGAGGTGTTCCCGTTCCACCCGACGCTGGTCGGGCAGCGGATGCCCCGCGTCGTGCTGGGCAAGAACAGCGGGCTCGACTCGATCCGGATGCATCTCGGCCGGATCCGCGTCAAGGCCACCGAGGACCAGGTGGGCGAGATCCTCATGCGGGTCAAGCACGCCTCGCTCAGGAAGAAGGGCCTGGTCGACGACCGGGAGTTCCGCAAGATCGTGAAGCAGGTCGTGCGCTGAGCGAGCGTCCTGCCGGGGCGCCGCGCGAGGCCCCGGGGCCCGGCGTCACCCGGCGGCGGCGAGCGCGTACATCACGGACCAGAGTGTCAGGAGCTCGGCGAGCCCGGCGGCGCCGGCGCCCTCGACGTGGTCGAGCAGCCCCACGAGGACGACGCGCGTGCGCGCGGGCCGGGCCGCCGCCAGGCGCAGGCTCTCCGTGTAGGGGACCGCAGGGTCCGCCCGCCCGTGGACCAGCACGAGCCGCGCGCGGACGCGGGCGACGGCGCGCACCGGCGAGAGCGCGTCGAGCAGGCGCGCGGTCGCGGGCGGCAGCGCGTCGAGCAGCGCGTCGATGCGCGCCGGGTCGCGCGTCCGGAGGAGCCCGAGCGCCGCGGCGTCCAGCAGCTCCGCGTTGGCCCGGAGGAACGGCTCGACGAGCCGCGGGTCGGGCGTGACGCGGCCCCGCGTCGCGCCGAAGGCGTAGCTCCCGGAGAGGTGATAGCGCACCAGCTCGCGCGCGGACGCGTAGCCGCCGAGGCTCAGGACGACGCGGACGCGGTCGGCGACGCGCGGGTCGGCGGCGGCGAGCAGCGCGGGGCCGGAGCCGACGCTGACGCCCACGACGGCGGTCGGCGCGTCGCGCGCGGCGAGCGCCGCGACCACGGGCGCCACGTCGTCGGGCCTGAGCCGGCCGCGGGTGAGCCCCGGGATGGTCGGGACCACGACGTCGAAGCCGGCGCGGGCCAGGAGCGCGGCCGCCCCGCGCACGCGCGGGTCGTCCTTGCCCGCGGGCGCGAGGCCGTGTACGAGCACCAGCGGGCGCCCGCGCGCGAGCCCGGTGGGCACGAAGCGGTCGGCGGCGGCGCCCTCGAGAGGGAACGGCCGGCGGGCCGGCTCGGGCGCGAGCGCCGAGAGCGGGGCAAACCGTCCCTCCGTGAGGAACTCCGCGAGGAAAGCGCCGGCCACCAGCATGGACCACCCGGCCCGGGCGACGGGGAGGACGAGGACGAGCGCGAGGAGAAGGGGGGCGAGCCGCGCTACTTCCGGTTGACGCACTTCACGAGGCGCCAGCCGTTGAACATGTTGAGCCTGACCACGACCTCGGGCTCGAGCCCGACCCGCGCGAGCAGCGGCCCGAGCGCCAGGTTCGACTTCCAGCCGAGCCGCGTGCAGAAGGGCGCGACCAGGTCCTCGAGCCGCCCGGCGATGCGGCCTTCGCTGCGGAAGTGATTCAGGATCACGATCACGCCGCCCGACTTCACCACGCGGCGCATCTCGCGGAGCACGGCGACGGGGTCGGGCACCGCGGAGATCGTGTAGGTGGCGATCGCCTTGTCGAACTCGTCGTCGGCGAGGTCCATGGACGTCGCGTCCATGACCTTGAGCGTGACGTTGGTCCTCGTCAGGGTCTGGACGCGCTCGACGGCCTTGTCGAGCATCTCCTGCGAGAGGTCGATGCCGGTGAGCCGGCAGGTCGGCGGGTAGAGCGGCAGGTTGAGGCCTGTGCCGATGCCCACCTCGAGGACGGAGTCGTTCCGCTCGAGACCCAGCTGCTTGATCGCCGCGGCCCGCCCGGGCGCGAAGATCCAGTCGAAGATGAAGTCGTACACGGGGGCGTACAGCTCGTACGCCCGCTCGACCTGCCTCTTCTCCAACGCTGCGTCCACGACGAACCCTCCAGCGACCTGGATTGGAGGCCGGTCAGCGGCTACCGAATCGCCGCCGTATTTTAACCATCCGCGCTACTCGTTGCCAAGAGGGTTTTCCGGTCACAGGAGGAACCGGATCAGGAGCGTGGCGAGTCCGAGAAACGAAAAGAAACCGCACACATCCGTGAACGTCGTGATGATCACGCTGGACGCGATCGCCGGGTCGATCCGGAAGGTCTTGAGCGCCATCGGGATCAGCGTGCCGACGACGGCGGCGACCAGCATGTTGAAGACCAGCGCCACGCCGAGGATCAGCGACAGCAGCACCTGGCCCTTCCACACGTAGGCGATCGCGGCGATGATGAGGCCGTTGGCGGCGCCGGTCGTGAGCCCGAGCCAGAGCTCCTTCCCCAGCACGCGCCGGAGCACGCTCGAGGTCATGTCCCCGACGGCGATGCCGCGGACGACCACCGTGGCCGTCTGCGTGGTCCCGATCCCGCCCATGGAGGCGACGATCGGCATGAACACCGCCAGCGTCGCCAGGGCCTGGATGGACGACTCGAACAGGCCGATGACGGAGGCGGCGAGGACGGCGGTGCCGAGGTTGACCAGGCGCCACATCATGCGCTTGCCGAAGACGGCCCGGGGCGGATCGAGCACGGTCTCGTCGCCCCCGACGCCGGCCAGGCGCTGGATGTCCTCGGTCGCCTCCTCGCGGATGACGTCGATCACGTCCTCGACACCGATCGTGCCGAGCAGGCGCCGGCTCGCGTCCACGACGGGCACCTCGATGACGTTGTAGTGCTGGACGAGCCGCGCAACCTCCTCCTGGTCGGTGTCCACGCCCACGCTCTCGACGTCCTCGTTGCGGATCGCGCTGATCGACGTGTGCGGGTCGGCGGCGAGGAGCCGGTGCAGCGGCACCAGGCCCACGAGGTGCTCGTGGCCGTCCACGACCCATACGTAGAAGGCGTCGTCGCCGCTCGTCGCCTTGCGGATGTGGTCGATCGCCTGGGCGACGGTGGCGTGCTCGTGCACGGCCACGAACTCCCGGGACATGAGCCGACCCGCGGTGCCCTCGCGATAATCGAGCAGCTCCTGGACTTCCTCGGACTTGTCCTCCTCCATGAGCTCGAGGATTCCCTCGGCCTGCTCGCGGGGCAGCTCCTCGACGACCCCGACGACGTGGTCGGAGGGCATCCGGTCGAGGATGCGCGAGACCTCGGTCTCCTCGAGCGAGCCGACCAGCTCGCGCAGGACCGGGTCGTCGAGCTCGGAGAGGACGGCCCCGGCGCGCTCGCGCGTGAGGAGCCGGAACACGCGGACGCGCTCGTCCGTCGGCAGCTCGCGGATCACCCGCGAGACGTCGGCGGGGTGGGCCTCCTCGAGGACGTCGGCGAGCCGCTCGTCACGGCTCTCCGCCAGGAGCACCTTCATGGTCTCGGCGAGGCGTTCGGTCTCGTCCATGGTCTCGATCCTCACCGGAGTATGCCCCGGCGTGGGCGCGGCACAAAGGGGGTTTATCGAGAGAGGCGGGCGCGGAAGGCCCGGTAGGCGGCCGCGGCCTGGAGGCGCCGCCGGAGGGCCACGTCGGTGGGCCGCGGGCCCGTGAGGGCGCGGGGCGAGAGGAGCCGGGCGAGCACGCGGGGTGGGACGAGCCCGTGCCGGACGACGACCTCCCGCAGCGGCCGGCCCGCGGCCCGGGCCTCCGCGACGACCGCGGCGGTCACGTCGTAGCCGAGGTAGGGGCTGAGCGCGGTCGCCGGGACGAGGCTCCGCGCGGTGAGCTCGCGGGCGCGCCGGCGGTCCACTGCGAGCCCGTCGACGCAGCGCGTGCGCAGCAGGCGCAGCCCGCGGGTGAGGAGCTCGAAGCCCTCGCCCAGGTTCGCCGCGACGAGCGGGGTCATCACGTTGAGCTCGAGCTCGCCCGCCGCCGCGCCGAGGGCGACGGCGTGGTCGTGCGCGCGGACCTGGAGGCAGACCATCTGCACGGCCTCGGGCACCGAGGGGTTGACCTTGCCGGGCATGATGGACGACCCGGGGAGGACCTCGGGCAGGCGGATCTCGGCGAGCCCCGTGTCGGGCCCGGAGGCGAGCAGGCGCAGGTCGAAGCAGATCTTGCCCAGGTCCACCGCGCACGCCCTGAGCGCCGCCGAGCACGCGAGCAGGGGGGCGAGGCTCCAGGTGGCCGCCACGGGGTTCCGGGCGGGCACCAGGCGCCGGCCGACGATCCGGCCGAGCTCCCGCACCACCAGGCGGCGGAAGCGCGGGTGCGCGGTCAACCCGGTGCCCACGGCGGTGCCGCCGAGGCCGAGGACGGCGAGCCCCGCCTCGCTCGCCCGGAGGGCGGCAGCCGCGCCGCGGACGGCCTCGGCCCACCCGCCGAGGACCTGGCCCCAGGTGATCGGCACCGCATCTTGAAGATGCGTGCGGCCGGGCTTCACGACGGCGCGCTCGCGGCGGGCGAGGCGGGCGAGCGAGCGCTCGAGGCGCCCCAGCTCGGCGCGGAGCGCCGGCGAGAGCTCGAGCGCCATCAACCGGATGGCGGTGGGCGTGACGTCGTTCGACGACTGGCCGAGGTTGACGTGGCTGTTCGGGTGGATCGGGACGTAGCGGCCCCGCCGGCCGCCGAGCCGCTCGTTGGCGAGGTTCGCGAGGACCTCGTTGACGTTCATGTGCGCCGGCGTGCCCGCGCCCGCCTGGAGGACGTCGATCACGGCGGCGTCGGGCACGGCCCCCGCGGCGACCCGATCGGCGGCCCACGCGATCGCCCGCGCCCAGCGGGCGGGCAGGAGGCCGAGGCGGGCGTTCGCGCGGGCGGCGGCCTTCTTGATGCGGGCGTACGCGCGGGTCAGCGCGGGGTGAGGCCGGCGCCCGCTGAGCTCGAAGGTGTCCCGCGCCCGCGCGGTGAAGGCGCCGTAGAGGGCGCGCGCCGGGACGTGCGTGAGCCCGAGGCTGTCGCGCTCGCGGCGCCCGCGCCTCACGCCCCGAACTTCGTGAGCCGGAGGGCGTTGGCCATGACGAGCGGCATCAGGTGGTGGGCGGGGAGCACGCCGAGGCTGCCGCCGCCGCACGCGCGCTCGGTGAACGCGCTGACGCCGTCGGCGCCGCAGTAGCGGCTCCACAGGAGCACCGGCACGGGCTGCCAGCCGTGCGCGGCGAGGATCGAGGGGGTCGCGTGGTCGCCGGTCACCACGAGGACGTCGGGCCGGAGGTCGCGGATCGCCGGGACGAAGCCGTCGAAGCGCTCGAGGGCCTCCACCTTGGCGTCGAAGTCACCGTCCTCGCCGGCCTTGTCGGTGTCCTTGTAATGGACGAAGAAGAAGTCGTGGTCCTCCCGGTGCTCGCGGAGCGTGGCGACCTCGTCGGCGAAGGCGCCGCCCGTCTTCAGCACCTCCATGCCGACGAGCCTGGCGAGCCCGCGGTACATCGGGTACGCGGCGATCGCCGCGCTCCTGAGGCCGAAGACCTCCGGGAAGCGCGGCAGCGTCGGGAGCTGGTCGAACCCGCGGAGCAGGACCATG
>MGBU01000244.1 GCA_001790205.1 Candidatus Rokubacteria bacterium GWA2_73_35 | reverse complement strand
GACTGGGCCCCGGCCTCCGTGGCCACGGACTCCAGGAATTTCTTCGCGTCGGCGATCCGCCAGCGGGCCGTGGTGTCGATCCAGATGAACTCCCGCCCCTTGGTGGGGATCTGGTTGGGATCGCCGTCCCAGATGAGGAGGCGCTTCTCGAAGCGCCGGACCTCCTGGACGAAGGGGAGCTTGACGTGCAGCCCGGCCGCGGTCACCGGCGCCCCAACGAGCCGGCCGAACTGGACGATGACCGCCTGCTGGCCTTCCGGCAGGCGGTAGAAGGTCCCCGAGAGCACGAGAAGGATCGCTACCGCGACGATGCCGAGCCCGATCTTCAGCGTGCTCTTCATGGCTGCTTGCCTCCCGCGACGAGCTTGTCCCCCGACTCCACCTGGAGCCAGGGCACCAGCGCTTTCTGGTCGCCGTCCACGACGTAGAGCGCCTTCGCCCCCGGCAGGATGGTGCTCAGGGCCTCCAGGTACAGGCGGCGGCGAGTGACCTCCGGGGCCCGCTGGTACTCCGCGAGGATCGCGCGGAATCGCGTGGCCTCGCCGTTGGCCCGGTTGACCCGCTCGACCGCGTAGCCCTCGGCCTCGGTGATCGTCCGCGTCGCCTCGCCCCGGGCCTTGGGGATCTCGCGGTTGGCCTGCTCCTGGGCCTGGTTGATGCTTTTTTCCCGGTCCTGGCGCGCCTCGTTCACCTCGTTGAAGGCGGGCTTGACGAGATCCGGCGGCGTGACGTCCTGCAGCTCCACCGTGACCAGGCGGACGCCGGTCTCGTAGTCGCCGAGGATCTTCTGCATCTCCTCCTTCACCTCTGTGGATACGGCCACCCGGCCGACGGTGAGGACGTCGCTGCCCAGGCGGTTGCCGACGATTTGGCGCATCACCGCCTCGGCAATGTCCCGGATCGTCTGCCGGGAGTCGCGGACCCGGAAGAGGTAGCGGACCGGGTCCTCGATCCGGTACTGGACGATCCACTGGACGTCAATGACGTTCAGGTCTCCCGTGAGCATGAGCGACTCGTCCTTGAACGCCGGGCTGTCCGTGTACTGCGTCCGCCGGCCGGGGACGCTGGCCGCCGTGCGGAACCCGAACTCCTCCTTGAGGACGCTCGCGGTGGGCACCAGGATGGCCGTCTCAATGCCGTAGGGCAGCTTGAAGTGGAGGCCCGGCCCCACGGTCCGGACCACCGCGCCGAAGCGCTGGACCACGCCGGTCTCCTCGGGTTGCACCGTGAACCAGCTCGACCAGAGCCCGATGAGCAGCACGAAGATCACCAGCCCGGGCAGCAGGCGGCGCAGGCGGAACGAGCCGAATTGCTGCCGCATGCGTTCCGCCGCGTCGCCCAGATTGTCAGGCCAATCGCCGCCGACTCGCCGCCAGTCGTTAGGGGCCATCGTGGGACCTCCTCGCCGCCGGGGCACTGCAACGCCGGTGCCACGCCGCGAGGCGCGCGGGAACACGAAGATAGCGCGTGGCGGCGCCCGTGCTCGCCGACATCGAGTCGCGCCGACGACATCTTGTCGGGCGCGCGAGCTGCAGAGGACCGTTGGAGCAGTAAGGAGTGTTACGGGACCAGGACGCGGTGGCGGCGCGCGCCGACCTCGAGCGTCATCGGCGTCTCGCCGGCGGCGTCGCCGTCCACCTGACAGGGCACCGGCGCGGGCGAGGTGACACGCACGCGCCGCGCGCGCCGGAGCTCGCACCCACCGCCCGGCAGGCCGGCGACGAGGCCGCGGGCGATCGCGGCGACGAGCCGCGGGCGGCGCGCGTCGCGGAACAGGTAGGCCTCGAAGAGGCCGTCGTCGAGGCGGCGGTCGTGGGCGAGCCGCAGCAGGCCCGCGTAGCGCACGCAGTTCGCGACGAGCACGAGCCCGAACTCGCCAGGGAGCGTCGCGCCGTCCAGCTCGACGGCGAGGCGCGGGGGCCGGTAGCGGAGGAAGGTCCGCACGAGCGCCACAGCCCAGGTCCCCCGGGTGATCGGGCCGCGCCGCCGCCGTTCCAGCTCGTGGACGGCCATGGCGTCGAAGCCGACGCTCGCGGCGAGAAAGCAGAGGCGGCCGTCGACGCGCGCGGTGTCGAGGCCCACCGAGCGCCCGCCGAGGATCACCTCCGCCGCCCGGGCGGCGTCGGCGGGGAGCCCGAGGTCGCGCGCGAGCACGTTCCCGGTCCCCGCGGGCACCACGGCGACCGCGGGGCCGCCGTCCGGGAGCGCCTCGAGCACCTCGCGGAGGGTGCCGTCGCCGCCGACGGCGACGACGACATCCACGTCCGTGGCGGCGGCGACCCGCGCCCGGGCGTCGCCCCGCGCGCGGGTGAAGAAGAGCGCGGCGACCACGCCGCGGCGGGTGAGCTCGCGGGCCACGGCGTGCCCGACGTCACGCCCGCGGCCCCGGCCCGCGATCGGGTTGGCGACGATCAGCGCTCGCACTGGCGCCAGGATAACTTGACCGGGCGACGGCGCAGGGCCTACTCTGACGCCGCCAGCCCATGCAGTGTCCGCGCTGCCACGCCGCGAACCGTGAGGGCCGCCGCTTCTGCTCCGAGTGCGGCGCCGCCCTCGCTCACGCCTGTCCGCTCTGCGGCTTCACCAACGAGCCGGGCGAGCGCTTCTGCGGCGGCTGCGGCGCCGCGGCGGCGGGCGAGCCGCCGGACGCGCGCTTCGAGTCCCCCCAGGCCTACACGCCGCGGCACCTGGCCGAGCGGATCCTCACGTCCCGGGCCGCCGTCGAGGGCGAGCGCAAGCAGGTCACGGTGCTGTTCGCCGACATCCGCGGCTCGATGGAGCTGCTCGCCGACCGGGACCCGGAGGAGGCGCGCAAGCTCCTCGACCCGGTCCTGACGCGCATGATGGAGGCGGTCCACCGTTACGAGGGCACGGTCAACCAGGTCATGGGCGACGGCATCATGGCGCTCTTCGGCGCGCCGCTCGCCCACGAGGACCACGCGATCCGCGCCTGCTACGCCGCGCTCCGGATGCAGGACGAGCTGCGGCGGCACGCCGACGAGCTGGAGGCCGCGGCCGGCGTGCCGATGCGGGTCCGCGTCGGGCTGCACTCGGGGGAGGTGGTCGTGCGGTCCGTCGGCAGCGACCTGCGCATGGACTACACGGCCGTCGGCCAGACGACGCACCTCGCCGCCCGGATGGAGCAGCAGGCCGAGCCCGGCAGCATCAGGATCACGGCCGCGACCGCCCGGCTCGCCGAGGGCTACGTCGAGACCCGGCCGCTCGGCGCCGTCTCGGTGCGGGGGCTCCCGGCGCCCGTCGACGTGTACGAGCTGACGGGCGTCGGGCCCGTGCGCTCGCGCCTGCACGCCGCGGTGGCGCGCGGCCTCACGCGCTTCGTGGGCCGCGAGGGCGAGCTGACGCAGCTCGCGCGGGCGCTCGAGCGCGCGGCCGCCGGCGCGGGCCAGGTCGTCGCGGTCGTCGGCGAGCCGGGCGTCGGCAAGTCGCGGCTCGTCTGGGAGCTCGTCCACTCGCCCCGCACGGCCGACTGGCTCGTCCTCGAGGGCGCGTGCGTCCCGTACGGCAAGGCGAGCGCCCACCTGCCCCTCATCGAGCTGCTCCGAGGCTACTTCGAAGTGGACCAGCACGACGAGCCCGCGCGGGTCCGCGAGCTGGTCGTCGCCCGGTTCGACGCGCCCGAGGAGCGCGCGCGGTACGCGGCGCCGGTGCTGACGCTGCTCGACGTCCCGCCCGAGGACGCCCGCTGGGAGGCGCTCGACCCCCGGCAGCGGAGGCAGCGGATGCTCGAGGCCGTCAAGCACCTCCTCCTGTCGCGCAGCCGGACCGGGCCGGTCTGCGTCGTCCTCCGAGACCTGCACTGGATCGACGCCGAGACGCAAGTCGTCCTCGACGCCCTGGTCGAGAGCCTGCCGAGCGCGCGCCTGCTCGTCCTCGTGACGTTCCGGCCCGAGTATCAGCACGACTGGGCGGGCCGGACCTGCTACGCCCAGGTGCGCATCGACCCGCTGCCGATCGAGAGCGCGGCGGCGCTGCTTCGTGACCTGCTCGGCGCCGCGCCCGAGATGACGGCGCTCATCCCGGTGCTGATCGCGCGGACCGAGGGCAACCCCTTCTTCATGGAGGAGACCGTGCGCCACCTCGTGGACACGGGGGTGCTCGCCGGGGAGCGGGGCGCCTACCAGCTCCGGCGGCCGTCGGCGCCGGCCGAGCTGCCGGCGACGGTCCAGTCCGTGCTCGCGGCCCGGATCGACCGCCTCGCGCCCGAGGAGAAGCGCCTGCTCCAGGCCGCCGCTGTGATCGGGCGCGACGTGCCGGTGCCGCTCCTCGGCGCGATCGCGGAGCTCGGCGAGGACGAGCTGGAACAGCGGCTCGGCCGGCTGCAGGCCGCCGAGTTCGTGTACGAGGTGAGCGTCTACCCCGAGCCGGAGTACGCGTTCCGCCACGCGCTCACCCTCGAGGTCGCGTTCGCGGGCCTGCTCTCCGAGCGCCGGCGCGTGCTCGACGCGCGGATCGTCGAGGCGCTCGAGCGGCTGCACCCGGAGCGGCCCGTCGAGCAGCTCGAGCGGCTCGCCCGGCACGCCTTCCGCGGCGAGGTCTGGGACAAGGCGGTGACGTACTGCCGCGAGGCCGGCAACCGCGCCCTCGTCCGGTCCGCCCACCGCGCGGCCGTCGCGCACCTCGAGGAGGCGATCGAGGCGCTGCGCCGCCTGCCGTCGAGCCGGGTCAACACCGAGCTCGCGGTGGACATCCGGCTCGAGCTGCGCTCGGCGCTGACGCCGCTGGGCGACTTCGGGCGGACGCTCGAGCATCTGGAGGAGGCGGAGGCGCTCGCCCGGAGCATCGAGGACCCCGCGCGCCTCGGGCTCGTCGCCTCGTTCCTCACCAACTACTTCACGGTGACGTTCGACCTGCCGCGGGCCATCGAGTACGGCAAGGGCGCGCTCCGGATCGCCGAGAGCGTCCGCGAGGTCCGGCTCGAGGCGGTGACGAACGCCTACCTCGGGACGGCGTACTACAGCTTCGGCGACTTCGCCCGCGCGGCCGCCCTCGCCCGGCGCAACGTCGCGCTGCTCACGGGCGAGCACGAGCGCGACCGCTTCGGCATGGCCCAGTTCCCGGCCGTCTACTCGCGCGCGGTCCTCGCCCTCGCGGCCGGCGAGACGGGCGCCTTCGCCGAGGGCATCGCGCGCGGCGAGGAGGCCGTCCGCCTCGCCGAGGCGATCGAGCACGCCCACAGCCTCATCTTCGCCCGCCTCGGCCTCGGCCTGGTGCACGTCCGCCAGGGCGCCTTCGCGCGCGCGATCGAAGTCCTCGAGCCGGCCTTCGACCTGTGCTGGACCGCCGACGTGCCCGTGGTCACCTCCACGGTGGCGGCGCCGCTCGCGGCGTCGCTGGCCCGGGTG
>MGBU01000243.1 GCA_001790205.1 Candidatus Rokubacteria bacterium GWA2_73_35 | reverse complement strand
ACCGCCTCTCCAGCTCCATGAGCGTGCGCGGGTAATCCTCCACGACCCGCACTACTACCGATTGGGGTCACTGGAGTCAAGGGAATACCCCCATGTCAGCAAATGCTGGCTTTCTGCCGATTCCAGAGCGGCGACGCGGTAGCTCAGTTCGAGCTGATCGCCAGGCCCTCCCCGAAACGACTGAACGACCCGGAGGGGCGATGCGCGGCGGGGGAGCGCGGGGCGAACGGCTGGAGGCTTCTCGTGCTACTCTCCTGGCGTGCGGGTTTTGTGTGCGTGGTGTCTGAAGGAAGGGAAACCGGACTCCGAAGCACTGATCGGCGAGAGGGAGCCGTCGGGCCTCGACTCGCACGGGATCTGTCCGGCGCATCGCAAAGACATCGAGGATCGCGTGACGGCCCTCCGCCTGGAGGCAGAGCGGCGCCGCGTCGAAGCCGAGCAGCAGCGCGAGGAGGCGGAGCGACTGCGCCGGCTCGTCGACCCCTGACAGGGGGCCAGTTGCCGACTTCGACCCTGAGGTAGGCGTCGCCGCGCGAGCCGTCGGGGCGCCCGCCACGCGCACGCGTATCCCGATCTGGACATTGACCCGTCGGGGCGGACCTGATTGAATGAGGGCCGTGGGTGTCTACGATCAGGTCAAGAGGGCGTTTCAGGACATCATCGCTCCGGAGTTGTCCGCGCTTCGCGGCGATATCCACGTCCTGGACCAGAAGATCGTCGGTCTCGATCAGAAGATCGACGGCGCGGACGCCCGCCTGACGGTCAAGATCGACGCGCTCCGGACCGAGACGGTCTCGCTCAAGGGCGAGCTGATGGCTGAGATCCGGCGCCTCGATACGAGGCTCGACGGCATGGATCGCGAGCTGCGGACCGCGATCGACATCCGCGAGCGCCTGGCCGCGCTCGAAGCCCGCCGCGCCTCTTGACGAGCTGTCCAGCCCACCTCCTCTCGCGCTGCGTGGGCTCAGGAGCGCGCACGAACCGACCGCGTACGAGAGAGCTTCTCCGCGACCCTCGAGTGCGAGCCGCCGATCAGGGGGGTCAGTCGCGCAGCTCGACGGCGAGGTAGGCGTCGCCGCGCGAGCCGTCGGGGCGCGCGCGGCCGCGGCCCCGCAGGCGCAGGCGCGTGCCCGCGCGCACGCCGGCCGGCACCGTCACCAGCACCTCGTCGCCGCCGTCGAGCGCGACGCGCCGGCGGGCGCCGCGCGCGGCCTCGTCGCGCGTCACGCGGAGCGGCACGATCAGGTCGGCCTCGCCGAGCGCCTCGACCGTCGCGCCCGCCGGCGGCAGGCCGAAGAGCCAGCGGCCGACGCTGCCGAGCGCGCCGAGCACCCCCGGGGCGCGCGGCAGGGGACGCGGCTCGGGCGCAGGCGCCGCGGCCGCGCGCGCGGCACGGGCGCCGCGGAGCGCCGCACGCACGAGGCGGAAGAGCGCGGGCGCGAGCGTGAAGGGCGAGACGATCACGATGTGGCCGTGGACCACGGTGCGCCCGCCGAAGAACGTCCGCTGGAACGAGCCGCTGTCCACGCGCAAGCCCATCCGTGCGAACTCGCGCGCCAGCTCCTCGAAGATCGCGCTCGCGTACGGGTCGGTGACGAGGTCGCGCAGGAGGTCCTCCTGCCGATGGGCGCGCCCCCAGGCGGCCGTGGTCCCGCGCTGGCGCGCGGCGTCGTAGTCCCCGCGCCTCACGGGCGAGCTCAGGACCGCGTACGCCTCGCTGATCTCCTTGAAGCGCTCGGCGGCGCGCGGGTCGCCGCCGCGGCGGTCCGGGTGCCACTCGAGCGCCAGGCGCCGGTAGGCGCGGCGGACCTCGTCCGCCGTCGCCTCCGGCGGCACGCCCAGGGTCCCGTAGTAGTCGCGGTCGAAGCGCGATCTCGCCATCACGTCAGCCGCGAACCAGCATAAACTGTCGCGGGAGCTCGGCAAGGGGGGATCGCCCATGAACATCGGCACGCTGCTGCCCCGCCACGCGCGCTACCGCCCCGACCACCCGGCGGTCGTCTTCGAGGACCAGCGGCTCACGTTCCGCCGGTTCAACGCGCGCGTGAACCGGCTCGCCAACGCGCTCCTCGGCGCGGGGCTCGCCAAGGGCGACAAGCTCGCGACCGTGCTGCCGAACTGCCTCGAGCTGCTCGACGTCTACTGGGCGGCGGCGAAGACCGGGATCGTGGTGGTGCCGATGAGCCCGCTGCTCCAGGAGGCCGGGCTCACGACGCTCCTGCGCAACTCCGACGCGGTGATGGTGATCGCGGCCGGCACCTTCGCCGACACGCTCGACCGGATCCGCGACGCCCTGCCGGCGATCGGCGCCGACCGCTTCATCCTCACCGACGCGCGGCGGCCGGGCTTCCGCACGTACACCGAGCTGACGGCCGGCGCCTCCGAAGCCGAGCCGCCCGAGGCCGGGCTCACGGACGACGACCCCTACAACATCATCTACTCGAGCGGCACGACCGGCGAGCCGAAGGGCATCGTCCACACCCACTACGTGCGCGCGGGCTACTGCGCGCACTTCGCCTCGGCGTGGCGCATGACGCCGGAGAGCGTGGTGCTCCACGCCGGCGCGCTCGTGTTCAACGGGGCCTTCCTCGACCTGATGCCGTGGATGTTCCTCGGCTGCACCTACATCCTGCACCCCGCGTTCGACCCCGGGCGCGTGCTCGCCGAGGTCGAGCGCTCGCGCGTGACCCACATGGTCATGGTGCCCTCGCAGGTCGTCGCGCTTCTCGCGCACCCGGCGTTCGCGCCCGAGCGCCTCGCCTCGCTCGAGATGCTCCAGTCCGTCGGGGCGCCGCTCCACCTCGAGCACAAGCGGAAGCTCAACGAGCTGCTCCCGGGCCGCTTCTACGAGCTGTACGGCCTGACCGAGGGCTTCATGACCGTGCTCGACCGCGCCGACGCCGTGCGCAAGGCGGGCTCGGTCGGCGTCCCGCTGCCATTCTACGAGATGCGCGTCCTCGACGAGGCGGGCCGGGACGTGCCGCCGGGCACGGTCGGCGAGATCTGCGGGCGCGGGCCCCTCATGATGAGCGGCTACTACAAGCGCCCGGACCTCACGGCGAAGGCGATCGTGGACGGCTGGCTCCACTCGGGCGACCTCGGCTACGTGGACGAGGACGGCTTCCTCTTCCTCGTGGACCGCAAGAAGGACATGATCATCTCGGGCGGCGTCAACGTCTACCCGCGCGACATCGAGGAGGTCGCCGTCCAGCACCCGGCCGTGCGCGAGGCGGCCGTGTTCGGTGTCGCCGACCCGCGCTGGGGCGAGACGCCCGTGGCGGCGGTCGTCCTGACCGCGCCGGGCGCCGCGGCGCCGGCCGAGCTGGCCGAGTGGATCAACGCCCGGGTGGGCGCCAAGTACCAGCGGGTGAGCGACGTCCTGCTCTGCGACGACTTCCCGCGCAACGTCGCGGGCAAGACGCTCAAGCGCGTGCTCCAGGAGCAGTACGCCGCGCGGCGCGCCGGCGCCCGCTGACGGGGGCGAACGCCGCCGGCCGGCGTGCCCGGGACGATGCCGCGCGCTACAGGTCTTCCCAGGTGCGCCGGCCGCGGTCGCCGCTCCGGCGTTGCTTGGTGGGGCGTCCGCCCGCAGGCTTGCCCGGACGCTGATCGCCGCCGCGCTCGGGCTTGCGCCCGCGGCGCTGGCCGGCACGCCCGCGCTGTTCCTCGATCGGCGGTGCCGCTGGGCGATCGCCATAGCCCCCGCCGCGCCCCTGGCCATAGCCGGGCCGGGGCGGCCCGCCGGTGCGCGGCGGCCCACCGCCCGGCGCGCCGCGGAAGCCCGCGGGCCTGACCGGCCCGGTGCCCCGGGGCATCGCCTTGTCGATGCGGATCATGCGCCCGTCGAGGGTCGTGCCGCTGAGCCCGGCGATCGCGCGCTCGGCCTCCGCCTCGGTGGCCATCTCGACGAACGCGAAGCCGCGCGAGCGGCCGGTCTCCCGATCGGTCATGACGCGCGCGGACTCCACCACGCCGAACCTCGCGAACGCCTCTCGCAGCCCCTCGTTCGTCGTGGAGAACGAGAGGCCCCCGACGAACAGTTTCACCGCCACGAGGGGGACCCTCCTTTCGTGCAGGTGAGTCTACGCTATTCTCGGGCGATGCGAGACGTTCTGTGAGCGCCGACGCGAGGATGTCCGAGCCTGCCCTCTTCTACCGGCCGTTTGCCCTGGTCGCCTTCGCCGCGGCCGTCCTCGGGGGCGCGCCCCTCGGCGTGTGGATGCTCGCGTGGCTCTACGGCGGGGCGCCCGCCACCCCCGCCCGCTGGGTGCTCCTCCACGCGAGCCTCCAGATCTTCGGCTTCTTCGGGACGCTGATCCCGGGCGTCGCCCAGCACCTGGTCGCGCGCTTCACCGGCCGGCCGCTCGCGCGCCACCCGCTGACCCGCCCCCTCCTGGCGCTCCTCGCCGCCGGCCTGGCGCTGCGCGTCGCGGGCACGTGGGGGGACGCGCCCGCCTGGCTCGTCCTGGCGGCGCTCCTGCAAGGCGCGGCGTTCGCCGCCTTCGGCTGGTGGGGCTGGCGCGCCCTCGACCCGCCGCCGCTCGCTCTCGTGCGCCGCCACCTGACGCTCGCGACGGCGTGGCTTCTGGCGGCGTGCCTGCTCGAGGTGCTTCTGCGCGGGCGCGCGCTCGCGCGCGGCGCCGGGGCGCCGGACCTCGGGGCGATGCGCGCCGTGTACGCGCTGGCGCTCTACGGCGGCGTCGTCGGCTGGGTGACGGGCGTGCTCTTGCGCGCCGGCCCGATGTTCGTGGCCGACTGGCGGCTCGCGCCGGCCGCCCAGCGCGCGCTCGCTCCGCTGCTCGCCCTCGGCACCGTGCTCGCGGCCGCGGGCGAGCTCGGCGACTGGCCGGGGGCGTCGGGCCCGGCGCTCGCGCGGCTCGGCGAGAGCCTCGTGCTCGCCACGGTCGTCGGCGCGCTCGCGCTCGGCGGCGCCTTCCGGCGCGCGCGGCGCAGCCTGCCGATGCTCGCGCGGAGCCCGGAGGAGAGCCGGATCTTCCGTCTCGCGGCCGCGGCGGTGACGGCCGCGGCCGTCGGCTCGGCGGCGGCGACGCTCGCGGCGCTCGCGGGCCGGCCGGCGCCCGTGCTGACCGACGCCGTCCGCCACCTCGTGACGGTCGGCTTCCTCACCGCGGTCGTCGTCGCGATGGCCTTCCGGCTGCTCGTGGTCCTCGAGGGGCGACCGCTCGCGTGGCCTCGGCTGCGCGCCGTCGCCTTCGTCGCGCTGCTCGGCGGCGTCCTCCTCCGGACCGCCGAGGTGCTCCCCGCGTGGGGGCTGCCGGGGCTCGCGCCGTGGGTGCCGCTCTCCGGGCTCCTCGTCTGGGCGGCGCTCGCCTGCGTCGCCGCGAACCTCGTCGCCGCGGTCGCGCCGCCACGCCGCTAGCGCTACTCGTGCTCCTTGTCGCGGCGCGGGGGCGCCGCGGGCCGCGGCGCGGCGTCCGCGCGCGTGGCCTCGAAGCGGCCCTCCCAGTCGCCGTGGCTCCGCGTCGGGCCGACGAGCGCCCGGCCGTTCTCGGTGAGCACGAGACGGTAGGTGTCGAGCCCGAGGATCGAGTCCGGGTCGTCCTTGCGCCAGCCGTCGAGCGACAGGAGCCCGCAGCGCGCCTCGAAGCGGCCGCGCACGTGCTCGACGCCGGTGCGGCCGAGCTTCGCCTGCTCGTTCTCGCGCGGCGATTTCACCAGGGTCCACGTGATCGCGCCCTGCGCGGCGCCGTCGGGCTTGATCTCGAGCGTGAAGTCGGCGGCGTAGACGTGACCGCGCGGATTCGTCCACTGGCCCGTGAAGCGGTGCGTGCCGGCCTGCTGCGCGAGCAGCGGGGCGGGGACGAGCAGGACGAGCGCGAGAGCGGCGAGCAGTCTCATGCGGGCCTCCTTCGGGGCGGCGGCGGCGCGCTCAGCGCTGGCTCCGCACGCTCCGGTGGTACTGGCGGTGACAGTGGGGGCAGCGGAGCCAGCCGCGGTGGGCGCGCCGCACGAGCCGGCCGCAGTGCGGGCACGGCTGCAGCACGCGCCGCCCGTAGAGGAGGACGGCCAGGGCGACGACGAGGAGCGCGAGGACCCAGGGCGGCAGCAGGTCCGACACGGCGCGGCGTCAGGCGAGCCAGCGGCTGAGCGGCGCGCGCAGCGTGACGGCGCGCCCGCGCGCGGCGCGCCGGGCGACGCCGGCGCGGACGAGGGCGGCGAGGACCGCGGCGCCGAGCGCGCCCCGGAGATGCCACCGGCGCTCCGTCCAGTCCAGGCAGCCGGCCGCGAAGGTCCGCCGTGCCCGGCGCGCCCGCTCGAGCCCGACGCCGCGGGCCGCGAGCGCCCGCGCGCCCGCGGGCGTCAACAGGAGGCGCCGCGCGGGGCCGCGGCGGAGCCAGCGGCGGCGCACGAGGACGTCGAGCAACTCGACGCCCGCGACGCCCGCCAGGTGGTCGTAGCACGTCCGCGCGCGGCGGAGCGCGCTGTCGCGCCGCACGTGCGTCCGGGCCTGGCGGCTCGGCGGCGAAAGCGTGGCCATCGCTCGCCGATGGTATCACGCGCGCGCGGGGGATCATGGACGCGCGGCCATAGCGCCGGCGCCCCGGCGTATAATCGGGGCGCGTGAGCACCCCGGACGCGCGCCTCACCGACGAGCGCTTCGCGCGGCGGGTCATCGCCGCCGCCTCGGTCGTGATCCTCGTGGTCGTCGGCTACCTGCTGCTCGGCCACCGGCCGCAGGGCGGCGCCGCGCCCGCGGTGGCGGCGCTGCCGCTGCTGAACGCGTGCCTGAACGCGACGAGCGCGGCCCTGCTCACGGCGGGCTTCGTCTTCATCCGGCGGCGGCTCGTCGGCCTGCACCGCGCGTGCATGGTGGCCGCGCTCGGCGTCTCGACGCTGTTCCTGGTCTCGTACGTGACCTACCACGCGCTCGCGGGCTCGCGGCCGTTCGGCGGCCAGGGCTGGGTGCGCCCGGTCTACTTCGTCGTGCTGCTCACGCACATCGGGCTCGCCGCGGCGATCGTCCCGCTCGCGCTCACGACGGTCTGGCGCGCGTGGCGGGCGGACTTCGCGCGGCACCGGCGGATCGCGCGCTGGACGCTCCCGCTCTGGCTC
>MGBU01000242.1 GCA_001790205.1 Candidatus Rokubacteria bacterium GWA2_73_35 | reverse complement strand
TGCGGAACAGGATCAGCCGCCGCGCCACGAACGCGAGCACGCCGTTGGCGCGCCCGCCCGGCAGCCGGATCCGCGGCCGCGCGGGGTCGCCGATCAGGCTCAGGTTGAAGTTGCCGTGCTGGTCGATCTGCGCCCCGCTCGCGAAGAACACGTCGAGCCCGCCCCGCACGGCGAAGTTGTAGAACTCCTGCAGGCCGCCGTCGAACGGGAAGTGCTCGGCGCTGCCCAGCAGGATCAGGCGCGCGCGCGGCGCGTGGCGGGCCTGGGCGAGGAGGCAGGCGCTCGCCGGGATCGGCGAGACCGACCCCACCGCGATCGTCTCACCGTCGCGCAGGCGACGGGCGATCGCGACCGCCATCATCTCGGCCGGTGTGACGTCGTCGCTCACGGCCCGCTCGCCACCGCCACCCGGCCCTCCGCGACGCGCGCGAGGTACTCCGCGTGGTCGCGCGTGCCGAGGACGTAGCGCGCGAGGTAGGCGCGGAAGGTCTCGTCCGCGGCCGCGGCCCGCAGGTACTCGCGGATGTGCTCGACGTCGTCGGCGTAATAGCCGGCGCACGCCGTCGGGTGGGCGCCCCGCGGTACCTCGACCACGGCGGTGACGTGGATGCCCGAGACGAGCGCGCCCGTGTGGGGCTCGCGGGCGAGGTCGGCGTCCACGACCTCCTCGACGGTGGCGATCGTCACGCGCGAGGCCTGGGCGATCAGCTTGGCGTCGAGGGCCCCGCTCGTGACCACGTTGCCGGCGCGGTCGCCCCGGAAGCCGTGGAAGACGGCCACGTCGGGCGCGATCGCCGGGACCAGCGCGATCTCCTCCGACGGGTCGTACGGGTTGGCCATCGTCCGGAAGTCGGGCCGGACCTTCATGTAGTCGGTGTGGAGCAGGCCCCGCACGGGGGCGAAGGGCACGTTCATCACTCCAGCCTGGAGCGCGTTCATGAGCGCCGGTCAGGAGTGTTCCAGGCACCGGAGGCTCCCCGCCTCGGCCCGGCGGCGGAAGTTCGGCGCGAAGCCGTACTCCATGAACGACAGGCTCGAGAACTCGACCTCGGCCAGCGCCCCGGCGCCGATCATCAGGTCCGCGACGAAGCCCGCGCTCGGCGCCAGCACCAGGCGCAGGTCGCGCCGTCCCTGGCGCAGCAGCTCGTGGAAGAGCGCGACCGGCTCGAGCTGCATGTACCCGGCGTAGGCGACGCGGTCGCCGTCGCGCACGAGCCCTGCGGCCTCGCGCATGCTGGAGAGCGCGCTCTGCATGGGAGCCTCCCTGCCCGAGGAGTCTACCAGTTCCGGGAATCCGAAGGGGGGGCCGGGGCTCGTCCCGGCGCGGAGGAGGGGCGGGTCTCGCCGGCCCTAGTCGATCGTGCGGGAGTCCTGCGAGGCGGGCACCGGGACGGACTTCCGCCGCGGGCACTTCTGGTGCACGAGCTTGCGCTCCTGCGCGAGGTAAAAGACGGGGTTGCCGATGCGGATCTCCTCCCCGCACCAGTCACAGCGCAGCGGCTCGGTCGAAGGCGCGCCCGGCTCGGTCATCTCATCTACCTCTACCACCCGCGGCGCCCCAGGCGCAAGTCCGGCCGGGGCCAGACTACGCCTCGCGCGCGCCCGCCCGCGCGAGGAACCGGAGCGCGACGGCCACGTGCATCGCGATGCCCGTCGCGAGCGCCGACTCGTTCACCAGCATCCGGTTCGAGTGGTTCGGAAACACGGGGCCGTTCTCGGGCCGCGTGCCCAGGTTCGCCATCGCGCCCGGCACCCGCTGGAGCACGTACGAGAAGTCCTCGCTACCCATCACGGGGTGGCTCATCGCGTGCGCCCGCTCGGGGCCCAGCAGCGCGCCCGCCGTGTCGAGCACGAAGCCGGCGAAGTCCGCGTCGTTCACGGTGACGGGATAGCCGCGGATCAGCTCGATGCCGACCTCGGCGCCGTGGGCGGCGGCGACGCCCTCCGCGACGCGGCGCACCCCCTCGAGCACCCGCTCGCGGGTCGCCTCCGACACCGTCCGCACCGTGCCGAGCAGGCTCGCCGTCTCCGGGATCACGTTGCGCGTGGTGCCCGCCTCGATCCGGGCGATCGTGAGCACCGCGGGGTCGAAGACGTTCACGCGCCGCGTGACCAGCGTCTGGAAGGCCTGCACGATCTCGCACGCGACCGGGACCGGGTCGAGGCAGTCGTGGGGCGCCGAGGCGTGCCCGCCCCGGCCGCGCACCACGATCTGGATGGTGTCGCCGGAGGCCATCGTCGGGCCCGGGCGCGTGGCGACGACGCCGGCCGCGTGCCGGTGCGTGACGTGCAGCGCGAAGGCGCCCGCCGGCGGCGCGGCCCCGTCGAGCAGCCCCTCCTCGAGCATGACGCGCGCGCCGTGGTAGCCCTCCTCGCCCGGTTGGAACATGAAGAGCACCGCCCCGCCGAGCGTCGCGCGCCGCCGCGCCAGCAGGCGCGCGGCGCCGACCAGCATCGCGACGTGGGCGTCGTGGCCGCAGGCGTGCATCGCCCCTTCTACCTCGGAGGCGAACGGCAGGCCCGTCTCCTCGCGCATCGGCAGCGCGTCCATGTCCGCGCGCAGCAGGATCGTCGGCCCCGGCCGGGCGCCGGCGAGTCGCGCCACCACCGACGTGGTGCGCCGGCCCGTCTCGACCGTGAGCCCGAGGCCGTCGAGCGCCTCGAGCACCGTCGCCTGCGTGCGGGGCAGCGCGAGCCCGACCTCGGGATGGCGGTGGATCCGCCGGCGGAGCTGGATCGTGTCGTCGAGGAGGTCGTGCGCCTCGGCCAGGATCTCGGAGGTCTTCATCGCACGCGATTATACCCGAGGGAGAAATGGTGCCCCCGGGGTGACTCGAACACCCGGCACGCAGTTTAGGAAACTGCTGCTCTATCCACCTGAGCTACGGGGGCTCGTCTCGATGGTACGGGGTCGGGCCGGGCCAGTCCAGCTTCCGAAAACCCCCGGCCCACTGCAAATTCTCGTCGCCTCCCCTGCCAGCGTGGCATGGCGCCGCGCGGTGAAGCGCGCGTTTTCTCGCGCGAAACGCCGGGGGTCCGCTGCTTGCAGTTCGGCGAAGCAGGGCAGCACCGATCTCTTCATGGGGAGGACACGGACGTGCAAACCAAAAAGTGGTGGCTCACGGCAGTCGCTGCGGCGCTCGCGCTCGCCGCGTGGCCCGCCGCCGGCGAGGCCCAGACGGGCTCGGGCGTCCTCAACGCGTGCGTGGACCGCGACCGGTTCGGCAACGTGCGCGGCTGGATGCGGATGGTCCTTCCGACGGAGCGGTGTCGTCGGGGCGAGGGTCGCGTGACCTGGAACGTTCAGGGGCCGCAGGGGCCCGCAGGAGCCGAGGGCGCGGCCGGGTCGCCGGGGTCGGCCGGACCGATGGGGCCCGCAGGGCCGCAGGGGGCCGACGGGGTCGCCGGCGTTCAGGGGTCGGCCGGGCCCCAGGGCCCAGCGGGCGCGACGGGGCCGGCGGGTCCTCAGGGGCCTCCCGGACCGGGGGGTAGCGGCGGAGGGCTCCAGGTCTTTGACGCCGCCAGCACGCAGGTCGGCAGCCTGCTCGGCATCGACGACGGCTTCCAGCCCGTCGTGATGCTGGCCCTCGAGGGGATCCGGTTCCCGTTCAGGGTGTTCGGCGACATGCTCGCGGGCACCGAGCCGTTCCTCTATACGGAGGCGAGCTGCGGCGGCCAGCCCTACATGGTGCTGCCACCGCCCGGGCGCGGGCCGGTCGACTACTACCCGTACACGTGGGTGGCGACGGACCTGCCCGGCGGCGCCCCAGGGACCTGGCTCTACGTGGACTCGGGCCTGGACGCCGACGTGCGCGACGTCGTCTCGCAGCGCCTGCCCGACGGCCGCTGCACGGCGACGAGCGCGCGCTTCTGGACGGCGACGCCCGCCGCGTACCAGGACCTCGGCGCGATGTTCCAGGCGCCGTTCGAGCTGCGCTGAGGCCGGCTAGGGCAGGTCGGCCTCGTCCACCCCGCGCGCCCGGAGCAGCGCGCGGAGCTTCCTGAGGCCGGCGGCCTCGACCTGGCGCACCCGCTCAGGCGTCAGGCCGAGTCGCCGGCCGACCGCCTCGAGCGGCTCCGGCGCCTCGCCCTCGAGGCCCAGGCGGCGGCGGAGCACCGCGCGCTCGTTCGCCGCGAGATCGTCGAGCACCGACACGAGCGCGACACGCTCGTGGAAGAGCGCGCCGAGCGCCGCCGGCGGATCGGGCGGCCGCCGCCGGATCTCTTCCAGCTCGGCCACCTGCTCGACACTCGTGCCGAGCGCCGCCGCCAGCTCCGCGGTGGTCGGCGCCCGGCCCAGCCCCTGCGCGAGCCGCTGGTGCTCCCGGGCGTAGCGGTCGAGCAGCAGCTCGACGTGCACGGGCAGCCGGATCGTGCGGGCCTGGGCGGCGAGCGCGCGCACGATCGCGTAGCGGATCCACCAGACCGCGTACGTCGAGAACCGCGTGCCACGCTCCGGCTCGAACGTCTCGACGGCCCGGAGCAGGCCGAGGTTGCCCTCCTCGATGAGGTCCGGGAGCGGCAGCCCCCGGTTCGCGTACCGGCGTGCGACCTGCACGACGAGCCGGAGGTTCGCCTCCGTCAGGCGCGCCCGGGCCGTCTCGTCGCCCGCGCGCGCGCGCCGCGCGAGCGCCGCCTCCTCCTCGCGCGCGAGCAGCGGGATCCGCGCCAGCTCGTCGAGGTAGACGCGCAGGTTCGCGCGGCTCTGCGCCCGGGTCTCCTCGCGGACGTCCTCGTCGATCGCGTCCAGCAGCCCCTCGAGCGGCTCGTCGGGGACCGAGTCCTCGACCTCGTCACTCATCGGTCGGCCTCAGGGCTCGAACTCGGCGAAGCGGATGCCGAAGGCCGCGAAGCGCCCCGTCGGCGGCAGCCACCGCACGGAGACCTGCTCGACCCTCGACAGCGGCGGGCCCTTCTCGAGCTCTCGCACGAGCTCCTCGATGAGCGCGCGCGGCCCCTCCGCGCGCGCGCGCACGCGGCCGTCCTTCAGGTTCATCACGTAGCCGGCGAGGCCCAGGCGCTGGGCGCGGCGCTGGGCGTAGTCGCGGTAGCCGACGCCCTGCACGAGGCCCTCCACGGTGATCTCGGCGGCCGTTCTGGGCTCGCTCACGGCTGACCGCTCGGACGGCAGGCGCGCCGCCCGACCGGCCGGCCGGAGGGCCGGCCGGCGGGCGACCCGGGGACTGGTCGGGGCGAGAGGATTTGAACCTCCGACTTCACGGTCCCGAACCGTGCGCGCTACCAGGCTGCGCTACGCCCCGATGTGACCGCCTTATTGTACACGTCACGGCTCCCACGCGTACTTCCCGACGAGCTTCACGAACTTGCACTCGCCGTGGGTCCGGGTCCGCATCTCCCCGTGGACCTTCTCGACGACGGTGAGCCGCTGGTTCACCTCGTCCCCGAGCGGCACGACCATCCGGCCGCCCTCGGCGAGCTGGTGGAAGAGCGGCGGCGGCACCGCTGGCCCCCCGGCCGTGACGAGTATCCTATCGAAGGGCGCCTCGTCGGGCCAGCCCAGCGTCCCGCAGCCGACCCGGATCCAGACGTTCGTGTAGCCGAGGTCCTCGAGCACCGCGCGGGCGCGCTCGGCCAGGCGCGGCAGCCGCTCCATGGAGCACACGCGCCGCGCCAGCTCGGCGAGCACGGCGGTCTGGTAGCCCGAGCCCGTGCCGATCTCGAGCACCTTCTCCCGGCCGCCGAGCTCGAGGAGCGCGGTCATGAGCCCGACGATGTACGGCTGCGAGATCGTCTGCTCGTCGCCGATCGGCAGCGGGTGGTCGCCGTAGGCGCGCTCGCGCAGGGCCTCCTCGACGAACCGGTGGCGCGGCACCCGGCGCATCGCCGCGAGCACGCGCTCGTCGACGATCCCACGCCGCGCGAGCTGCTCCTCGACCATGCGCGCCCGCGTCAGCTCCCAGGCGTCGCGCGCGGGCTCCACTATCCCCTCGGCGGCCGTGGGCGTCCCGGGGCCCCGCCCGGGCGCGGGGCGAGGCGTGTCGGCCAGTCGGCGAGCTGGGCGAGCGCCCGGTGGTTGGTGAGGTCCAGGTGCAGCGGCGTGACCGACACGTAGCCCTCGTGGACGGCGCCCATGTCGCTCCCCTCGAGATCCTCCCACTGCGCTTCGCCGCCGCCGAGCCAGTAGTGCGTGCGGCCACGCGGGTCGGTCTGCTCGACGATCCTCTCGCTGTAGACCCGGTGACCGAGCCGCGTCAGGCGGATCCCGCGCGGCGTCCCCGCCGGCACGTTCACGTTGAGCAGGGTCTTGCGCGGCAGCCCCTCGACGAGCACCCGCATGGCGACGCGCCGCGCCACGCGCGCCGCCTCGGCCAGGTCGCCGCCCTCGGCCAGCGAGACGGCGATCGAGGGCACGCCGAGCAGCGTCCCCTCCATCGCCGCCGACACCGTGCCCGAGTACGTGACGTCGTCGCCGAGGTTCGAGCCGTGGTTGACGCCCGAGACGACGAGCACCGGGCGCTCGGGCAGGAGGCCGAGGACGCCGAGGTTCACGCAGTCCGACGGCGTGCCGTTGACCGCGAAGCGGCGCTCGCCGAGCCGCTCCACCCGGAGCGGCCGGTGGAGCGTCAGCGCGTGGCCGCAGGCGCTCTGCTCGCGCTCCGGCGCCAGCACGTACGCGTCGCCGAGCTCCGCGAGCGCCTCGGCGAGCGCCAGGAGCCCGGACGCGTGCACCCCGTCATCGTTGGTGAGGAGCAGGACAGGCATTGGGGAGAAAATTGGTCGGGGCGACTGGATTTGAACCAGCGACCCCATGACCCCCAGTCATGTGCGCTACCGGGCTGCGCCACGCCCCGACCCGGACTTGAATTCTCGCAGAAAGCGGACGGACCTTCAAGAACTCAGGCGCGCGTGCAGCGCCAGGAGCCGCTCGCGGATGCGCCGGAGCGCGTCCGCGTACGCGACCTCCTTCATCCCCAGCTCGAGCTGCTCGGTCGAGCGGCGGGACTCGGCGAGCAGGCGCTTCTTGGCGCCCTCGAGCGTGAGCCGCTCGTCGTAGAGGAGCGCCTTGATCCGCTGGACCAGCTCGAGGTCACGCCGGCGATAGAGACGCTGCCCGGCCGGGTTCTTCTTCGGACGGAGCAGCTTGAACTCCGACTCCCAGTACCGCAGGACGTACGAAGGCACGCCGGTGACCGCTTCGACCTCGCCGATCCGGTAGTAGAGCTTCTCGGCGACGTCCGTCGTCCCCGCCCCTACCGTACGTTGATCCGTTGCTTGAGCCCCTTGCTCGGTTTGAAGGTCAGCACCTTGCGGGCGGTGATCTCGATCGACGCGCCCGTTTGTGGGTTCCGCCCGCGCCGTGACGCCTTGCGGCGGATGCGGAAGTGGCCGAAGCCCACGATCTTCACGTCCTCGCCCTTCTCGAAGCACCGGAAGATGATGTCGAAGACCGACTCCACCACGGACGCGGACTGCCGCTTGGAGAGCCCGTGCGCGGCGACGGCGTTCACCAGGTCGTTCTTCGTCACGGTGAGCACTCACCTCCTCGAGGCGCCGGGGTCGCGCGCGCCCGGGTCGCCACGCTCACCGGCCTTCCCGCACGATGTACGGCGTGAGGCCCGCGGCCTGGAGCTCGCGCAGCGCCGCGGTCGCCGTGGCGCGATCCGGGTACGGGCCCACGCGCACGCGGTGCAGGCCGTCGGCGGCAGCCGCGGGCGCGGCGGCGGCCGGGGCAACCGGTCCCGGCGCGGCGGCGCCGGCGCGCTTGACCTGCACCTTCAGGCCCTCGGCGGCGAGGTCCTTCGAGAGGGCGACCGCGTCGCGCAGCGGCAGGCTCGGCTTGATGACGGCGCCCCCCGCGGCGGCCTCCGCCGCGAGCCCCTTGGCCGCGAGCTTCGTGTTGATGTCCGCGGCCGAGCCGCCGGTGACGAAGATGTCGTAGAGGTCGCCACCGGTCGGCGCCGGGCGCGCCGCGCCGGGCTGCGGCGCCGGCGCCGCGCCCGCCACCGGCTCGCCGACCGTGTACTTCTGCGCGCGCAGCCGCTCGGTCAGGCGCGTGGCCGCGGCGGGGTCGCGAAACGCGCCGACCTGCACCCAGTACGTGCCCTTGCCCGCCGCCACCTTCGTGGCCGCGGCCTTCGGCGCCGCCTTGGCCACGCGGCGCGCCGGCGCGGGGCTCGGCGCCTTCGCCGCCGGCGCCTTCGCGGCGGGCGGCGTCGTGGCGGGCGGCTTCGCGGCGGGCGCGACAGGCTTCGGAGCGGGCACCGCGGCCGGCGGCTCGGCCTTCGGGGGCGCCGGCTTCGCGGCGAGCGTCTTCTCGGGCGCGGGCGGCGTGGGCGTCGGGCGGGCGGCCGGCGGCGGGGGCGCGGGCGATGTCGGCGCCGGTCCGGGGCCAGGCGCGGGCGGCGGCACGGGAGCGGCGGGCGGCGTCGCCGGAGGCTTGGGCGCAGCGAGCCGGGCGCTCGGCGCCTTGCCCGGCGTCGGACTCACCCAGTCGAGCACGTAGGGCACCGCGACGGCGGCGACGACCCCGAGCACGACCACCACGATGACGACGCGGAACCAGACCGCCGAGAAGATCGAGCGAGGCGGTTCGTCTTCGTACGCGTCCGTTTCGAGCTCGTCGCCTGGACGGTTCTCGCCGACCATGCGCGTCATCTTAGCATAGACGTTGGGCTTTCCGTGCGTCCTCCGGGCGTCCGGGAAAAGACCAGATCCCCGAACAGCGCCTCGGCCTCGCCGCGCGTGTCGTTCGTGTCGATCATCAGCGCGACCTGGCCGACGCGCGGCGGCGCCCGCCCGAAGAGCGCGAGGTAGTCGGCGGCGACGTTGCGCTGCTCGTCCTGCCAGGCGTCGAGCCCGGCTCGCCCCGACTGGAGGACGATGATCCGGACGTTGCCGGCTGTCGGGCTCACGAGCTGCGCGCCGACGGGCGCGCGCGTGTCCCACACGTAGCCGATGGCGTCGCTCGTGGTGAGCGGCGAGGGCCAGCGCGGGAAGATCACGTAGACCTGCGCCGCCTCGTCGTCGGTGGCGCGCTGCCGCACGTCGCCGCCGGCGGGCAACCGGACCACCTTCCACGACCAGGAGAGGAACGGCTGCTCGCGCAGGTCCACGATGACGTCGCGATAGAGCGCGAACGAGGTCTGCACGCTCCGCAGGCGCAGCGCGACGCCCGTCTCGGCGCGGACCAGCTCGGCGCTCGCCCGGCCGGTGAACTCCCTGAGCTCCCACCCCGCCGGCACGCCCTCGGCGGGCAGGCGGAAGGGCAGCCGGTCCGCCACGGGGACGCGGATGCGTCCGTCGGCGTCGGGCAGCGGCACGCGGCGCCCCGGGCCGACCGCCGCCGTCGGCGCGATGGCCGGCGCGCTCGGCGCCTCGCCGAAGCCGTGCGGCGTCGGCAGGCGGAACCGCGGCCGGGTGAGCGCGCCCGCCGCGCCCTCGCCGGGCCCGGGCGTCGCGCGCGTCAGGAGCCCGAGGTAGAACGCGCGATGCCGCGGGTTCGAGAGCACCACCGCCACGCCGGCCGCGAGGACGAGGAGGACGAGTGCCGCGACGGCGCGCGCGCCGCGGCCCCGCCCGCGACGCTTCATCGCCGCATCCCCCGCGCGCGCGCCCGCGGCGTGGTCCCCTTGCGGAACGAGAGGCGGAGCGGCGAGCCGAGCAGGCCGAACGCGCGCCGGAGCGACTTGACCAGGTAGCGCTCGTAGGAGAAGTGGATGCCGTCGGGCCGGTTGACGCGCAGGGCGAACGTCGGCGGCCCGACGCTCACCTGCGACGCCGACACGAGCGTGAGCGGCGCGCCGTGGATCGAGATCGGCCGCCGGTGGAGCGCCGCCCGCAGCGCCTCGGTCACCGCCGCGGCCGGCAGGCGACGCCGGGCTTCGGCCGCGACCTGGTCCACGCTCGTGAACAGGTCGTGCAGCCCCTCGCCGCGCACCGCGGCGGTGAAGCACACCGGCGCGTAGTCGAGGAACGGCAGCCGGTCGCGGATCTGCTCGACGACCTCCGCGCGGCGGACCATGCCGTGCGGCGCCAGGTCCCACTTGTTCACGACGAGCACGCTCGCGCGCCCCGCCTCGTGCGCGTAGCCGGCGATGTGCGCGTCCTGCGCCGTGACGCCGGCGGAGGCGTCGAGCACGACGAGCGCCACCTGGCAGCGCTCGAGGCTCCGCAGCGCCATGACGACGGCGAGCTTCTCGAGCGGCTCCTGCACGCGCCCCTTGCGGCGGATGCCCGCCGTGTCGACGAGGACGTAGGTGCGCCCCTCGCGGACGAGCGTGGTGTCCACGGCGTCCCGCGTCGTGCCGGGCGCCTCGTGGACCAGCACGCGCTCGGCCCCGAGCATTGCGTTGACGAGCGACGACTTGCCGACGTTCGGGCGGCCGATGACCGCGACGTGCACGGGCGCCGCGGCGCGGGTCGGCGGCGCGGCCGGGGCGGCGGCGCGCGCGCGCAGCGTCTCGAGCAGCTCGGCGGCGCCGCGACCGTGCTCGGCGGAGACGGCCACGGGCTCGCCGAAGCCCAGGCGCCAGAGCTCGGCGAGCGCGCCGGCCTGCGCCGGCCCCTCCACCTTGTTGGCCGCCACGATCACCGGCCGGCCCGCGCGGCGCAGGCTCTGCGCGATCTCCTCGTCGAGCGCCGTCAGGCCCTCGCGCGCGTCGACCACGAACACGACGAGGTCGGCCTCCTCGACCGCGGCGACCACCTGGCGACGGACTCCCTCGATCAACGGCTCGACCGACGAGGGGTCGAAGCCGCCGGTGTCGATGAGCGTCGCCTGCCAGCGCTCGAACGTCACCTGTCCGTAGAGCCGGTCGCGCGTGACGCCGGGGACGTCGCGCACCAGCGCCTGGCGCCGCCCGACGAGGCGGTTGAAGAGGGTGGACTTGCCGACGTTGGGCCGGCCGACGAGCGCGATGACGGGTCCGGCGCCTGGGCGGGCCATCGGCCGCGTCCCGTCAGGCGCCGTGGATCGCCCGCAGCAGCGCGCCCGGCACGGGCGCGACGACTTCGACCCGGACGCCGAGGTCGCGCGCCAGGTCGGCGGGGGTGAGGTCGTCCAGGAAGACGCCCGCGGCGTCGCGGAGCGCGACCGCCGGCACGAGCACGGCCTCACCCAGCTCCGGCCGCGTCGCGAGCGCGCGCCGGATGTCCTGGCCGGTGAGGAGTCCGGCCACGCCGATCGCGCGCCCGAAGAACTCGTTGGGGACGGCCGCGATCCGCACGCGGCCCCGGTCGAGGCCCGCGCCCGCGCAGAGGCGCGCCAGGCGCGGCGCGAACAGCTCCCCCGTCACGAGCGTGACCTCGCGCGGGCGGCGCGGGCGCCGCCCCGCGGCGCGGGCGAACCCGTCCTCGAACCGGCGCACCAGGCCGACGCCGTCCTCGACGACCGGGAAACCCTCGTAGGCGCGCGCCGGCGGCAGCGGCCGGCCGGCGAGCAGGTAGATCTCGTCGGCGAGGAAGACGAACCGGCTGCCGAGCGTCGCGAGGAACCGCCGCTGCCAGGCCGCGGCGGTCCCGACGAGCGCGCGCGCCTCGCCCGCGTCGAGGCCCCGGAGCGCCGGCAGACGCGCCCGGTGGCGCGTGAGCCCCACGGGCACGATCGCCGTGGTGGCGACGTGCGGGTGCAGCGGCGCCAGCTCGGCGACCGTCCGCTCGAGCGCCGGGCCGTCGTTCCAGCCGGGGCAGAGGACGACCTGCGCGTGCATCCGGATCCCCGCCTTCGCGAGCCGCTCGAGCCGCGGCAGGATCTCGGCCGAGCCGCGCGGCTGGCCGAGCAGGCGGTGGCGGAGCGCCGGGTCGGTCGCGTGGACCGACACGTAGAGCGGCGACAGCCGCTGCTCGACGATCCGCGCGAGGTCCCCCTCGTCGAGGTCCGTGAGCGTGATGTAGTTGCCGTGCAGGAAGGAGAGGCGAAAGTCGTCGTCCTTCACGTAGAGGCTCTTCCGCATCCCCGGCGGCAGCTGGTGGATGAAGCAGAACACGCACTTGTTCGCGCACGTCGCGATCTCGCCCGGGCGCGGCGCCACGAGCTCGAGCCCGAGGTCGCGCCCGCGGCGCGCCAGCGCGAGCCGGACGGTGGCCCCGGGCGCGCCCGAGTCTCCGCGCTCGACCACGAGATCCAGACGCGCGTCGCCCGCGTGGAACTGGAAGTCGATCGCGTCGCGAACGGGCTGGCCGTTGACGGCGACGATGCGGTCGCCCGCGACGAGCCCCGCGCCGGCGGCCGGGGTGCCGGCCCGCACCGCGGCGACGACGACACCCTCAGCGGAAGTACGCGCTCTCACGCTCCTCCTCGGGCGTGGTACCGTGCGCCGCGTTCAGGAAGCGCATCCCCTGGACGATGTACTGGAGTCCCGAGAGGATCGTGAACACCGCGGCGAGCCAGAGGATGGCGCGGGGCGCCAGCGGCAGGCGGAAGTAGCGGGCGAGCAGCCCCGAGAGCACGGTCAGGACCTGGAAGAACGTGGCGAGCTTGCCCGCGAGCGTCGGCCGCGGGTGGAGCCGGCCGCCCAGGATGTGGATCAGCAGCGCGCCGACGACCAGGATCACGTCGCGGCTGATCACGACCGCGGCGATCCAAAACGGGAGCATCTTCATGTAGGTCAGCGTGACGAAGGAGGCGGTGAGCAGGAGCTTGTCCGCCATCGGGTCGAGGAAGGCGCCGAGCCGGCTCGGGCCGCTCCGCCGCGCCACCCAGCCGTCGAGCAGGTCGGTGAACGCCGCCCCCGCGAAGACGAGCAGCGCGGCACCCGGCTTCCGGTAGACGAGCAGCGACACGAAGACCGGCACGAGCAGGATGCGCAGGACGGTCAGGGAGTTCGCGAGTCCCATGGCGGTGGGCCTCAGTCTAGCACCCCGGCCGGGGCGGCGGGCGTCTCGGCGGCCCACCGGGCGAGCCGGTCGAGCAGTCTGAGCGGGACCTCGACCTCGAGGCGCACCGCGTCGGCGTCCTCCGTCCGCGCGAGCACGCGGCCGGCCGAGTAGCAGAGCGCGAGCGCGGCCGCCTCGCCGTGCGGGATGCGGAGCCTGAGCGTGCGCACCGGCGGCAGCGCCGCCGCGATCGCCTCGAGCAGCGCCGGGACGCCCGCGCCCGTGGCCGCCGAGATCGGCACGCCCTCGCGCCCCGCGATCCGGGGCGCCGTGCCCGGCGGCAGGCGGTCCACCTTGTTGAGCGCGAGCACCGTGGGCCGGTCGGCCACCTCGAGCTCGCGCAGCAGCTCGTCCACCGCGCGCAGGTGCGCGTCGAGCGCGGGGTGGCTCGCGTCCACGACGTGGAGCAGGACGTCGGCGTCCTTGAGCGCCTCGAGCGTCGCGCGGAAGGCCGCGACCAGCTCGTGCGGGAGCTTGCGGATGAACCCGACCGTGTCGGTCAGGATGAAGGCCGGGCCGCCGCCGTTGACGAGGCGCGCCGCCGGGTCGAGCGTCACGAAGAGCCGGTCGGCGGCGGTGAGCGAGGCGCCGGCCAGCCGGTTCAGCAGCGTCGTCTTGCCGGCGTTGGTGTAACCGACGAGCGCGACCACCGGCAGGCCGGCGCGGCGCCGGCCAGAGCGCTGCAGCCGCCGGTGCACCTGCACCGACTCGAGCTCCCGACGGATCTTCATCACCCGCCGCCGGATCACGCGCCGGTCGGACTCGAGCTGGGTCTCGCCCGGGCCCCGCGTGCCGATGCCGCCGCCCAGGCGCTCGAGGTGGCTCCACTGCCCCACGAGCCGCGGCAGCAGGTACGTGAGCTGGGCGAGCTCGACCTGGAGCTTGCCCTCGCTCGAGCGCGCCCGCTGGGCAAAGATGTCGAGGATCAGCGCGGTCCGGTCGATGACCTTGATGCCGAGCGCCTCGGAGACGTTGCGCTCCTGGATCGGCGTCAGCGGCTCGTCCGAGACGAACAGGCGCGCGCCGTGCGCCGCGGCCAGGCGGCCGATCTCCTCCACCTTGCCGCGCCCGAAGTGGAACGCGGGCGTCGGCGCGCGCAGCTCCTGGGTCACCCGCCCGACGACGACGCCGCCCGCCGCCGCGACGAGCCCCTCGAGCTCCTCGAGCGACTCGTCGACCTCGAAGCGGCTCCGCGCGGGCCGCCTGAGCGCGCCGATCACCGCCCGCTCGCGCCCCGGCACGCTGTTCGGCGTCACACGAGCACCCCCCGCTCCCGGAGGTCCGCCTCGATCCGGCGCGCCACGCCGGCGGGCCCCCCGGCGGCCTCCACGTCGATCCACGTGACGCCGGGCTCCCGCCGGAACCAGGTCCACTGGCGCTTCGCGTACCGTACGGTGTCGCGCTGCATGCGGCGCAGCGCCTCCTCCGGCCCGAGGCGGCCCTGCGCCACCTGGACGAACTCGCGGTAGCCCATCGAGCCGAGCGCGGGCAGCGCCGGGGCGTAGCCCCGGGCGAGCAGCCCCGCGACCTCCGCCGGGAGCCCCGCCGCGACGAACGCGGCCGCGCGCGCGCGCAGGCGGCGCGCGAGCGCCGCCCGCTCGAGCGTGAGCCCGAAGTACGCCACGGCGTACGGGCCGTCGGCCCGCGCCCAGCGCGTCCGCGCGGCCCCCGCGGCGCCGCCGGCCCGCACGATCTCGAGCGCGCGCACGACCCGCACTCGGTCGTTCGGGTGCAGCCGCCGCGCGAGCGCCGGCGCCTCCCCCGCAAGCCGCGCGTGGAGCGCGGCGCCGCCCTCGCGGGCGGCGACCGTGGCGAGCTCGCGGCGGAACCCGAGGTCCGCCGGCGGCGCCGGATCGAGGCCTCGGAGGAGCGCGCGGATGTAGAGCCCCGTGCCGCCGACGACGACGGGCAGGCGGCCCCGCGCCCGGATCGCGCCGACCAGCGCCTCGGCGTCGGTGCGGAAGCGGGCGGCCTGGTAGCGGTCGTCCGGGTCGACGACGTCGATCAGATGGTGCGCCACCGCGGCGCGCTCCGCCGCCGTCGGCTTGCCGGTCGCCGCGTCCATGCCGCGGTAGACCTGCCGCGAGTCGGCACTGATCACCTCGAGGGGCACCCGCGCCGCCAGGGCGACGGCGACCGCCGTCTTGCCGACGCCGGTCGGCCCTCCGATGACGACGAGGTCCGGTCGGTCCTTCACCGCTCCCAGTCTACCAGCAGGGCGTTCCGGGGGCGTCCTACCAGCTCCGCTTGAGGTCACGGCGGACCTCGTGGAGGGAGATCCGGCTCACGATCGGCCGCCCGTGGGGGCAGAAGAACGGCGTCTCCGCCCGCCCGAGCTCGGCGACGAGTCGCTCCATCTCCTCCTGCGCGAGCGGCGTGTTGGCCTTGACCGCCGCCCGGCAGGCGACGAAGGCGAGCGCGCGGTCGAGCGTTGGCTCGCCGGCCCGCGGCCCGGCGAGCTCGTCGAGCGCGGCCTCGACGAGCCGCTTCGGCTCGTCCCCCTTGAGGACCGCGGGCACGGCGCTGAGCACGATGGCTTCGCCCCCACCCTCGAACGCAAAGCCGAGCCGCTCGAGCGCCTCGCGCCAGCGCCCGAGGAGGGCCTGCGCCTGCGGCGGCAGGTCGAGGGGCTCGGCGAACAGGAGCGTCTGCGCCACCGGCGCGCCCTCGGCGAGCTCGCGCCGGACGCGCTCGAAGATCACACGCTCGTGGGCCACGTGCTGGTCGAGGAAGAACACCTCGTTCTCGGACGCCGAGACCACGAACGTCTCCTGCACCTGGCCGAGCACCCGGCCGAACAGCCCCCGCGCCGGCGCCGCCGGCGCCGCGCCGAACAGCGCCGCCTGCTCGGCGACGCCGGCGGCCGCCTCCGGCGCGCGGCCGTCGCCGCCGGCGAGCGGCGTCTCGGGCACGACCGCGGGGCGGCGCAGCGCCTGGCCGAGCGCCGCGGCGAGCACCTCGTAGACGAGGCGCGGATGGCGAAAGCGCACCCACGCCTTGGTCGGGTGGACGTTCACGTCCACGTCGGCCTCTCGCAGGATGACGGCAAGGACGACGAGCGGGAACCGGTCACGGGCGAGCGTCGGCCGGTAGGCCTCGAGCACGGCCCCGAGCAGCGCCGGGTCGCGGACCGGCCGCCCGTTGACGATCAGCACGATCTCCTCGCGGTTCCCGCGCGTCAGGGCGGGCGGGCTCGCGAGCCCGCGCACGCGCACGCCGTGCTCCTCGCGGTCCACGGCGAGGAGCCGCTCGGCGACCTCCCAGCCCCACAGCGCGCCCACGCGCTCGCGCAGCCCCGCGGCGCGCGGCGCGGTCAGCACGGGCCGCCCGTTGTTGACCGCCCGCAGCTGCACGTCCGGGTGCGCCAGCGCGAGCTGCGCGAGGCTCCGGAGGCTCGCCGCCAGCTCGGTCGCCGGCGACTTGAGGAACTTGAGCCGCGCCGGCGTGTTGAAGAAGAGGTCGCGCACCTCGACGCTCGTGCCGGGCTCGGCGGGCACGGCGAGGCGCCGGGCGACCGCGCCCCCCTCGCCGGCGAGGCGCGCACCCTCGGCGGCGCCCCGCGCGCGGCTCGTGAGCGCGAAGCGCGAGACGGCGCAGATCGCGGCCAGCGCCTCGCCCCGGAACCCGAGCGTCGCAATCGCGTCGAGGTCCTCGTCGCGCTCGAGCTTCGAGGTCGCGTGGCGCTCGAGCGCGAGCGGCAGCTCCTCGGCCGTCATGCCGATCCCGTCGTCGCTCACGCGGATCCGCGCCGCGCCGCCGTCGCCGAGCTCCACCGCCACGCTCGTCGCGCCGGCGTCGATCGCGTTCTCGACGAGCTCCTTCACGGCGGACGCCGGGCGCTCCACCACCTCGCCGGCCGCGATCTTGTTGACGAGGTGGTCGGGGAGGCGACGGATCCGCGTCACGGAGCCCCGGCGGCGCGCTGCTGCCACTTCGCCAACAGGTTCAGGGCCTCGATGGGCGTCACGTGGGCGAGGTCGAGCGCCAGGAGCTCGGCGAGGACCGGGTCGGGCACGACCGGCGGCGTGAAGAGGCCGAGCTGCTCGGCGTCGCGCACGTCGGTG
>MGBU01000241.1 GCA_001790205.1 Candidatus Rokubacteria bacterium GWA2_73_35 | reverse complement strand
CCCCTCCACGTCGACGCCGTGCAGACGCTCGGCAAGATCCCGTTCGACGTGCACGCGCTCGGCATCGACGCGCTCTCGTTCTCCGGCCACAAGATCTACGGCCCGAAGGGCGTCGCCGGCCTCTTCATCCGCAAGAGCACGCGGATGGTCTCGATCCAGCACGGCGGCGAGCACGAGCGGCGCCGGCGCGCGGGGACGGAGAACGTCCCGGGGATCGTCGGCCTCGGCAAGGCCGTCGAGATCCGCGCGCGCGAGATGGCGGCGGAGGCCGAGCGCCTGACGGCGCTCCGCACGCGTCTGTGGGAGGGGATCCACGCGCGGGTCCCCGAGGTGCGGCTCTCGGGCCATCCGGTCGAGCGCCTGCCGGGGACCGCGAGCCTCCTGGTCCGGAACGTCGAGTCGGAGTCGCTCGTGCTCGGCCTCGATCTCAAGGGGATCGGCGTCTCGGCGGGCTCGGCGTGCACGGCGGGCAACGTCGAGCCCTCGCACGTGCTCGTCGCGATGGGCGTCCCGCTCGACTGGGCGATGGGCTCGGTGCGGTGCTCGCTCGGCCGCTCCACCAGCGCGGAGGACGTCGACTACGTCGTCGAGAGCTTCGAGGCCGTGGTGCGCAAGCTGCGCGCCGCGCTGCGGGTCGGGGCCGCGTGAGGTACAGCGCGACGCTGGTGGATCACTTCCTGAACCCGCGCAACGCCGGGATGATGCAGGCGCCCGACGGCGTGGGCGAGGACGAGTACGAGGGCTGTGGCGACCTCACGCGGTTCTTCCTCCGCGTGCGGGACGGCCGGGCCGTCGAGGTGAGGTTCCAGACCTACGGGTGCGGGCCGACGATCGCCGCGGCCAGCGTCGCCAGCGAGCTGGCGCGGGGGCGGGCCGTGGAGGAGCTCTCGCAGGTGAAGGCCGACGAGATCGAGGCGGCGCTCGACGGGCTCCCGGACGACCGGCGGCACGCGGCGGAGGTCGCCGCGGCGGCGCTGCGCGCGGCGGCCCTCGCCGCCCGGGCGCGCAGGGGCTGAGCGTGCTCGACGCGTTCCGTCGTGATGTCCGCGCCGCCCTCGAGCGGGACCCGGCCGCGCGCTCGGCCCTCGAGGTGATGGTCTGCTATCCCGGCGTCCACGCCCTCGCGTTCCACCGGGTCGCCCACGGCCTCTGGCGGCGCGGCTGGACGACGCTCGCGCGCTTCGTTGCGCACCTCGGCCGCTTCCTGACGGGCGTCGAGATCCATCCCGCGGCGCGGCTGGGGCCGGGGCTCTTCATCGACCACGGCATGGGCGTCGTCGTCGGCGAGACCGCCGAGATCGGCGCCAACGTGACCCTGCTCCAGGGCGTGACGCTCGGCGGCACCAGCCTCAAGCGCGAGAAGCGCCACCCCACGCTCGGCAACAACGTCGTCGTCGGCGCCGGGGCGGCGATCATCGGCGCGATCACCATCGGCGACAACGCGCGCATCGGCGCCGGGTCGGTGGTCGTCCGCGACGTGCCCCCGAACTGCGTTGTCGTCGGCGTGCCCGGCCGGATAACATACAAGGACGGGCAGCGGGTCGGCGGGCTCGACTTCAACCAGACGGACCTGCCCGACCCGGTCAGCCGGGCGCTCGAGCAGCTCGTGGAGCGGATCCGCTCGCTCGAGGCGGACGTGGAGACGCTGCGCAAACGCACGGAGGAGGAACGTTCGTGACGCCGAAGGACGTGCTGAGCATCAAGGAAGCCTCGACCTACCTTGCCATGGACGAGCACACCCTCGCGCAGCTCGCGACCGAGCGGCGCATCCCCTCGCTCCAGCTCAACGGCGCCTGGGTCTTCTCCAAGAAGTCCATCGACAAGTGGCGCAGCCAGCAGGCACATCGGAGCTGATCAGCCGCGACGCGGCCTGGTCGGTCCTCACCGAGTTCACCCGGAGCGACAGCCTCCGCAAGCACGCCCGCGCCGTCGAGGCGTCGATGCGCGCCTACGCCCGCCGGTACGGCGAGGACCCGGAGGCGTGGGGCGTCGCCGGCATGCTCCACGACTTCGACTACGAGATGCATCCTCGGGCGCCCCAGCACCCCCTCAAGGGCGCCGAAATCTTGTTGGCCCGCGGCGTGCCCGAGCGGCTCGTGCGCGCGATCCTCGCGCACGCCGACTACGCCGGGATGCCGCGCGTCGCGCTCCTGGAGCGCGCCCTGTACGCGTGCGACGAGCTGTCGGGCTTCGTCCACGCCGTGGCGCTGGTGCGGCCCGGCCGCGTGATCACCGGGCTCGAGCCGGCGTCCGTGAGGAAGAAGCTCAAGGACAAGGGCTTCGCGCGGACGGTCAACCGGGACGACGTCTACCGGGGCGCCGACGAGCTGGGCGTCCCCCTCGACGAGCACATCGCCTTCGTCGTCGCCGCGCTCAGCGACATCGCCCCCGATCTCGGCCTCGCCCGCGCCTGACGTCCCCGGGGCCATAGCTCGCGGCCGCGCGCGCGGGCGAGTCCGAGGGCGACGCCCGCCGGGCCGCCCGGCCGCGGTTCCCGCCCCGGGGTGGTCTCCGAGACCCGTGGAGTCAGGGTTGACCCGGGCTCCAGCAGGAGCGATCGTCACCGAGAGTGGTGGCTGGCGTGGTCGAGGAGAGCACCCCAGGGCGGGAGCCGCGGCCGTGAGGCGGGAACGGGCGATCGCGCACGTGGACATGGACGCCTTCTACGCGTCCGTCGAGCAGCGCGACCGGCCCGCGCTCGCCGGCCGGCCCGTGATCGTCGGCGCCGACCCGCGGGGCCGCGGCGTCGTCTCCGCCGCCTCCTACGAGGCCCGGGTCTACGGCGTCCGGTCCGCCATGCCGATCGGCCGCGCCGCGCGCCTGTGCCCGCACGCCGCGTTCCTGCCGGTGGACATGGCGAAGTACCGCGAGGTCTCGCTCCAGATCATGGCGATCCTCGCGGGCTTCTCGCCCCTGGTCGAGCCCGTCTCGGTGGACGAGGCGTTCGTGGACCTCACCGGGACCGAGCGGCTCTTCGGCAGTCCGGAGGCCGCCGTGCGGCGGATCAAGGTGCGCATCCGCGAGGAAACGCGCCTCACCGCCTCCGCGGGCCTGGCGCCGAACAAGTTCCTCGCGAAGGTGGCCTCCGACCTCGAGAAGCCGGACGGCCTCGTCGTCGTGGCCCCGGGCGGGGAAGCCCGATTCCTGGCCCCGCTGCCGGTCGAGCGGATCTGGGGCGTCGGGCGGGTCATGGCGCGGGCGCTCCGCGAGCTGGGGGTCACGACGGTCGCCGAGCTCCAGCGCGTGCCGCGCGCGGTGCTCGTGCGGCGCTTCGGCCGCCACGGGGAGGCCCTGCACGCGCTGGCGGCCGAGCTCCGCGCGGGCGGCTTCGCCGCCGGCCGGGTGACGCTCAAGCTCCGGCTGGCGCCGTTCGAGACCCGCACCCGGAGCCTCACGGGGGAGCCCACCCAGGACGCCCTCGAGCTCTACCGCCGCGCCGCGGCCCTCCTCGAGCGGGAGCGCGTGGCGCGCCCGGTGAGGCTCATCGGGCTCTCGGCCTCCCGCCTCGGGCCGGCGGGCCGGGGCCAGCTCGACCTCCTCGACCCCGCCGCGCTACGCCGCGAGCGCCTCGGGCGCGTCGTGGATCGGCTGACGGCGCGCTTCGGCCAGGGGACGGTGATCCCGGCGTCGCTCTTGTCCAAACGTACTAGGAGCGAGTAGGGGCGGGCGGCCCGCGGACGGCGCACCGCGTCGATGCGGCCCGCGGAGGGTTCGCGTATAATCCCGGCGCATCACTGGCGCAACGTCGGCTGTGGGTGGGACCCAGACCAGTCACCATGAGGAGACGGCACATGAGGATCCGGACCGCCGCACTGACGCTCGCGGCGCTGCTGGCACTGGCGCTGCCGGTGCTTGCCCAGACGAAGGTCCCGGGCGTGACCGACACCGAGGTCGTGCTCGGCATCACGACGCCCCTGTCCGGCCCGGCCGCGGCCTGGGGAACGACCGCCCTCGGGGCGGAAGCGTGGACGAAGTACGTCAACGCCCAGGGCGGGGTGAACGGACGCAAGCTCAGGGTCATGATGCGGGACGACGGCTACAACCCCGGGCGCGCGGTCGCGAACGTGAACGAGCTGAAGGACCAGGTCTTCGCGCTGGTCGAGCTGCTGGGCAGCGCGGTGCTCAACGCGAACAAGGACAACATCGCCGAGGCGAAGCTCCCGACCATCTGGCCGTACGGGAACCCCCAGATCTTCGCCAAGCAGCCCCGGGAGAAGGTGCGCGGCGTGTTCATGGTGTATCCCGACTACGGGGACGAGGGCGAGTTCCTGGTCGGGCAGGCGCGGAAGCTCGAGAAGGCCAAGAAGGTCGGCGCCTTCTTCCAGAATGACGACTACGGCAAGGGCGGCCTCGAGGGCGTGCGGCGGGGCGCGGCCAAGTTCGGCGTGACGCTCGCGGCGGAGGTCGCCTACGAGGTGGCCGACCGCGAGCTCGGGACCCACGCGCTGAAGCTCAAGGAGTCGGGCGCGGACGCGATCGTCATCTACTCCACGGCGACCCACGGCGCCGGCCTGATCAAGGAGATGGCCAAGGTCGGCTACCGGCCGAAGATCTTCGCGTCGTTCCCGCTGGGGGACCGCTTCGTGATGTTCCGCCTGCTCGGGGAGCTGTGGGAGGGCGCCTACTACAACGTCACCGGCGCCGTTCCGGGTGAGCCCGAGGCCGACCGCGTCATCGAGATCATCGTGAAGCAGGATCCGAAGCTCAAGGGCCGCGAGAGCTTCGCGCTCGCCGGCGTCGCCGGCATGGTCGCGACCGTCGAGGGGCTCAAGCGCGCGGGGCGGAACCTGACGCGCGACAACTTCATCGAGGCCATGGAGACGATCAAGGACTGGTCGCCCGAGGGATTGACGGGGAAGATCACCTGGGGCCCGAACCGGCGCCACGGGCTCAACCCGATCCGCATGATGCGGGCGGGGAAGGCCGCGGGCGCAGCGTTCACCACGGTGACCGGCTATCAGCCCTTCCCCTCGCACTTCTAGGACGGGGATCTGAGCGGAGGGAGGGCGGGGGAGGGGCTCCGGACGGGCCCTTCCCCCGCCGTGTGCCGACCGGGAATGGGAGACCTGCTCGAGGTCAGGGACCTCTCGCTCAACTTCGGCGGGATCACGGCCCTCCAGGACGTCTCGGTCTCGGTCGCCGAGGGCGAGACGCTCGCCGTCATCGGTCCGAACGGCTCCGGCAAGACCTCGCTCTTCAACTGCGTCACCGGGATCTACCGCCCGACGGCGGGCGGTGTCGCCTTCCGCAGCGAGTCGGTGCTCGGGCGCACGCCCGACGCGATCACGCGTCTGGGGATCGCGCGGACGTTCCAGAACCTGCGCCTGTTCCACAACATGAGCGTGCTCGACAACCTGATGGTCGGACGGCACCTCCACTTCCGGAAGAACTTCCTCACCGCCCTCCTGCGCGCGCGCGGCGAGGAGATCCGCCACCGGCGACGCTGCGAGGAGATCATCGAGTTCCTCAACCTGGAGCCCGTCCGCAAGAGCCGGGTCGCCGACTGTCCGTACGGCGTCCAGAAGCGCGTCGAGCTGGGGCGGGCGCTCGCGACGGAGCCCAGACTCCTCCTCCTCGACGAGCCGGTCTCGGGCCTCACGCAGGAGGAGAAGGACGAGTCCGCGTACTGGATCCACGAGATCCGCGGGCGCTTCGGCATCACGGTGCTCCTCGTCGAGCACGACCTGCGCGTGGCCTCGCGCCTGGCGGACCGCATGGTCGCGCTCGATCACGGCGTGAAGATCGCCGAGGGGACGCCGGCCGAGGTCCAGCGCCACCCCGAAGTGATCAAGGCGTACCTCGGTGAGTAGCGCGCCGCGCGCGCCGGGGGGGCGCGGGGGGGACGGCTCGCCGCAGCCGCTCCTGAAGGTCGCCTCGATCGAGACGCTCTACTTCGACCGGATCTACGCGCTCTTCGGCGTGTCGCTCGAGATCGAGGAGGGCGAGATCTTCACGGTGCTGGGGCCGAACGGAGCCGGAAAGACGACGCTGCTCCGGACGATCGCGGGGCTGCTGAAGGACCAGCCCAAGAAGGGCGAGCTCGTCTTCGGAGGCCGCCGGATCGACGGCTGGCAGCCGGAGGCGATCGCGCGGCTCGGCGTCGTCTACGTGCCCGAGGACCGGGGCCTGTTCAGGGAGCTGACCGTCCGGGAGAACCTCGAGCTGGGCCTCTGGGGGCGGCACGACGACGGCGTCCGCACGGACCTCGAGTTCGTCTACGGGATGTTCCCGATCCTCCACGAGCGCGCGCGGCAGGAGGCGGAGACGCTCTCCGGGGGCGAGCAGCAGATGCTCGCCCTGGGGCGCGCGATGCTCAGGCGCCCGCGGCTCCTGATGCTCGACGAGCCGTCGCTGGGCCTCGCCCCCCGGGTCGCCAAGAGCGTGTACGAGGCGCTGACCGCGATCAGCCGGACGGGCACGACGATCCTCCTCGTCGAGCAGAACGCGCGGCTGGCGCTCGGCGTGGCGCGCCGGGGCGCGATCCTCGAGGCCGGGCGGATCGTGCTCGAGGGCACGTCGAAGGAGCTGATGGAGAACGAGGACGTGCGCGAGGTCTACCTCGGCGTCGGGACGGCGGAGGCGGCCGTGAAGGGCTGGCGGCTCTACCGCAAGAGGAGGCGATGGTGATGACGGACGCGGCGCGGAGCGTCCCGGCGCTGTTTGCCGGGCAGGTCGAGCGACAGGGCGATCGTCTCGCGATCCGCTTCAAGGAGTACGGCATCTGGCACCGGGTGAGTTGGCGCGAGTATCACGACGCGGTCCGCCGGGTCGCGGCCGCCCTGCTCGCCTTCGGCCTCCGCCGCCAGGAGAACGTCGCAGTCCTCGCGGAGAACCGGGCGGAGTGGCTCTACTGCCACCTTGGCATCCAGACGGCCGGCGGCGTCACCGTCGGGATCTACCCGACCTCCGCGCCGGAGCAGGTCCGGTACCTCCTGAACCACTCGGAGGCGCGGCTCATCTTCGTCGAGAACGAGGAGCAGCTCGACAAGATCCTCGCGATCGCCGGCGACACGAAGCTCGAGCGCATCGTCGTCTGGGACGCGAAGGGGCTCTGGGGCTTCACCGAGGAGCGCGTCAGCTTCTTCGAGGACTTCCTGAAGCAGGGGACGACGTTCGCCGAGTCCCATCCCGCGGCCGTGGACGAGCGCCTGGCGGCGATCGGCCCCGCGGACACCGCGATGATCATCTACACCTCGGGCACCACGGGGCCGCCCAAGGGCGCGATGCTGTCCCACGGCTCGATCCTCTGGGTGACCGAGGCGTTCCTCGGGGTCAACCCCGTCACGGCGGACGACGAGGTCGTCTCGTACCTGCCGTTCGCGCACATCTACGAGAACCTGATCTCGGTCTTCGGCCCGCTCCGGACGGGCTACATCGTGAACTTCGTGGAGAGCCTCGACACCCTCTTCCAGAACCTGCGCGAGATCTCGCCCACGTACTTCGCCAGCGTGCCGCGCATCTGGGAGAAGCTCGCCTCGACGGTCGAGCTGCGGATGGCCGACTCGACGTGGCTCAAGCGGCGCGCGTACCGCGCCGCGGTCGCCGTCGGCCGGCGCTACGCCCGCGCCAAGCTCGCGGGCGGGCCGATCCCTCCCGGGCTCGGGCTCGCGTACCGGCTCGCCTCCTGGACGGTCCTGGCGCCGCTCAAGCGCCGGCTCGGCTTCGACCGCACGCGGATCGCCGTCTGCGGCGCCGCCCCGGCCTCGCCGGAGCTGTTCGAGTACTACCACGCCCTCGGGATCCCGCTGATCGAGGGCTACGGCCAGACCGAGTCCACGGGCGTGATCTCGGTCAACCGGGTGGCGCGCCCGCGGGTCGGCACGGTCGGCCAGGCCATCCCCGGCATCGAGGTGGTGCTGGCCGACGACGGCGAGATCCTCACGCGCGGCCCGCACGTCTTCAAGGGCTACTTCAAGGACCCGGAGCTGACCGCCGAGACGGTCGACCGCGAGGGCTGGCTCCACACCGGGGACGTGGGCGCGTGGGAGAACGGCTACCTCAAGATCATGGACCGGAAGAAGGACATCATCATCACGGCGGGCGGCAAGAACATCACGCCGGCCTACATCGAGAACAAGCTGAAGTTCAGTCCCTACATCCAGGACGCCGTGGTCATCGGCGACACGCGGAAGTACCTCGTCGCGCTGATCCTCATCGACGAGGACAACGTGACGAAGTTCGCCCAGGACGAGCGGATCCCGTTCACGACCTTCCAGGACCTCACCCAGAACCCCGCGGTCGTGCGGCTGATCGACGGCGAGGTGGACCGCGTCAACAAGACGCTCTCCCAGGTCGAGACGGTCAAGAAGTTCGCGCTCCTGCCGCGCCGCTTCTACGCCGAGGAAGGCGACGTCACGCCGACGATGAAGGTGAAGCGCCGGGCGCTCGAGACACGGTACGCGGACCTGATCCGGACCCTCTACAGGGACTAGCATGGATGGGGCATTGCGAGCCGCAGCCGCAGGCGAGGTGAGCGCGTGGATCTAGTCGAGTCCTACGCTCAGGACCTGCGCTTCGCGCGAAAGTCCTTCACGCGGGCGCTCCTCGGCCTCGTGCTCCTGGCGGTCGTGGCGTTCCCGTGGGTGGCGCCGGACTACATGGTCTTCATCGCCACGCTCGTGGCGCTCTACTCGATCGGCGTCATGGGCCAGAACATCCTGATCGGTTACACGGGGCAGATCTCGTTCGGGCAGGCGGGCTTTCTCGCGATCGGGGCGTTTGCGTTTGGCCACCTGAGGATCTGGGGCGCGCCGTTCCTCCTGGCTCTCGTCGGGGCGGGAACGGTGGCCGCTCTCGCGGGGATCCTGGTCGGCTTTCCCTCGCTCCGGCTCAAGGGGCCGTACCTCGCCATCGCGACGCTCGGCTTCGGCGTGGCCGTCTACCAGATCTTCGTGAACTGGGAGGTGCTCTCGGGCGGGCGCTCCGGCCTGGCCATCGCCAAGCTCAAGCCCATGCTCGGCCTCTCCCCGGTGCGGTACGAGTACTACGTCTACGTGCTCCTCCTCGCGGGCTTCACGCTCGCGACGTACAACCTCGTCTCCTCCTACGTCGGCCGCGCCTTCGTCGCCATCCGAGACGCCGACATCGCGGCCGAGGTCAACGGCGTCAACCTGACGCGCTACAAGCTCCTGTCGTTCGCGATCTCGTCCTTCTACACGGGCGTCCACGGCGCGCTCTACGCCCAGGTGCTCGGCCACATCGAGCCCCAGATCTTCAACATCCTCGAGTCGATCACGCTCTTCGTCGCCGTGATCATCGGCGGCGTGGCGTCCATCGAGGGATCCATCCTGGGCGCCCTCTTCGTCATCCTCGTGCCGAAGGTGTTCTCGAACTTCCGCGAGATGGTCCCGGTCGTCTACGGGGTGACGATCCTCCTCGTGCTCATCTTCGAGCCGCTCGGCCTCTTCGGCCGCTGGCTCAAGACGCGCTTGTACTTCCAGCTCTGGCCCTTCCGTTGAATCGGCCCGCGGGGGGGCCGCCCGAACGTCGGGCGCCGGAGGCCCGGCGCAGGCGCCCCGACGGAGAATAAGAAAGATGGAAAAGCTCCTCCAGTACGCGTTCACGGGGCTCGCCGCGGGGAGCCTCTACGCGCTCGTGGCGCTCGGCATCGTGCTGATCTACCGCTCGACGCGCGTGCTCAACTTCGCGCACGGGGACATCGCCACGCTCGCGACCTTCGTCGCGTTCTCGCTCCTGTCGAGCGAGTACTCGTTCCCCGTCGCGTTCCTCGGGAGCCTCCTGGTGGGCGCGGCCGTCGGCATCGCGTTCTACTTCGGCGTGCTCGTCCGGGCGCAGCGCGAGGGCGCGAACCTCCTCGGCATGGTCATCCTGACGCTGGGGCTCGCGCTGATCATCCAGGGCGTCGTCGTGTGGTGGTGGGGGGCCGAGCCCACCTCGCTCCCGTTCCCGATCTCCGACACGAAGACCTACAAGGTCGGCCTCGTCGTCATGAGCCAGCTCGCGCTCGCGACCCTCGCGGCGGGGCTCGTCGGGAGCCTGCTGCTCTACCTGCTCGTGCAGAAGACGCGGCTCGGGCTCGCGATGCGCGCGACCTCCGAGAACCTGATGGCGGCGCAGACCCTCGGGATCCCGACGCGGATGGTGCTCTCCGTCTCCTGGGGGGCGGCCTCGGCCCTCGGCGTCGTCGCCGGGATCTTCCTGGCGCCGGCGCTCCTCCTCGACCCCTTCTTCATGCTCGACCCGTTCCTGAAGGGCTTCGCCGCCGCCGTGCTGGGCGGGCTCAACAGCCTGCCGGGCGCCGTCGTGGGCGCGCTGATCCTCGGCGTGGCCGAGAGCCTGACGGGCGCCTACCTCACGATCCAGTTCAAGAACACGCTGGCGTTCCTGGTCATCATCGTCGTGCTCCTGCTCCGGCCCGAGGGGCTCCTCGGCAAGGAGTTCAAGGAGCGCGTGTAGTCTGCTACACTCGCCGAACGTCGGTTCATTCCGGGTCCAGCCGGCAGGGGGAGCCCGATGGAGCGCCCGATCGCCTACGACAAGCTCGCGCGCGAGGACCGCTTCGTGCGGATGCGCGCGCGGGAGGTGGCCCGGCTCAAGCTCGAGCAGGGGCTCCCGCCCTTCCCGGACCTCGCAAGCCGCGAGGCGATCCGCGAGCGCGTGCACGGGATCCTGGTGGGCGAGCTGCAGGCCATGGAGGGCGCGGGCCGCTCGGTCTGCGACTTCCCCGACGCGCCGTGGGAGTTCACGCTCGACATGGCGCGCCAGGTCTGGGACGAGTCGCGCCACGTCGAGATCTACCTGCGCCTGCTCGAGCACCTCGACGGCCACGCGGGGGAGTTCCCGGAGACCACGATCCTCTGGCGCTGCGCCTGCGCCGAGGACGCCGCGGCGCGCGTCGCGGGCGTCAACCGCGGGCTCGAGGGCCTCGCCTGCGACGTGTTCAACCAGCTCGTCCACATCGCGCGGAGGATCGGCGACCCGATCCTCGAGCGCGCCGTCGAGTTCGTCCTGGCCGACGAGATCACCCACGTGCGCATGGGCTCGAAGTGGCTCACGCGGCTCACGGAGGGCGATCCCGAGCGCCGGCGCCGCGCGATCGAGTTCCAGGAGACGATCGACGAGCGGTTCAACCTGGGCGGGATGCGGCGCACGGGCGACCCCGAGGCGGTGCCCGTCTCGGTCGCGACCGACGTGCGCCGCCAGGCGGGCTTCACCGAGGAGGAGATCGAGCGGCTGCTCAGGACGACCCAGCGGTCGCCGGTCTACTGAGCGCCGGTGACGCACCCGCTCGAGGGGCAGTTCGCGGTCGAGGCGTCCGCGCGGCGCCTGCGCGCCTATCGCTACGTCGTCGAGCGGACGCTGCGGGCGCTCGGCGGCTTCATCGCGCTGACGCCCGAGATCTCGGCCAAGCTCCTGCTCGGCCGCCAC
>MGBU01000240.1 GCA_001790205.1 Candidatus Rokubacteria bacterium GWA2_73_35 | reverse complement strand
AACCGGCCCGTGCGGACATCGAGCACGAGCGCGCCCGCCGCGCGCCCGTCCGCGTCGCGCGCGAGCTCGACCGCGCGGCACTCCTCGAGGCCGCGGATGTTGCCGCGCGCGAGGACCTGCTCCGCGAGCCGGTTCATGATCTCGATGCCCGTGAGGTCGCCCTTGTGGACCGTCCGGTCGTGCGTCTGGCCGGCGAAGGGCTTCTGGTGGATGCGCCCGTCGGGGCGGCGGTCGAAGAGGCAGCCGTAGCGCGCCTCGAGCTCGAGCACGCGCCCGGGCGCCTCCCGGACGAGCGTCCACGCGAGCTCCTGGTCGTTGATCCACCCGCCGCCCGCGAGCGTGTCGCCGAGGTGCGCCTCGAGGGAGTCGGGCGGGGTCAGCACCGCGTTGTAGCCGCCCTGCACCATGCGCGTGCAGCCGGCGCGGCCCAGCAGGCCCTTGACGACGACCGTGACGGCGAGCCGGGGCGAGGCGTCGGCGGCGTGGAGCGCCGCGCAGAGGCCGGCGCCGCCCGCGCCGAGGACGAGGACGTCGGTCTCGAGGATCTCGATCACCGGACGGGGACGGGCGGCGCCGCCGGAACGCCCGGGAGGAGCGCGCGGGCGGCGGCGGAGAGCGACAGGGCCACGGCGGGTCGCACGGCGGCCCTATCTTACCCCGGCGCACGGCGGCCGCCGGCCGCTAGTGCGGGCGGTGGTCGTCGTAGCCGGCCGACGCCCGGATCCGCTCCGCGGTGCCCGGCACGTAGCGCCGCTCGAGCTCCTGGAAGTGCGCGACGCGCGCCATCACGTGGTGGCTCTCGGTCGGGTGGCCGACCTTCGTCTTCTCGAGCCGCCACTGCGCCTGCTCGCGGTCGCGCACCAGCTCCTCCATCGCGTTCCACACCGCGAACGTGCCCGCGTGCGCCGCGAAGAGGGTGATGAAGATGTAGCGGTAGCCCAGCGCGCCCAGCTCCTCGAACGTGAGCGGGGCCGGGTCCGCGTGCCAGCGGAACGAGGACGAGTAGTTGAACGCGAGCGGCAGGCCCGGATGGCTCTCCCGCATCGCGCGGGCGAAGGCGATCGCCGGCTCGCGCGCCGCGCTCGACAGCTCGCACCAGACGAGGTCCACGCCGGCGTCCGCGTAGGCGCGCCCGCGCCGGACCGCTTCCTCCAGGCTCCCGCCGACGGCGCCGTAGGCGTCCGTGCGCGCGATGATCACGAAGTCGGGGTCGAGCCGGTTCCGCGTGTCGATCGCGGCCCGGTACTTGCCCACCGCCTCCTCGAGCGGCACGATCGTCTTGCCCGCGATGTGGCCGCAGCGCTTCGGGAAGCGCTGGTCCTCGAGGTGGATGCCGGCCACGCCCGTCTTGACGTACTCCTGCACCGTCCGGATCGTGGAGAGCGCGTTGCCGTAGCCGTCGTCGGCGTCGGCGATGACCGGGATCGACACGGCGCTCGCGACCATGTGGGCGGTCCGGGTGACCTCGGTCTGGGTCAGGAAGCCCATGTCCGGCCAGCCGTTGGCCAGCGCCATCGAGTAGCCGCTCAGGTAGACGGACGTCAGGCCCACCCGCTCGGCGATCTGCGCGTCCAGCGGCGAGTAGACACCGCCGGTGAACAGGAACGGCTCGGTCTTGAGTCGCTGGCGGAACCTCTTGCCCTGGCTCTCCACGATTCGCCCTCCTCCTCTCGGCTCGGTGCTCAGGCGCTGGGCGCGGGCGCGAGCGAGATCGCGCACCAGCGGCAGTAGGTGATGGTATCCATCTCGATGGCGCAGGACCGGCAGCGCAGGGTCCCGCACTCGTGGCAAGGCGTCAGCCGGGTCGCCGGCTGCTCGATCGTCATCCCGCACTCGCAGCTCGTGGGCATCGCGTCCCTCCCTGTCTCGCAGTCTGCCCGCCGTGCCGGGTGCAAAGCAACGTGATTGTTTTTATGAAAGAGATAAGAGATATTGATCAGCGTGGAGATTCCGCAGATCGAGGCCTTCCTGGCGGTCGGCACGTTCGGCGGCTTCCGCCGGGCCGCGGACGCGCTCCGGATCACGCAGCCCGCCGTCAGCGCGCGGATCAAGACGCTCGAGGACTCCCTCGGCGTGCCCCTCTTCGAGCGCGGGCGCGGCGGCCCCGCGCTCTCCGCCGCCGGCCGCGCCCTCCGGCCCCACGCCGAGCAGCTCCTGCGCGCGGTGGCCCTGGCGCGCCAGGCGGTCCACGACCTCCGCCCGGCGAGCGGCGGCGCGCTCCAGATCGCGGCGGTGCTCTCGATCTGCACCTACCTGCTGCCCGACGTGCTCCAGCGCTTCCAGGCGGCGCACCCCAAGGTGATGATCACGGTCCGCTCCGGCCACTCCAAGGAGGTCCTCGAGATGGTGGTGCGCGGCGAGGCCGAGCTCGGCCTCGCGCGCTCGCTCCACCACCCCGCGGTCGAGACCGTGAGCCTGCGCGATGACCCGCTGATCCTCGTCGGGCGGCCCTCCGCGGCGCGCAGCCGCCGGGCGCGGCTCGAGGAGATCGCCGACCGTCCGCTGATCTTCTTCGATCGCGGCTCGAGCGACTGGACGCTCACGCACGGGCTGTTCCGCCGCGCGGCCCTCGTCCCCAACGTCGCCCTCGAGGTCGAGACGATCGAGACGGCCAAGCGCATGGTCGAGCGCGGGATGGGGCTCGCCTTCCTCCCGCACCTGGCGGTGGGGCGCGAGCTCAGGCGCCGCTCGCTCGTCGCGATCGAGATCGCCGACGCCGAGCCGCTCAGCCGGAGCCTCGACATGATCCACCCACGCCAGCGGCCGCTCAGCGCCGAGGCGCGCGCCCTGCTCGCCGCGCTGCGCTCGGCGCTCTCCGACGCCGGCAGCCCGCCGCGCCGCCGCCGCTAGCCCTGTCGGGCGACGGCGGGATCGGTGGGTCACCCGAGAGGCGGCGCCGGGGAGGGGTCGACGAGAACCCGTTCCCTCCAGGCGCCAATGCGGGCCTCACGCGTCCGGATGGAGCCCAGCCGCCAAGCGGTGATGCGGGCGCGTGCCGCGTGGTCGAGCGACCCCTCCCCGGCGTCGCCTCTCGGGCGGACTCCCGGCTAGCGGTCGCCGCGCAGGCGGCGCCAGGCGCCGAGGGCGGGGGCCGCATCCGCCACCGCGCCGGGCGAGTCGCCGCGACCGTCCACCAGGAGGTCCCGGAGGCGCCCGCCCGCGTCGGCGAGCACGCGCTCGGCCGCGTCGCGGTAGGCGCGGCGCCCGTCGGGCAGGCGTGCCGCGGCCAGGAGGGCCTCGGCGACCAGGCCGGCGTCCCCGAGCGTCGGCGCGGCGCCCAGGCGCTCCGCCAGCACGTGGTCGAGGATCGCCTCGGCGAGGTCGCGGGAGGACTGGCGCCGGTAGATCGTGTGGGCCTCGAGGAAGGCGCGCGCCATCCAGGCGTTGGCGTCGAGCCCGCCGCGCCCCTCCGCGCGGATCGCCGCGACCCGGTAGACGTCGAAGACGCCGCGCGGGCCGAGGAGGTGGCGCTGCGCGAACTCGAGGGACAGCCGGGCGGCGCGCAGCAGGTCCCGCCGGCCGGCGGCGCGGCCGAGCGCGAGGAAGGTCACGATCGCCTCGCCGTTCGCCGCCGTCGGCTTGTCGACGCTGAGCTCGGGCTTCCGCGCCGCGCGCCGCTCCCCGGGCGGCAGGCGGTAGTACGCGGGATCGGCGCGCTGCGCGTCGTGGAAGCCGCCCTCGAGCGGGTCGTAGAGCCGGCGCAGGATCCAGGCGACGGTCCTGTCCACGGCCTTCGCGTAGCGCGGCTCGCCGAAGACCTTCGCGGCCCGCTGGAAGACGCGGGCGAGCGCGACATTGGTCGCGAGCGGCTTCTCCGTGTCGGGCTCCCGCCAGTCCCGCGTCGCGGCGGCGCGGAAGAAGCCGCCGTCCACGGGGTCGTCGAGGGCCGCGAGGATCGCGTCGAGCGTGCGCCCCAGGTGCGCCCGGCGGCGCGCGTCGTCGAGGATCTCCCGGCGCTCGAGCAGCGCGAGGAGCAGCTGCGGGTGCGGCAGCCTCGGCCCCGCGCCGAAGCCGCCGTGCGCCCGGTCGGCGTGCGCGTCGACCCAGCGCCCGAGGCCGGCGACGAGCGCCGCCCACTCGTCGGCGCCCGGGCGCCGCGCGCCCTGCCCGTCCTCGGCGGACGCGACGGCCGCCGCCAGGAGGGCCGCGCCGAGGGCCAGGCCGCGCAGGACGACGGCGCCGCGTCGCCGCCCCCTCACGAGAACGTGATGTCGGCCGTGCCCTCCCAGACGCCGCCTCGCGTGTCGAAGAACTGGACGCGGACCCGCCCCGGCGCGGTCGCCCGGAGCGTGAACGAGAAGAAGGGGTTCTCGCTCACGCTCTGGGTCGTCTCGAACGTCGCCACGGTGCGACCCAGGTACGTGACCACGACCCGGTTGACGTAGTTGTAGCGCTTCCGGACGATCCGGCCCTGCGGGTCGCGCTCGACGCGCTCCATCGGGTGGATCACGAGCGTGCGCACCTGGATGACGTCCCCCGCCTTGATGCTCGACGGGACGCGGATCCGGACCTTGCCGATCTCCGCCATGCCCTAGCCGCCGCAGCCGCTGACGGTGACCCTGACCTCGCGCCTGACCTGCCAGAGCGTGCCGTCGCTCTGCTCGACGATCGCGCGCACGTCGCCGGTCTCGCCCAGCCGGATGTTCGCCCCCACGAACGCGCGGCCCGCCTCCGGCGCGAGCGTGACGCGCGTGACCACGGGGATCCGGTTCCGGTCGGCCACGATGTAGACGTGCCGGACCCAGCTCGTGGGCGCCATCGGCAGGTCGGCGCCGACCGACACGGGCACCACCGCGCCGTTCTCGGCGATCAGCGGGACCTGCAGCGTGACCGTGCCGCGGCCGTCCTTCATCGGGCGGCCGCCGAAGAGGCGTGCGATCGCGTCATCGACCTTCTCGTGCAGTCCGAGCGGCTGGGCCGCGGCGCCTGCCGGGGTCCCGGGGATGAACCCGCCGGCGATCGCGGCGACGCCGAGCACGCCGAGCCGCTCCAGCAGCGCGCGACGCGAGATCTCCGTCATGAAGCCCTCCTGCGACGTCGCCCGAGCCGAGACAGTCCGATATGTCGACCGGAGAGGGTATATGCCTCGGCCGCGGGGGTCAACCCGGCGAGGCCCCGGGACGCCGGGCGATCGCGCCCCCGGCGCGCTCAGTTCCCCCGCAGGCCGACGCTCGACAGCAGGTCGGCCCAGACCCTGAGCGCCGTCAGCACGACGAACGCGAGCAGCACGAGCCGGAGGGCGCGCGGCGGCAGGCGCCGGCTCACGAGCGCGCCGAGCTGCGCGCCCGGGACCGCGCCCGCGA
>MGBU01000239.1:2263-32095 GCA_001790205.1 Candidatus Rokubacteria bacterium GWA2_73_35 | reverse complement strand
CCCGAGCGGCGCGTGCACCGAGACGAAATCCGCCTCCCCGAGCAGCTCGGGCAGCGCGACCGGGTGGAGACCGAGCGCCGCCTCCTCGGCGGGCGCGAGCGGCCGCGGGTCCGTGTAGAGCAGGCGCATCCCGAAGCCACGCGCCCGGCGCGCGACCGCCCGGCCCACGCGCCCGCAGCCGAGGAGCCCGAGCGTCTTGCCCGACACCCCGAGCCCCTCGAGGCGGCAGGACTGGGCGCCGGGGAAGACGCCGGCGCGCACGAGGCCGTCGGCCTCGACGACGCGCCGGGCGACGGCCAGCAGGAGCGCCAGCGCGAGGTCGGCCGTGGCCTCGGTGACCATGGGCGGGATGGTGGTCACGGGGATCCCGCGCGCCGTCGCGGCGGCCAGGTCGATCTGCTCGGGCGTGATCGTCATCGTCGCGATCACGCGGAGCGCCGCGCCCGCGGCGATCACCTCGGCGTCCACGGTGTCCTGGACCAGGCACACGAGCGCGTCGCGCCCGCCCACCGCCCGCGCCAGCCCGGCGCGGTCGAGGATGCGGAGCGGGTCGGGGTTCCCCTCGACGTCGGCCACGGCGCGGAGGCGCTCGAGCGCCCGCGGGGCGATGGGCTGCGTGACGAAGACGCGCGGCCGCGTCAGCGGATCCAGCGCACGAGCCCGGTCACGCCGTCGACCGCGACCGTGGCGCCCTCCGGGATGCGCCGCGTGGCGTCGCCCACGCCGAGCACCGCGGGGATACCGCGCTCGCGCGCCAGCGCCGCGAGGTGCGAGGTGCTGCCGCCGAGCTCGGCCACGAGGCCCGCGACGCGCGGCAGCACCGCGGTCAGCGCGGGGCCGGCGACCTGGGTCACGAGGACGTCGCCGAGCCGCACGTGCTCGAGGTCGTGCTCGTGCACGACGACGCACGCCGGGCCCGAGCCCCAGCCCACGCCCGCCGGCTGGCCGCGGAGCGCCGGGTGGCGGAGCCAGACCTCGTCCACGTCGAAGCCCGCCTCGACCCGCAGCGGCCGGGCCTGGAGGATCCGGAAGCCGCCCGCGTCCTTCGCCCACTCGACCTCGACCGGCCCGCCCACGACCGCCTCGGCCTCGAGCACGAGCCGCGCGAGGGCTACCGCCTCGTCGGGCTCGAGGCACGGCGCCTCCACGAGGCCGGGCTCGACGGCCTCCGGCCGCGCGCCGCCGTCGGGCGCGCTCGCCACGCGCCGGTCCTTGCGCCCGGGCTCCACGCTTTCGAGCGTCGCGTCACGGCCGAGCAGGAAGCGGTCGGGCACGACCTCGCCCTGCGCCACGGCGGAGCCGAGCCCCCACGTCCCGGTCAGGAGCACGGCGCCGTCGGCGGTCCGGCTCAACGCCCCGCCCGCCGCGCGCGCGGCGACCATGTGCTGGACGAGGACCGCCATCGCCGTGTGGGCCGGGTCCACGTCGTGGGCCTGCATGTACCGGAGCGCGCGCGTGGCCCAGAGGCTCGCCCAGCAGGCGCGCACCGCGGTGTGGAGGTCGGCCTCGCCCGTGACGCCGAGGAAGCTGTCGAACTGCCCCGCGAAGGAGGCGCCGGGCACGTCCTCGCGGAGCGCCGAGGAGCGCACGGCGACCTGCGCCGTCGGCGGCGTCCCGAGCCACGCGGCGAGCTCCCGCAGCGCGTCGACCGCGGGCGGTGCGAGGGGCGCGCGGAGGAACCCGAGCCTGACGTCGAGCGCGTGCCGGCGCGCCTCGAAGCCCTCCGCGGCGGCCACCCGGCCGGCCGCCGCCGCCGTCCCGGCCGCGCCGAGCTGGGCGTGGTAGGCGTCGGCGGTCAGGCAGCGCGCGTCGGGTACCGGCAGGCCCGCGCGGCCGAGGCGCGCGAGCGTCGCCGCCTTCGGCCCGACCCGCGCGGCGTCGAGCGCGCCGGCGTCGGCGAGCGGGATCAGGAGGCGCGGCGGCCGCTCAGGCGGGCGAGACAATGACGAGCCTCAGGATCGAGCCCGGCGCGCGCTCGTAGTCCTCGAACGCGGCCGCGACGCGATCGAGCGGGTAGGTCCCCGTGATGAACCCCTCGACGTCGACGACGCCGGAGGCGACGAGCTCGATCGCGGGCCCGAAGTCCTCGGGCGTCAGCGCGCGCGAGCCGTAGACGGTGAGCTCCTTCAAGTACAGGGGGAACGTGGTGAAGTCGGGCACCCGGTGGTGGCTGATCCCGTAGACGATGAGCTTGCCCCCGGGGGTGAGCATCTCGAGCGCCGGCCCGAGCAGCGAGGGCACGCCGGCGGCGTCGATGACCACGTCCGCGCCGCGGCCGCCCGTCGCCTCGCGCACCGCGGCGACCGGGTCCTGCCGCGAGGCGTCCACAACCTCGTCCGCCTTCATCCGCCGCGCGAGCGCGAGCTTGGCGGGACTCCGGGACACCGCGACGACCGGGCCCGCCCCCGCGCGCTTGGCGAGCTGCGTGTGCAGGAGCCCGGCGGCGCCCTGCCCGAGCACGACGACGGACTCGCCCGGGCCCACGCCCGCGCGCGTCTGGGCGTGGCGCACCGTCGCGAGCGTCTCGATGAGCGTCGCCACTGGAAGGGACAGGTGCTCCGGCAGCGGGTAGAGATACCGCTCCGGCAGCACGACGTGCTCGGCGAGCGAGCCGTCCATCTCGCGCCCGAAGAGCCCGCCGTCGCGGCAGAGGTTCCCACGGCCCCGCGCGCAGCAGTCGCACGCGCCGCACGCGATGACCGGGTTCAGGATCACGCGCTGGCCGGGGCGGAGGCGGCCGACGCCGGGGCCCACCGCCTCCACCACGCCGGTGGCCTCGTGGCCCATGACCCGCGGGAGCCGGACGCCGGGGTGCCGGCCCGTGTAGATCTCGAGGTCGGTGTGGCAGACGGCCGTCGCCGCGACGCGGACGACCGCCTCGCCGGGCCCCGCCACCGGCTGGGGCCGCGTCACGAGCTCGAGGCGCCGTGGCGCGGTGAGGAGAGCCGCGTGGCTCACATCACGACCGTGATCTGCTCGACGGGGAAGCTCGAGATGATCTCGGTCCGGTCCTCGTGGACGATCAGCATCTCCTCGATCCGCACGCCCCACTCGTACTTCTTGCCGTGCTGCGTCTCCAGCGCGAAGACCATCCCCGCTTTGATCTCGAGCGGATGGTCGAGCGACCAGATGCGCGAGATGACCGGCTGGTCGTACTGCGCGAGGCCGAGGCCGTGCCCCCAGAGGTTCGCCGCCGCCTGGTCCTCCTCCTCGTAGCCCCACGCCTCCTTCGCCGAGGGCCACTTGAGCGCGATGTCGCGCGTGGTCACCCCCGGACGCACCGTGTTGATCGAGTCGTAGAGCCACTTGAGCGCGAGCGCGTAGTAGTCCTTCATCTCCTGCGTCGGCTGCTTGCCCACGCAGTACGTGCGGTAGTAGCAGGACTTGTAGCCGTTCCACGTCAGCGCCGCGAGGTCCATGAAGACGATCTCGCCGGGCTTGATGATCCGGTCGGAGAAGTTGCGCCAGTTGGGCCACGTGTTCGGGCCCGACGACACGATCACGTCCTCGACGTCCTCCATGCCCGGGATCGCGTAGAGGAACTCCATGATGTGCGCGGTCACCTGGTTCTCGGTGAGGCCCGGCTTGAGGAAGCGCATGGTCTCCCAGTGCGCGGCGTCGCCGATCGCGCCGACGATGCGCAGGCACTCTTGCTCGTCCACGTTCTTGATCGCCCGCGCCTCCATCATGGGCGTCATCCCGTCGGCCCACTTGAGCTTCGTCTCCTGGAAGGCCTGGAGCATGTTGATGTCGATGAAGTCCACGCCGAGCGTCTGATCGGCGACGCCGTAGCGCTTCATCTCCTTGACGATCGCGTCGGTGAACTTCTTGACCTGCTGGCGGGAGGCCGGGCCGGCCGCGCCCTTGATCCACGCGTACGACCAGCGGATGTTCTCCTCCGGGATCCACGGCGCGTGGCGCTGGATCTGGAAGCCGATGTCGCCCTGCTCGAAGAGCACCGGCGCGCCGTCGCCGCAGAGCAGCGCGTAGCGGAGGCCCGGCTTCAGGCGGTTCCAGCCCGGCGTCAGCGTGCTGGTCACGTAGCGGACGTTCTCGTCGTACATCAGGAGGAGCGCGCCGAGGTTGTGGGCCTTCATCCGCTCGCGCGCCCGCTCCAGGCGGTACTTGCGCAGCCGATCCCAGTTGACGCGCTGCTGCCAGTCGACGCCGACCGTGCCGAAGTTCGCCATGTCTGTCCTCTCTCTAGATGGTGATGGCCACCGTCAGAGCGTCCTTCCGCCGAGCAGCGCGATCGCCATGGGCGCCCGCTCAGGACCAGACGCGCTCGGGGTAGTCTCGCCGCGCCGCCTTCACGGGGATCTTCTTCACCTCCGCGAGGAACGCGGCCAGGTGGTCGCTGCCCCGCTCGTAGAGCTTCTTGCCCTTCTCGGCAGTGCCGCGGAACGGGTTGCCGATGGTGGCGGTGTCGCTGTACTCGTGGTGCTCCATCGGCACCCAGATGGTCTCCGACTCCTGGAACTTCACCGTGCCCATGCCGTCGCGCTTGGAGAAGGCCGGCCCCATCCACCGGGGCGCATGGGCGCGGTCCTGCACCGCGCGCGACATGTCCACGAGGTCCGGGTGGGACGCCAGGATCATCGACGTCTCGATCTCGCCCGAGTGCCAGCCCGGCGTCTCCTCCGGCGGCCCCTCGATGATGTCGGCGACCACCGTGCACTCGCGCTCGGTCGGTGTCTTGTAGAAGGCCACGAAGGCGCCCGTCTCGTACCGGAGGCGGCGCAGGAACGGGTCGATGATCTTCGAGTTCGAGCCGTGGTGCGTCGCGTACACGAGCTTGTTGAAGCCGTGGAAGACCAGCGAGCGCCCGATCTCGTAGCAGATGCGGTTGAACGTCTCGGCGCTGAACGTGAGCGTGCCCGTCCCCTGGTCGATCTCGCCCATGTGGTGCGGCGAGTAGCCGATCGGCACGAGCGGCGTGTGGAGCACGCCCGCCTTCCGCGCCGCCTGCTCCGCCACCCCGATCGTGATGAACGAGTCGGTGCCGAGCGGGATGTGGGCGCCGTGCTTCTCGCAGCTCCCGATCGGCACCAGGACCAGATCCTGCGCCTCGAGGTACTCCTGCACGTCCACGTAGGCGAGGTCGGCCAGGTTGTGCGACTTGCTCCAGGTCATCGGTGCCTTCCCCTACCGGGGCTTCCAGCCCGCCGGCGCCCGGACCGTCGAGAGGTCCACGGACGCGATGTTCTCCTTCGTCACCGAGAGGATCGGCGTGTACAGGAGCTTGGGGACCTGGCGCTTCTCGAGGATGTTGATCGCCGCGCGGACGGCCCAGCGCCCCATCGTCACGGGCTGCTGGACCACGGCCTGCGTGACGACGCCCTCGCGGACCAGCCGCTCGGTGTCCGGCTGGAAGTCGGCGGTCACGATCATCACCTTGCCCGCCTTGCCGGTGGCCTTGAGCGCCTGGGCCGCGCCGATCGCCACGAAGTCGGCCGAGTTGTAGACGGCGTCGATCCGCGGGAACGTCTGGAGGAAGTCCTCCATGTTCTTGAGGCCCTGGTCGGGCGTGTTGAGCGAGTGGCGCTCGCCCAGGATCTTGATCCCGGGGGAGTTCTTCTCGATCCACGCCCGGAAGGCCTTGGCCCGGATCTCGAACGCGGAGGCGCCGGCCACGCCCGACTGCATCACCACGCTGCCCGTCTTCAGGCGCTCGTGCAGGTACTTCGCCATCGTCTCGCCGATGACGTTGTCGTCGGAGCGGACGCGGATGGCGACCTTGTCGTTGTTGGTCATCACGTTCACGTTGACGACCGGGATGCCGGCGCCCACGGCGCGGTCCACCACCGGCACCGTCCCCGGACCGCTCACCGCCACGAGGGCGATCGCGTCCACCTTGCTCGCGATCAGGTCCTCCATCTGCGCGATCTGCTTGTCCAGGAACTGGTAGCCTCCCGCGTCGTGCAGGATCACCCTGGCGCCGAGCCGCTCCGCCTCGTCCACGTAGCCGTAGGCCTGGCCGAGGAAGTGCGGGTTCGTGAGCTGCGGCACCAGCACGCCGATCGTGTACGCCTTCGCCGGCTTGGCCGGCCGCGGGTACGCCTCCTCGCCCGCCGCCCAGGCCAGCGTCGCTCCGATCACGAGCGCCCCGACCGCCATCAGGATCCGCTTCATGGCTCCCTCCTTACGGCAGTTCACCGCAGCTCCTTCAAGCCGCTCACCTCGCACACCCTTTGAACCCTTTCCCCGCTCGGCTCGCGCCCCGGCGGCGCTCACCTCGCACGGCCACCGACCCATTTCCCCGCTCGGCTCGCGCCCCGGCGGCGCTCACCTCGCACGGCCACCGATCCATTTCCCCGCTCGGCTCGCGCCCCGGCGGCGCTCACCTCGCACGGCCACCGATCCATTTCACCGCTCGGCTCGCGCCCCGGCGGCGCTCACCTCGCACTGCCATGCTCGCGGCGCCAGAGGTCGAAGCCGACGGCGGCGATGATGATCGCGCCGATCACGATGAGCTGGATGTACGAGGACACGTTGATCAGGTTGAGCCCGTTGCCGAGCACCGCGATGACCACGACGCCGAGGAGCGTGCGGACCAGGCTCCCATCGCCGCCGCCGAGCCGCGTGCCGCCGATCACCACCGCGGCGATCGCGTACAGCTCCAGGGTCTCGCCCACCGTCGGCTGCCCCGAGAGCGTCCGGGAGGTGATCACGATACCCGCCACGCCCGCGCAGAAGCCGGAGAAGCAATAGACGAAGAACTTGTGCAGCCGCACGTTGATGCCCGCCGCGACGGCGGCCGCCTCGTTGCCGCCCATCGCATAGACGTAGCGCCCGAAGGGCGTCGCGCGGAGCAGGAAGTGGGCGCCGAGGAACGCGACCACGGCGATCACCCCGGGCACGGGCAGCGGCCCGAGGCTCCCGGCGCCGATCGCCTCGAAGCCCGCCGGCAGGCCGACGACGGGCATGCCGCCGGTGATCGTGAACGCGGTGCCGCGCGCCAGCGAGAGCATGCCGAGCGTCACGATGAACGGCGGGATCTTGGTCAGCGCGACAAGCGCGCCGCTGACGGCGCCGGCCAGCGTCGCCACGAGCACGCCGCCGACCACGCCCGGCACCAGCCCGAGCGCGACGAGCTGCATGGAGCCGAGCACGCTCACGATGGCGAGCAGCGATCCCACCGAGAGGTCGATCCCGCCGCTCACGATCGCGAACGTCTGGCCGACGGCGAGCAGCGCGAGCACCGACGACTGGCGCGCGACGTTCGTGACGTTCGTCCAGGAGTAGAAGTTCGGGTTGAGCGAGCCGAACACGAGCCCCATCCCGAGGATGAACAGGGGCAGCGCCACGCGGTCCCACGGGACCCGCGAGCCGCGCGGCGCGTCGGCCACCACCGCCGCGTCGTCGGCCGTCACGACGCGCGCTCGCCGGCGCCGACGATGAGGCGCACGACCTCGTCGACCGTGGTCTCCGCCACCCGCCGCACGCCCACGCGCCGCCCGCCGTAGAGGACCATGACCCGGTCGGCGACCGCGAACACGTCCTGCATGCGGTGGCTGATCAGGACCACGGCCACGCCCTGGGCCTTGAGGTCGCGCACCAGGTCGAGCACCTTGCCCACCTCGCGGACCGCCAGCGCCGCGGTCGGCTCGTCCATCACGATGACGCGGGCGTTGAAGGACATGGCGCGTCCGATCGCCACCGCCTGCTGCTGGCCCCCCGAGCAGCGGCTCACCGGCTTCCGCACGGAGTCCATGTTGATCCTGAGCCGGCGGAGCACCTCCCAGGTCGCCGCCTCCATCGCGCGCTCGTCGAGCTGGTGCACGAGGCCCCCGAGCCGGCGCCGCGTCTTCTCGCGCCCGAGGAAGACGTTGGCGACGACGTCGAGCGACGGCACGAGGGCGAGGTCCTGGTAGATCATCTCGATGCCGAGCGCCCGCGAGTCGTGCGGGTTCCGGAAGTGGACGGGGCTCCCGTCGAAGACGATCCGGCCCTCGTCCGGCTGGTGCACGCCCGTGAGGACCTTCATCAGCGTCGACTTGCCGGCCGCGTTGTCCCCGACGAGCCCGAGCACCTCGCCGGCGCCGAGCTCGAGGTCCACGCCGCGCAGGGCCTCGACCGCGCCGAAGCGCTTGACGATCCCCTGCATGCGGACGAGCGGCGCCGGGCCGGTCACGCGGTGCCCCGGAAGCCGAGGGCGGCGGAGGCCTCGGCGGCCGCCTCCCGCACGTACCCGGCGAGCCGCGGCACCCGGTCGTCGGCGACCCGGACGGCCGGGCCCGCCATCCCGAGCGAGGCCACCACGGCGCCCGTGTGGTCGCGCACCGGCGCGGCCACGCACCGGAGCCCGACCGCGAACTCCTCGTTGTCGAGCGCCCAGCCCGCGGCGCGGACGCGCTCCAGCTCCCGGCGGACCTCGCGCGGGTCGGTGAGCGTCGCCGGCGTGTAGGCCCGGAAGCGCCGCCGGAGGAAGCGTTCGAGGGCGTCCTCCGGCTGGAAGCTGACGAGCGCCTTGCCGAGGGCCGTGCAGTGCAGCGGCGCGCGCCGGCCGACGCGGGAGAACATCTGCAGCGGCTGGTGGCTCTCGATCTTGTCGATGTAGACCACGTCCCAGCCGTCCAGGACCCCGAGGTGCACCGTCTCCTTGGTCGCCGCCGTCAGGCGCTGCAGCGACGGCGCCACCTGCTCCCGGAGGTCGCCGCGGCCCGTCGCGCGCGAGCCCACCTCGAAGGCCTTGAGCCCGAGGCTGTAGCGCTCGGTCTCGGGGTTGCGCCGCACGTAGCCGCGCGCGGCCAGGGAGGCGAGCAGGCGGTGGACGGTGCTCTTGCCGAGGCCGAGGGCGTGGGCGAGCTCGGTGACGCCCTGCTCGGGCCGCTCGACGCTGAAGGCCTCGAGCACACTGAGCGCGTTGGTGACCGAGCGGAGGACGCCCCGCTCCCGGGCGGGAGACGCGGTGGACCCGGCGCGGCGGCTGTTCCTCATAGTAGAACGCTATTCCACACCGCCACGTTCCTATCACCCCGCCGCGGGGCTGTCAAACGGCCCTCCGCTCGAAGGCCCACCGGACGAGGGGGGACAGGAGCAGGAGCACGGCGACCGCCAGCAGCGCCGCCGAGATCGGCCGCTCGAAGAACACGAGCAGGTCGCCGCGCGAGTAGATCAGCGAGCGCCGCAGCGCGGCCTCGAGCTGCGGCCCGAGGATCATCGCCAGGACCAGCGGCGCGGGCTCGAAGTCGAGCTTCCGGAGCGCGTAGCCGACCGCGCCGAAGGCGATCGTCGTGCCGACGTCGAACACGCTGTTGTTCACGCTGTAGGCGCCGACCAGGACGAACACCACGACGAAGGGCGCCAGGATCGCGTACGGCACCTCGAGCAGCTTCACCCAGAGGCGGATGAGCGGGAGGTTCAGGACGAGCAGCACGAGGTTGCCGATGTACATGGAGGCGATGAGCCCCCAGAACACCGCGGGCTGCTCCGACACGAGCAGGGGCCCGGGCCGGATCCCGTGGATCAGGAGCGCGGCGAAGATGAGGGCGATCGAGGCGTTGCCGGGGATGCCGAGTGTCAGCAGCGGGATGAACGAGCTGGTCGCGGCGGCGTTGTTCGCCGCCTCGGGGCCGGCGACGCCCTCGATCGCGCCCTGCCCGAAGCGCTCCGGGTGGCGCGAGAGCTTCTTCTCGATCGCGTAGGAGACGAACGACGAGATGATCGCGCCGCCGCCCGGCAGGACGCCCACGAAGAAGCCGAGGAGCGAGCCGCGGGCGAGCGGCAGGCCCGCCGCCCGCCACTCCTCGCGGCTCGCGAGCAGGCCCCGGATCCGCGTCTTCAGGACCTCCGGCACGGTCGACCGCTCGACGTTGACGAGGACCTCGCCGATCCCGAAGAGGCCCATCGCGACCAGGACGAACTCGAACCCCTCGGAGAGCTTGAACACGCCGTAGGTGAACCGCGGGCTGCCCATGATCGGGTCGAGCCCCACCATGCCGAGGAGCAGTCCGAGGGCCGCCATCATGAGCCCCTTGGTCATCGAGCCCCCGCCGAGGTAGCCGACCATCATCAGGCCGAGCACCAGCAGTGCGGTGTACTCGGGCGCGCCGAACCGGAGCGCGAACGCGGCGAGCGGCGGGGCGAGCAGCATGAGCCCGACGACGCTGGCGGTGCCGGCGACGAACGAGCCGACGGCCGAGACGGCGAGCGCGGCGCCCGCCCGGCCCTGCCGGGCCATCTGGTAGCCGTCGATGCACGTCACCACGGACGCCGCCTCCCCCGGGATGTTGAGCAGGATCGACGTCGTGGAGCCGCCGTACATCGCCCCGTAGAAGATGCCCGCGAGGAGGATCACCGCGGAGGTCGGCGCCATCCCGTACGTGATGGGGAGCAGCAGCGCGATGGTCGCCGGCGGCCCGAGCCCCGGCAGGACGCCGATCGCGGTGCCGACGAGCGCGCCGACGAAGCCGTAGGCCAGGTTGGTCGGCGTGAGCGCGATCGCGAACCCCTGGGCGAGGAGGCTCAGGATCTCCACGGCGCGCTCAGCGCAGGAGCGGTCCCGGCGGCAGCGGGACCTTGAGCCAGACCGCGAAGAGCGCGTAGGAGCCTCCGGCCGCCAGGACCGCGAGGCCGAGGGCCGGGACGAGCGCGCGCCGCGATGCCGGGCGGAGCACGAGCAGGACCAGGAGGAACGTCGAGAGCGGGTAGCCGAGGGGCTCGAGCGCGACGACGTAGAGGACCAGCGCGGCCAGGAGCGCGGCGACCCGGCGCCACTCGGCCCGGGCCGGCGCCCCCGCCCGCCCCGGCCCGCGGGCCCGGCGCGCGCGGAGCGCCTGGAGACCGAGGAGCAGCGAGAGGCCGAGCAGCGTCACGCCCACCCACCAGGGCACGAAGCCGGGCCCCGGGTTGCGGACCATGCCGTACGGCAGCTTCCCGGCCTGGTGAATCGCCGCGCCGCCGAGCAGCGCCAGCGCCAGCGCGGCGATCCCGTCGCGCGCCATGCGCCCCGGCTATTTCTTCGCGGCGCCGACGATCTGGGCGGCCGTCTCCCACTCCTGCCGCCACGTCTCGGCGAACTCCTTCGAGCCCTGGAAGTCGACGTCGTCGCCGAGCTGCTTGATCAGGGCCTTGAAGGACCGGTCCTCGGCGAGCTTCCGGAACGCGGCCTCCAGCTTCTCGACGACGGCCGGCGGCGTGCCCTTCGGCGCCAGGGCGGCGCGCCACATCGTGAAGGTCACGTCGAAGCCCTCCTCCTTGACCGTCGGCACGCCGGCCATGATGCTGAGCCGCCTGGCACCGGTCACCGCCAGCGCCCGCATCTTGCCCGCCGCGATCTGCGGTATGAGCTGGGGCGCGAAGCCGAAGGTCGCGTCGGCGTGGCCGCCGAGGACGGCGAGCAGCGCCGGGCCGCCGCCGTCGTAGGGGATGTTGTTGTACTCGATGCCGGCGGCCCGCGCGATCAGCCGCATCGGGAAGTCGGCCGCCCCCCAGGGGCCCGTGTTGGCGAAGTTGAGCTTGCCCGGGTTCTTCTTCGCGTACTCGACCATCTCGCGGAACGTCTTCCACGGGGCGTCGCCCCGGACCGCGAGGACGGCCGGGCTGTGGTTGACCCGCGCGACCGGCACGAACTGGTCGGGTCCGATGGGCGCCTTCTGGACGAGCGCGAAGATCGTGTTCGGTCCGGTGCCGCCGAAGAGCAGCGTGTAGCCGTCGGGCTTGGCGCGGATGACTTGCTGGGAGCCGACGGCGCCGCCGCCGCCGGGCCGGAGGACCACGAGCAGCGCCTGGCCGAGGTACTGGTGCGCGACGCTCGCCACCGCGCGCGCCGTCAGGTCGTGGGAGCCCCCGGGCCCGAAGGGCAGCACGAGCTCCACCGGCTTCGCCGGGAACTCCTGGGCGGGGGCCGGACTCGCGGCGGCGAGCGCCGCGAGGAGAGCCGCGAGCATGAGCGTGAGCGTTCTGGACGTGCGCATGATCCCGCCTCCTCGCCGATGGTGTTCCGTCTGGAAGAACATGATTCCGCGGTGCGCGTGTGTGTCATAGCAGCCGCGCCGCCGTGCTGTCAATCACCCTCGCGGCGCCTCACCGTCGCCGCACGGCCACTCTCCACCGACTCGACGATCGCCTCCAGCACGGCGACGTTCACCGTCGCCTCCTCGCCGCCGACCTCGGGCCGGGTTCCCGCGCGCACGCAGCGCGCGAACTCGGCCAGCTCCTCGACGAGCGGGTCCACCGGTTCGAGCGGCACCGCCTCCCGCTCGGGCCGGCCGCGCCGCGCGAGGTGGAGGCGCGCGCCGTCCGCCTCGCTCCAGGCCTGGGCCTCTGTGCCGTGGAGCGTGAGGACGGCCGTCCGGTTCGCGTGCACCCAGGACGTGCCGAGGTAGCCGAGCGCGCCGGAGGCGAACTCGAAGAGGATGGACGTCGCGTCGTCGATCGCCACGCGCGTGAGCGCCACGCGGCGCGAGAAGGCCATCACGCGGACGATGGGACCCAGGAGATAGCGGTACGTGTCCACGTAGTGGATGCCGAGGTTGGTCATGGCGCCGCCCGGCGTCTCCGCGCGGTCGGCGCGCCACATGCCCGGGGTGAGCGTGCTCGAGAACCCGATGTCGGCCGAGAAGTTGCCCTCGATCTGCGCGACGCGGCCGAGGGTCCCCGCCTCGAGGAGCCCCTTGAGGGCGCGGCTCGCGGCCTGCCGGCGCCGCTGGTGGCCGACGGCGAGGACGACGCCGGCCCGGCGGCACGCCTCCGTCGCCCGCCGCCCGTCCTCGGCGGTGAGCGTGAAGGGCTTGTCCACGAACACGTGCTTGCCGTGCTCGGCCGCGGCCACGACCTGCCCCGCGTGGAGCGAGTGCGGCGTCGTGATCAGCACGCCCTCGACCTCGGGGTCCGCCAGCACCGCCTCGTAGCCCGGGAGCTCCCGGCACCCGCGGGCCGCGGCGAAGGCCGCGCGGCTCGCGGGCCCACGGCTCGTGCAGGCGACGAGGGCCAGCCCCGTGCCCTTGCCCACCGCGTCGGCGAGCGCCCGGCCCCACATCCCGACGCCCACCGCGGCCACGCGCACCGGCGGCAGCACGTCAGCCCGGGAACTCTGGCCGGCCATCCGCGGTTACCCCCGCCAGCGACCATCCACAAGGAGGAGACCCATGAAGCGCGCAACGCCCCTGTCCCTCGTCCTCGGCGCCCTGCTCCTGTTCGCCGCCGCCCCGGCGAGCGCCCAGGCGCCCCCGCCCTACGGCCCGCCGATCACGCTCGAGCAGGCCAAGAAGGCGCTCGCCGCGGCCGAGGCCGAGGCCCGCAAGAACAACTGGAACGTGGTGATTACGATCGTCGACTCGGGCGGCAACCTCGTCCTGCTGCAGCGTCTGGACAGCACCCAGTTCGGCAGCATCGAGGTCGCCCGCCAGAAGGCCTGGTCCGCGGTCGCCTACCGGCGCCCCGGCAAGGTCTGGCAGGACGCGCTCGCGCAGGGCGGCGCCAACCTGCGCCTGCTCCGGCTCGAAGGCGCGAGCCCGTTCGAGGGCGGCCACCCGCTGGTGCTGGACGGCAGGATCGTCGGCGGCATCGGCGTCTCCGGCGTGACCGGTCCTCAGGACGACCAGATCGCCCGCGCCGGCGTCGGCGCGCTGAAGTAGCCTCCCGGCGGCGGCTCCGTCGCCGATGATGTTCAGCCCCCCGGGATCACCGGCAGCAGGACGTGCGAGGGCCGCGCCGGCCCGCAGTGGAGCGTGACCCGCTTGCCGAAGATCTCCGGCGGCCGATCGCGGGGGTCGTCGTGCAGGAAGGGCCCGACGCCGGTGAAAGCCGGGGCGAACGTCCCGAGCCCCGCGCCCGCGCCGCCGGGATACTCGTAGTCCCGCCCGCGCACCGTGAGCCCGATCCGGTGGCCGGCCGGCACCACGATGGACGTCGGCCAGATCTCGACGTCGAGCTCGTAGACCTGGCCGGGCGCCAGGGGCTGTCGCTCGTCGTGGGTGTGGTACGGGCGCCAGGGCAGCGTCAGCTTCGGGTCGAGCTTGCGGTGCGAGGCCCGCAGCCAGCCCTGCGCGACCGGGGTGTGGGGGTCGAGCGCCCCCTGGAAGGTGACCTCGCGCATGTTGGGCGTGAAGACGCGCAGGACCAGGAACAGGTCGGCGTCCGTCGTCTCCGAGGACACGAAGAGCTTGGCCGCGACGGGGCCGGTGATCTCGGTCTCGGCCTCAAGGGGCGGCGTCAGGAACGTGACGCCCTCGCCGAGGCCGTCGTAGCTCACGCTGCCGTCCCGCGCGGGCGGCTCGGCGGCGAGGCTCTGGTCGCCGGGACGCAGGTGGAAGCGGGTCCACCGCGTGCGGGCCAGCGGCCACTCGCTCTCGTGCCGCTCGACGAACCGCTCGCCCGGGTGACGCACCTGGAGCAGGACCCGCGGCTGGCGCGTCCAGCCCGTGTCCTCGCCCCTCAAGAAGTGGCCGAAGAACTTCTTCTGGAGCCCCACGCCGTAGTCCGTGTAGAAGTGGGTCCAGTGCTCGATGCCGTGCACCTCGAGCCACTTCTGCGTCGCGGCCGCCCGCCCGAAGCCCTCGAAGTTGCCGCGCGGGTGCAGGCCCTGGCCGCCCCAGTTGGCCGCGGAGAAGACGGGCACCGTGACCTTCGACCAGTCCGGCATCCGCGAGCGCCAGTACGCGTCGCTCGCCAGCGTGTTCGCGCGGCAGTCCTCGTAGAAGTCGCGCCGGCTCGCGCCGAGCTCCTCCTCGGTGAGCGTCGGCGGCCCGGAGACCCAGTCGCCGGTCGTGCGCGAGCGATACCCGCGCGTGCCCCGGCCGTGCTGCACCCGGATGACCTGCGAGGGGAACCAGGCCCGGCCGAAGGTGCACAGGATGCCGCCGTGGCGGGCGAGGTCGCGGTAGAAGTCGGCGGCGCCCTCCCAGACGCAGATGGCGGCGAGGTGCGGTGGCTCCTGCGCCGCCACCTGCCACTGGTTCATGGCGTAGTAGGAGATGCCGTTCAGGCCGACCTTGCCGGTGCTCCACGGCTGCGCGGCCGCCCACTCGACGCACGCGTAGAGGTCCCGGGCCTCCCGCGCCGACCAGACGTCGAGGAGGCCGGGCGAGCGGCCGGCGCCCCGCGAGTCCACGCGGACGCAGGCGTAGCCGTCGGGCACCCACTTCTCGGGGTCCACGACCTCCCAGTTCTGGTACGCGTTCGTCGAGCCCGCCGCCACGTCCGGGTGCTCGGCGAGCATCCGGCGCCACTGGTCCGTGTAGAGGTCCTCGAAGTGGAGCCCCTTGCCGTACGGGCCCATGGACAGGATGACGGGATGCCGGCCCGCGCCCGGCGGCCGGAAGACGTCGGCGCGGAGGACGAGGCCGTCGTCCATCGGGACCGGCACGTCCGGGTCGAAGCGCATCCCGTCGCGGGCCGCGCTCACCTCACCGCTCCCAGCGGCCGTGATAGACGCTGAAGCCCGGGACGATGTCCTTGCAGTTGATGGTCGTGTAGTCCTCGAGGATCTCGACCGCGTGCTCCACGTTCGGCGGGAACAGGATCCCGTCGCCGGCGCCGACGAGGCGTGCCTCGCCGGCGACCACGGTCCGGACCCGGCCCGCGAGCGGCACCTGGATCTGCTCGTTGGGATGGGCGTGGGGCTTCGCCCGGGTCCCGGCCGGATAGACCATGAACGCGACCTCGAGGCGCTCGCCGGTGATCGTCGGGCCACGCCCCGACGAGTACCCGGGCGTGATGAGGTCCGAGGCCATCTCGCTCCAGCGGTAGAAGGTCGGCGGCCGCGCCGCCGCCTCGGCGCGGGGTCCCGTCCCCGACACCTCGCTGAAGACGACGACCTCGAGGTCCTCGAGGACCCGGAGCGCGTACTCGGTGCCGGACCGGATCAGGACGGCGTCGCCCGGGCCGACGAGCCGCTCCTCGGCGCCCACGCGATACCGCGCCGCGCCCTTCAGGATGGAGTGCACCTGCTCGTGCGCGCGCGCGTGCGGCGCGACCGCGGTCGCGGCCGCGTACACGACCCGCGCGACCGCGAGCCGCTGCCCGCGGTAGACCGGCGCGACCGCCGGCGAGTGCGGGCCGTCCACGGTTTCGCGCTGGAGCTCGCTCCACTTGAACGCCGGCACGGGCTTCCTCCTGCTCGGGCGGCGACGCGCGGGCGCCGATGTTCTTCGCCGCGGAACAACTTTCCGCGGCGCGCTTGCTTCATAGCAGCCGCGTTGATAGCCTGTCAAGCGCGCGCGGGGACGGCGCGCGACCGCGACGCGGCGGGGCGCACGCCCGCCGCCGCGCGCCGGGGGAGGCAGGGTCGCGATGAGACGCATCCACGTGGGCATCATCGGCACGGGCTGGATCGGCGAGATCCGCGCCCGGACGTGCGCGGCGCACGCGCTGGTGGAGGGCGTGCACCTCGCGGAGATCGACGAGGCGAAGCTCGCGCGCGTGGCGAAGGAGACCGGCGCCAGGACGGCCACGACCGACTACCGGGAGCTGCTCCGGCGCCCGGAGCTCGACGCGATCATCGTCGCCAGCACCCCCGAGACCACCCACTACCCGTTCACGCGGGACTGCCTGATGGCCCGCAAGCACACCTTCCTCGAGAAGCCGATGGCCCTCGAGCTGAAGGAAGCCGACGATCTCATGACGCTCGCCCGCGAGCACCACCTCACGCTCACGATCGGCTACACCCAGCGCTTCAACCCGAAGTTCGCGTACGTCAAGAAATGCCTCGAGGACGGCACGCTCGGGCGCCCGGTGACCGCGCTCGTGAGCCGCAACGTCTCGCGCTCGATCGGCAACAAGATCGGCGGGCGGATCCGGCTCTCGCCGGCCGTGATGGAGGCGACGCACGACATCGACTTCCTCCTCTGGTGCCTGGAGGGCACGAAGCCCGTGCGCGTCTACTCTGAAGTCGTCCACCGCATCATGGACCGCGCGCACGGCACGCCGGACTGCCAGTGGATCGTGGTCACGATGGAGGACGGCACCGTGTTCACGATCGGAGCGGGCTGGGCGCTGCCACCGGGCTACCCCCACTTCTCGACCGCGACGATCGAGTTCGTCGCGACCGAGGGCGCGCTGCTGATCGACGACACCCACCGCGACATCGTGCTCAACACGCTGGGACGGGGCATGGTCCTGCCGCTCTCGACGATGCCGGGCGAGCAGGTGCGCCACGTCTACCAGGGCCCGATGGAGGCCGAGACGATCCACTTCATCGAGGCGGTCGCCCTCGGCCGCCCGGTGCTGGTCACGCCCGAGCAGGCGCGGCAGGTCATGGAGGTCACGCTCGCGGCCGACCTCTCGGCCGAGCGCCACGCTCCGGTCACGCTGCCGCTCGACCGGCACGTCGCCTAGTGAACGTCGGAGGGGGCCTCGACGGCCCCCTCTGATGCCTCCCCCAGACCAGGGAGGAAGGGTTGCGCCGGCAAAGCCGGCGCTCGAAGCGGTTACTCGGACGCGCTGCTAGGGCCGGCGGGCCGGGGAGGAGGAGGAGGAGATGACAACCGCGCGGTCGTCGAAGCGCATCGGCCTGGCCATCGTGGGCGCGGGCCGCATCGGGCTGATCCGGGGCGAGATCGCGGCGCGCCACCCGAGCGTCGACTGGATCGGCGTCGCCGAGACCCGGGCCGAGCGCGGCAAGGAGGTCGCCGCGCGCGTCGGCGCCGCCTTCGTGACCACCGACCACCGCGAGCTCCTCGCGCGCCCCGAGGTCACGGCGGCGATCATCGCCACCGACGAGCACCTCCACGTGGACCCGATCCTGGCCGCCGCCGAGCGGAAGCTCGATCTCATGATCGAGAAGCCGCTCGCGACCGAGCTCGCCGAGTCGGCGCGGGTGCTGGAGGCCATCCGCCGCGCCGGCGCCGACGCCGTGGTCGGCTACACCCAGCGCTTCCGCCGCCGCTTCCTCGCGGCCAAGGAAAAGATCAGGAACGGCGCGCTCGGCGACGTGACGCTGGTGACCTCGCGCGCCTTCATGAACCGCCTGGTCGCGCTGGACAACTACCGGCGCACCGACCGGCCGGAGACGATCTCGCCCATGGTGATCTCGGGCACCCACGCCCTCGACGTCGTCCTGTGGCTGCTCGAGGGCCGGACGCCCGTGGAGGCGTACGCCCGCTCGATCGACCGCGTCCTCGGCCCGACGCACCGGGGCATCGACGCGACGGCGGGCATGCTCACGATGGACGATGGGACCGTCTACCACCTCAGCATCTCGTGGGCGCTCCCGGTGGTGTGGCCGGGCTCCGTCTACAGCCTCGAGATCGGGATCGTCGGCACCGAGGGCGTGCTCACGATCGACGACACCCACCGCGACGTCGTCCTCGCCACCACGAAGCCGCAGCCCGCGGGCTACACCCCCGAGACGGTCCGCCACGTGGACTTCATGGGCAGCTACCCGCCCGGCGACGTCGCGCTCGGCGAGCTCTGGGGGCCGATGCGCGAGGAGACGAACGCCTGGCTCTCGCGCGTGGCGCTCGGGGTGCCCACGCCGCACGCGACCGCGGCGGAGGCGCACGACCGCCTGATGCTCACGAAGGCGCTCGACCTCTCGGCGCGCAGGCGGCGGCCGGTCCCGCTCCCGATCACGCCGGAGGACGAGCGGGCCTGAGCACCGCTCGGCTCACTGCGGCGCGATCCGGCGCACCCAGTAGAAGCGCGCGATCCGCCGCACGTCCTCGGTCCGGACGCGGTTGAGCAGCAGCGTGGGGCCCTCGACGCCGCGCACGACGCCGTAGTCCTGGAACAGCCGGGTGTGGAAGTCCTCGGGGGCGAACCCGAGCGTGACCCGGACGTTCACGAGGCCGCCCCGCGCGAGGGCCGGTCCCAGGGCCGCGTCGATCCGCCCCGGCGCCGAGAGCCCGAGGAACGCCTGCCAGCCGCCCCAGAGCAGGGCCGCCGCGAGCAGGAAGGCCGCGGTCCGGTGACGGAGAACGGCGAGCGCGCGACGGCCGGCCACGCTCAGACCCCCGTCCGCGACACGAGCCCCCACCGCTCGACCGTCCAGCGCTCGACCGGGATGAGCAGCAGCCGGTCGGTCGCGAGCCAGAGCGTCCCGATCGCGATGATGCCGACGAGGATGGTGTCAGTCCGGTGGAAGTTCGCGGCGTCGTAGATGAGGTAGCCGAGCCCCGTGGTCGTCGCGATCATCTCGGCCGCGATGAGGGCGCGCCAGCCGAAGCCGACGCCCAGGCGGATGCCGGTGACGATGCTCGGCAACGCCCCCGGGATGAGCACCTGGAGGATCAGGTGGCGCCGGCGCCCCCCCAGCGTGCGCACCGCCTGCTCGAGAATCCGCGGCACCGTCCGCACGCCGACGAGGGTGTTGAAGAAGACCAGGAAGAAGATCGTGTTGAACAGGATGAACGTCACGCTCAGCCAGCCGAGGCCGAACCAGGTGATCGCGAGCGGCAGCCACGCGATCCCGGACAGCGAGTTGAAGAAGCCCGCGATCGGCTCGAGCACGGGCGCCAGCCGCCGGTTCAGGCCGACGAAGACTCCCGCGGTCACGGCGAGGGGCACGCTCACCGCGAGCCCGAGCGCGACGCGCCCGAGGCTCGCGCCGACGTGCGCCCAGAGCGAGCCGTCGGCCAGCATCTCGCCGGCGGTCCGCGCGACCTCCGCGGGCGGGGGCAGGAAGACGGGCGGCAGCCAGCCCGAGCGCGCGAGCGCCGCCCAGGCGAGCACGAGCACCGCGAACGGCAGCACGCCCCGCACCCCCGCCCTCATCGCTGGACGAGCCCCCACCGGGCGATCGTCGCGTCCTCGAGCGGGCGGAGGAAGAAGTAGTCGAGCAGCGTCCAGAGCACGCCGATGATGCCCATGCCGAGCATGATCCGGGCCGTGAGGTGGAAGGGCTGGGCGCTGAAGATCATGAAGCCGAGGCCGTTGGCGCCGACCAGCATCTCGGCGGCGATCAGCGCGCGCCAGCCGTACGCGAGCCCCAGGCGCACGCCGGTAGCGATGCTGGGCAGCGCGCCGGGCAGCAGCACGGCCCAGGCGATCCGCCAGCGGGAGGCGCCGAGCGTGCGCAGCGCGTTCACGTAGATCTGCGGCACGCTCCGCACGCCGAGCAGCGCGTTGAAGACGACGGGGAACAGGACCGTGTAGTTCACGGCGATGAGGATCGTGCGCTCGCCGAACCCGAACCAGATCAGCATGAGCGGCAGCCACGCGATGCCCGAGACCGACTGGAAGAAGCTCAGCAGCGGGTAGCTGAACTCGGCCGCCCGCCGGCTCATCCCGAGCAGCACCCCGGCGGGGACGCCGACGGCGACGGCGACCAGCGCGGCCTGCACGATGCGGCGCAGGCTCTCGCCGACGTAGGTCGGCAGGATCCCCTTGCGCGCGAGGTCCACGAGCGCCTCGAGGACCGCCGTCGGCGGCGGCAGGACGTACGCCGGCATCGGCAGCGTCGCGGCCGCGAGGCTCCACGCGGCGAGCACGCCGCCGAGCAGCGCGGCCCACGTCGCCAGCGCGGCCCGCCAGCCCACCTACGCGGTGTCCCCGGCGCCGACCTCCTCGCGCACGAGCCGCAGCACCTGCTCCTTGGTCGCCGCGAACGACGGGTCGGAGGTGAGGAGCTGCCACGTGCGCCGCTCACGGGGAATCTTCACCGGGACGAGCGTCTTGACCCGGCCCGGGCGCCGGGAGAGCACGCAGCACCGGTCGCCGAGGAACACCGCCTCGTCGACGTTGTGGGTCACGAGCAGGATCGTCTTGCGGGTCGCGAGCGCGATCGCGTTCAGCTCCTCCTGGAGCGTGATCCGCGTCTGGGCGTCCACCGAGGCGAAGGGCTCGTCCATCAGCATGACCTCGGGGTTCGCCGCGAGCGTCCGCGCCACGGCCACGCGCTGCTTCATCCCGCCCGACAGCTCGTGCGGGTACTTCGTCTCGAAGCCGCGCAGGCCGACCAGCTCGACGAAGCGCGCCACGGTGGCCGCGCGCTCGGCCCGCGGCACGCCCTGGATCTCGAGCCCGTGGGCGATGTTCCGCTCCACGGTGCGCCAGGGCAGGATCGCGAACTCCTGGAAGACGACGCCGCGGTCCGGCCCCGGCCCGGTCACGGGCCGCGCGCCGAGCAGCACCGTCCCCCGCGTGGCGGGGACCAGGCCGGCCAGGATGCCGAGGAGGGTCGTCTTGCCGCACCCGCTCGGCCCGACGACCGTCAGGAACTCGCCGTCCTCGACCTCCAGGTCCACGCCGTCGAGCGCCGTGACGCGCTCGCGGGTGAACGGGTTGACGTACTCGTGCCTGAGCCCGCGGACGGTGATCTTCGCCGTCACGGCACCGGCTTGAGGTCCGCGAACAGCTCCGGGTACGCCTTCATCACCTTCTCGATGAACCGCGGCTCGACGCCCTGCTGCCAGGGGACCGGCGCGCGCAGCTTCTTCTGCTCCAGGAGGACCTTGACGTTGTCGTCCCAGGCGGCACGCGTGGAGGCCGTGATCCGCGCGTCGAACGCCATGTGGCGGATCGCCTTCCGGGCGACCGCGACGTCCAGGCCCCGGATCCAGCGCGTCGCGATCTCGGCCGCCTCGTCGAGGTTCTTGCGGGTGTACTGGGTCGCCGCGGCCATGCCGACCACGTAGCGCTCCACCAGCTCGGGCTGCTTGTCGATGAGGTCGTTGGCGAGGGCCATGTTGATGAAGTAGCCGATGTAGCCGCCGCCCCGCACGAGCAGGAGGGCGTCCGGGACCCGCATCTCGATCTGCGAGCCGAAGGGCTCCCAGGTGGCGACCGCGTCGACGCCCCCGCTCTCGAGGGTCGAGGCGAGGTTGCCCGGCGGCACGTTGAGGACCTGGAGCTGGGCGCGCTGGATGCCCTTCTTCGCGAGGACGACGCCGAGGTACTGGTCGCCCGTCCCGCCCACCGGCGTGCCGACGCGCTTGCCGACCAGGTCCTCGACCCGGGTGATCCCCTTGCCCTTGCGCGTCCAGATGCTGACCGAGTCGTCCGAGAAGCGGGAGCTGCGGTCGCCGACCTGCCCGACCACGCCCCGCGCGGCCATCCCGCGCTCGACCGCGAGCGGGTAGTTGGAGTAGGCGGCGCCGATGATCTGGACCTCGCCCGCCTGCAGCGCCTTGGCCATCTCCTGGCCCGTGTTGAGGACCTTGAGCTTCAGGTCGACGCCGTACTTCAGGAAGATGCCCTTCTCCACCCCCACGAAGCTCGGGACGTGGTTCATGTTGTTCCCGACCGCCGCGACGAGCGGGGCGGGGGTCTGGGCCGGCGCCGTGGCGGCCAGCGCCAGGGCCAGGGCGAGCGCGGTCGCGTACGTGAATCGCTTCATCCTTCGGTCCCTCCGTTGCTCACCGGTCCGGGGCTCGGTCGATGGCCCCTCCATGGGCGGGATGCGTCACACGCCGCGCGGCTGCGTGTCCCTCATAGCGGAACAACATTCCGCGAGGCACCCGGTTCGTATCACCCGCGCCAAAAGACTGTCAACGGAAAACTGGGCGCGCGCCTGTAGTACAATCCCGAGCCGTGATTCGCGCGGGAGACGCCTGAGTGGACTTCTGGATCAGCCAGGTCTTCAACGGGATCTCGTACGGCGCGCTCCTGTTCCTCCTCGCGGGCGGCCTCACGCTCATCTTCGGCATGATGCGCATCATCAACCTGACCCACGGCTCCTACTTCCTGCTCGGCGGCTACGTCGGGCTCACGGTGATCTGGCGGACCGGGAGCTTCCCGCTGGCGATCCTCGTGGGCGCCGTCGCGATCGCGGTGCTCGGCGTCGTGCAGTGGCGCCTGTTCCTCCATCGCCTCGCCGGGGAGGAGCTCGGGCAGGTGCTCACGACGGTCGGCTTCGCGCTGATCTTCCAGGACCTCGCGCTGGTGATCTGGGGCGGGGAGCCCTACACGATCCCCGCGCCGGCGGCGCTCACGGGCGCCTTCAACACCGGCACGCTCTACTTTCCCGTCTACCGCGTCTTCATGATCGGCGTGGCGGCCGTGGTCGCGGTCGTCCTCTGGTTCGTCCTGGAGCGCACGCGCGTCGGCGCGATGATGCGCGCCACCGTGGACGACGCCGAGATGGCCGGCGGCGTCGGGATCGACGTCCGGCGGATCTCGATGGGCGTGTTCGCGCTGGGCGCGCTGCTGGCGGCGGGCGCCGGCGTCGTCGGTGGCGCCTTCGTCGGCGTCTACCCGGGGGCCGACTTCGAGATCCTGCCCTACGCGTTCGTGGTGGTGATCGTCGGCGGCATGGGCAGTCTCCGGGGCGCCCTGATCGGCAGCCTGCTCGTCGGCCTCCTCGACAACTTCGGCAAGGCCCTCTTCCCCGAGTTCTCCTACTTCACGCTCTTCGCGCCGATGGCCGCGATCCTCGCGATCCGGCCGACGGGCCTCTTCGGGCGCGCATGAGCGGCCCGGCGCCGGCGAACCGCCTGGTCGTCCCGGTCGTGGTGCTGGCGGTCCTGCTCGCGGCGCCGCCGTTCCTGTCCTCGTACGTGCTCACGCTCCTCACGCAGTCGCTGATCTACGCGATCGTCGCGATGAGCCTCGACCTGCTCCTCGGCTACCTCGGGCTCCCCTCGCTCGGCCACGCCGCCTACCTGGGCGTCGGCGCGTACAGCGTCGGGATCCTCACGAGCCGCTACGGCGCCGGCTTCGGCACGGTGCTCCCGGTCGGGGTCGGGCTCGCGCTGATCCTCGCGGCCGTCTTCGGGCTCCTGGCGCTCCGGGCGACGGGCGTCTACTTCCTCATGATCACGCTGGCGCTCGGCATGGTGGCCTGGGGCCTCGCGTACCGCTGGGTCTCGCTGACCCAGGGCGACAACGGGATCTCGGGCCTGCCGCGCCCCGACGTCCCGCTGCCGTGGTCCCTCGCCGGGGCGATCCCCTTCTACTACTTCGCGCTCGCGGGCTTCCTCCTGGCGCTCGGCGTGCTCTGGCTCATCGTGCACTCGCCCTTCGGCATGAGCCTGGTCGGCGTCCGGGAGAGCGAGACGCGGATGCGGACGCTCGGCTACCATGTGTGGCTGCACAAGTACCTCGGCTTCGTGATCTCCGGCGGCGTCGCCGGCTTCGGGGGCGTGCTGTGGGCCTACTACAACGGCTTCGTGGGTCCGACGGACCTCGACCTCTCGACCTCGGTCGAGGTCCTGCTGATGGTCGCGCTCGGCGGCCGGGCCACGCTGCTCGGGCCCGCGCTCGGCGCCGGGATCATCGTGTTCCTGAAGAACCTCGTGAGCGTGTACACGCAGCGGTGGCTCCTGATCCTCGGCGCGGCCTACATCGGGACGATCGTCTACGCGCCCGAGGGCATCGTGGGGGCCGTGCGGCGGCTGTCGGAAGCGACCGAGCCGGCGCCGGCCCGTCCGGAGGCCTAGCACCAACGGTCCTAGCACAGGAGGGCACAGAGCATGGGCAAGAAACTGACGCTCGGGGTCGTGGCGGCGCTCGTCCTCGCCGTCGCCGCCGCGCCGCCGGCATGGGCGCAGAAGGGGCCGATCAAGATCGGCTTCATCGCCCCAATGACGGGCGGCGCCGCGCAGGTCGGCAAGGACATGCTGAACGGGCTCATGATGTACCTGGCGGAGCGCGGCAACGAGATCGCCGGCCGCAAGGTCGAGGTCATCGTCGAGGACAACCAGGGCTCGCCCGCCGTGGCGCTGACCAAGCTGCGCAAGCTGGTCGAGAGCGACAAGGTCCACGTCCTGACGGGCGGCCTGTTCGCGCACGTGGGCTACGCGCTCGCGCCCAAGGTGGACGAGTACAAGATCCCGATGCTGTATCCGGTGATGGCCGCCGACGACCTCACCCAGCGCAAGCCGTCCAAGTGGGTGGTCCGCACCGGCTGGACCTCGAGCCAGCCCTCCCACCCGTTCGGCGAGTACGTGGCCAAGACCCTCGGGTACAAGAAGGTCGCGGTGATCGCGATGGACTACGCCTTCGGCTACGAGGTCGTCGGCGGGTTCCAGAAGACCTTCGAGGAGAACGGCGGCCGGGTCATCCAGAAGCTCTGGGCGCCGATCGGCACCACGGACTTCGCGCCCTACCTCTCGCAGATCAAGCGCGACGCCGACGCGGTCTTCGCGCTCATGGTCGCGGTGTCCTCGCTCCGGTTCCCGAAGCAGTACGAGGACTCCGGCCTGAAGGCGAAGATCCCGCTCATCGGCGGCGGCACGACGTTCGACGAGTTCGTCCTGCCCTCGCTCGGCGACGAGGCGCTCGGCGGGGTGAGCCCGCTCATCTACAGCGCGGCCATCGACACGCCGATCAACAAGCGGTTCGTGAAGGAGTACCGGGCCAAGTACGGCAAGGTGCCGTCCTACTACTCGGAGACGAACTACACGGCGGGGCGCTGGATCGACGAGGCCGCCAAGGCCATCAAGGGCGACGTGGAGAACCGGGAGAAGTTCCTCGCCGCGCTCCGCAAGGTGGAGATCCCGGACGCGCCGCGGGGGCCCATCAAGCTCGACAGCCGCGGCAACCCGATCCAGACCATCTACATCCGCAAGGTGGAGAGGAAGGACGGCGAGCTCTGGAACACGGTCGTGAAGACCTACCCCGCCGTCTCGCAGTTCTGGACGTACAAGCCCGAGCAGTTTCTGAAGGACCCCGTGTACAGCCGGGACTTCCCGCCCTGCAAGTACTGCTAGCGCGATGAGCCCCGCGTCGGCGAGCGCGCTGAGCCTCTCGGGCCTGACCAAGGCGTTCGGGGGGCTCCGCGCGCTCGACGACGTGAGCCTCGAGATCCAGCCGGGCGAGCGGCGCGCGATCATCGGCCCGAACGGCGCCGGCAAGACGACGCTGTTCAGCCTCGTGAGCGGCGAGCAGGCCCCGACCGGCGGGCGCATCGCGCTCTTCGGCCGGGACATCACCCGCCTGGCGCCGCACCGGCGCGCGGCGCTCGGCCTCGCCCGCACCTACCAGATCACCAACCTGTTCCCGAGGCTGACGGTCCTCGACAACTGCCTGCTCGCGGTCCAGGCCCTCTCACCGGTCAAGCTGCACCTGCACCGCCCGCTCGGCCGCTACCGCGCGCTCTTCGACCGGGCCGAGGCGCTGCTCGAGTCGGTCGGGCTCCTCGCCAAGCGCGCGGCTCCCGTGCGGGACCTCTCCCACGGCGAGCAGCGCCAGCTCGAGATCGCGCTGGCCCTCGCCGGGACGCCGCGGCTGCTCCTCCTCGACGAGCCCACCGCCGGCCTGGCGCTGGCCGAGTCGCAGATGATGGTCGCGCTCCTCAAGGGCCTCGACCCCGCGATCACGATCCTGATCATCGAGCACGACATGGCGGTCGCCTTCGAGCTGACCGACCGCGTGACCGTCCTCCACTACGGCCGGGTCGTGGCCGACGGCTCGGCCCGGGACGTGCGCGCGGACCCGCTCGTCCAGGAGATCTACCTCGGCGCGATGGGGACCGCGTGATGCTCGAGGTCCGGGACGTCCACACCTACTACGGCGACAGTTACGTGCTCCAGGGCGTGTCGCTCGAGGTGGCGCAGGGCCAGGTGGTCGCGCTCCTCGGCCGCAACGGCATGGGCAAGACCACGCTGATCCGGTCCCTCATCGGCTTCACGCCGCCCCGGCGGGGCCGGGTCGTCTTCAAGGGCACGGACATCACCGGCTGGGCGTCCAACCGCGCCGTCGACCTCGGGATCGGCCTCGTGCCGCAGGGCCGGCGGGTGTTCCCCTCGCTCACGGTCGCCGAGAACCTCGCGGTGGCCGCCAGGCGTCCGGGCGGGCCGTGGGACGTCGCGCGCGTGATGACCCTCTTCCCGCGCCTCGGCGAGCGGGCGGGCCACCGCGCCGGCAAGCTCTCGGGCGGCGAGCAGCAGATGCTGGCGGTCGCGCGCGCCCTGATGACGAACCCCGAGCTGCTCCTGATGGACGAGCCGACCGAAGGCCTGGCGCCGATCCTGGTCCGGGAGGTCGGCAAGGTCATCGCGGACCTCAAGGCGCACGGGCTCTCGATCCTGCTGGTCGAGCAGAACCTCGCGATGGCGCTCGGCGTGGCCGACCACGTGCACGTCATGTCGCGGGGCCGCATCGTCCACTCGTGCCCGCCCGGCGCGCTCTGGAACGACACCGAGGTGAAGACGCGCTACCTGGGGCTGTAGCCTGGATTCTTCATGAGCGTCCAACACGCGCGCCGGCGGGGGCCACCCCGACGCCGCCCGCTGGTCTCGCGATCGTCGCTCATGAAGGATCCCGGTTAGAGCCCGGGGGCACGGAGGAGGCGCGCATGCGACGCATCGGGATCATCGGGCTCGGGCTGCTCGGCGGCGCGGTCGCCTCCCGGCTGCTGCGCGGAGGCCTCGAGGTGGCGGGGCACGACGTGCGCCCGGAGGCGGTGGACGCCCTCCGCGCGCAGGGGCTCAGGCCGGCGGCGAGCGTCGCCGAGGCGGCGGCGGGCGCCGACGCGGTGATCACGGTGCTCCCCACCCTCGAGAGCGTCGAGGCCGTGTGGCTCGGCCCGGGCGGGCTCGTCGAGACGGCGCCGCGCCAGGCCCGGCTGCTCCAGATGAGCACGATCTCCCAGGCGCTGACCCTCCGCCTCGCGGGGGCGGCGGCGGCCCGCGGGCTCGCCTTCCTCGACACGCCGATGAGCGGCACGAGCGGGATGGTCGCGCGCGGCGACTGCACGATCTTCGCCGGCGGCGCGGCCGCGGACGTCGAGGCGTGCCGCCCCGCGTTCGACGCGATCGCCAAGAAGACCCTGCACATCGGCCCGGTCGGCGCCGCCACGCTCGCCAAGCTCGCGACGAACATGCTCGTCGGGCTCCACACGGCGGCTCTCGCCGAGGCCCTCGTCCTCGGCGCCAAGGGCGGGCTCGCGCCGGCCGCGCTCGTCGAGATCTTCCGGGAGAGCGCAGCGGGCTCGCGCATGGTCGAGGTCCGCGGGCCCCTCATGGCCGAGCGCCGCTTCGCGCCGCAGATGAAGCTCGAGCTGTTCCTGAAGGACTTCAAGCTGATGCTCGAGGAGGGCCAGCACCTCGGCGTCGCGCTGCCGCTCACGAGTCTCACGCACCAGCTCTGCACGGCCACCGTCGCCGCCGGCCGCGGGGGCGAGGATCTCGCCGCGCTGATCACGACGCTCGAGCGGCTCGCCGGCCTCGACGCCTGACGTGCGGTTCGGGACGTTCTTCTTCTTCCAGGCCCCGCCGGGGCACGAGCACGCCGACATCATCCGCCGCGAGCTCGAGCAGGTGGAGTGGAGCGAGGAGCTCGGCTTCGACGCGGTGTGGTTCACCGAGCACCACTTCATCGACTACGGCCTGTCGGTGGACCCGGCGACGCTCGCCGCGGCCGCGGCGGCGCGCACGCGCCGGATCCGCATCGGCCTCGCCGCGGCGATCCTGCCCTTCCACCATCCCCTGCGCCTGGCCGAGCAGCTCGCGCTCGTGGACATCCTCGCGGACGGCCGGCTCGACGTCGGCGTGGGCCGCGGCAACCGGCCCGCCGAGTTCGCGGGCTACGGGGTGCCCCAGGTGGAGAGCCGCGAGCGGTTCGAGGAGACCGTCGAGGTCATGCGGCGCGCGTGGACCGAGGAGCGGGTAAGCTTCAGGGGGCGCTTCTTCACGCTGGACGACGTGCGCGTGATCCCCAAGCCCGTGCAGCGGCCGCACCCGCCCCTCTACCAGGTGTGCGCCTCGCGCGACGGGGTCGAGAGCGCGGCGCTCCACGGCTGGCCGATGCTGAACTCGGTCCTGCGTGGCCCGGTGAACCAGCTCCTCGCCCACCGCGACGCCTACATCGAGACGCTCGCGAAGGCGGGGCGGAGCGCGGCCGAGGTCGCCGCCCTGCTCCGCGACTGGGGCGTGTCGCGCCAGATCTACGTCGCGGAGACCGACGCCCGGGCGCTCGCCGAGGCGAAGGACGCCGAGCTCTGGTACCAGGAGGCGTTCCGGCGCTTCGTGATCCCGGACCGGATCGAGGACGCCCACCCGGCGCTCCAGCCGGGGTTCCGGGCGATGGCCCAGCGGCTCGCCACGATCTCGTGGGAGCAGCTCGTGGCCGAGACACTCGCGTTCGGCTCGCCCGACACCGTCGCGCGCCACGTCGAGGCGATGCGCGCGATGGGCGTGGGGCACGTCCTCTGCTGGATGAGCTTCGGTGGGCTCCCACAAGAAAGGGTCCGCCGCTCCATGGAGCTGTTCGCGCGGGAGGTGATGCCGCGGTTCCGCTGACTCAGGGCAGCGCGGCGAGGATCTCCGCGTTGCCGAGCGGCCAGCCGAGCGCGGCGCCGACGAGGCGCAGCGCGAAGCGGTGCATCTCCTCCCCGTCCATCGAGTCCACCGCGTCGGCGGCGACGATCACCCGGAAGTCCCGGTTCGTCGCCTCGAAGGCGGCGCAGAGCACGCAGGTGGACGTGTTGATCCCGGCGAGGATCAGCGTGTCGGCGCCCAGGCGGCGCCGCAGCGTGAACTCGAGGTCGGTCGCCTGGAACGGGTTGTAGCGACGCTTGCCGCGGACGACGAGGTCGCGCGGGTCGAGGAGCTCCGGGATGACCTGGGTGCCGGGACTCCCCGCCAGGTTGTGGCGGAGGATCCCCCGGCGCGCCTTGCTCGGGTCGTCGTGGATCGCCTTCCAGAACGGGTTGGCCGCGATCTCGGCCGCGTCGCCGTACTCGGTGACCACGTGGACGACCGGGACGCCGCGGGCGCGCACGCCGTCGAACAGCTCGGCCGCGCGCGTGATGACCGGGCCGCAGCGCTCGGCCGGCAGCGGCAGCGTCGCCACGGCCGGGTCGAGGTGGCCCCGGTGCATGTCGATCGCGACGAGGGCGCTGCGCGCCGGCTCGAGCCTCAGCATCCGCCCGAGAGACATAGCACACCCGCGGGGGTCGGTGCTAGCCTTGGGGCACCCATGAGCCAGGACCTCCGGAGCTTCGTCGCCGCCTACGAGCGCGCCCACCCGGAGGAGGTCGTGCGCGTCACCGAGCCCGTCTCGACGGAC
>MGBU01000239.1:0-2246 GCA_001790205.1 Candidatus Rokubacteria bacterium GWA2_73_35 | reverse complement strand
CGAGCGCGCCCACCCGGAGGAGGTCGTGCGCGTCACCGAGCCCGTCTCGACGGACTACGACGTGATGGCGCTCGTGCTCGAGTACGAGCGGCGCCGCCGCTGGCCGGTGCTCCTGTTCGAGCAGGTCCGCGGCCACGACATCCCGATCGTCGCGAACGTCCTCGCGAGCCGCAAGGCACTCGCCTTCGCCCTCGGCGCCTCCGAGCGCGACCTCGCCCGGGAGTACGCGCGGCGGATCACGGAGCGCCGCAAGCCCGTCGTCGTCCCCGACCCCCCCTTCCACCGGCGCGTGCTCCGCGGCGACGAGGTGGACCTGGGGAGGCTCCCGATCCCGCGCTACTTTCCGGGCGACGCCGGCCGCTACCTCACGGCCGGCATGCTGGTCGCGCGCGATCCGGACACCGGCGTCGAGACCGAGGGCTACCACCGCTTCCAGGTCAAGGCGCGGCACCGGATGGGCGTGAGCCTCCACTCGCGCCGGCGCATGTTCGAGTACCAGCGGCGGGCCGAGGCGCGGGGGAAGGCGCTGCCGTGCGCGATCGTGCTCGGCCTGCACCCGCTCGTCTCGATGGGCTCACTCGCCTACCCGCCCGCCGACGTCGGCAAGTTCGAGGTGGTGGGCGGGCTCTTCGGCGAGCCGCTCGAGGTGGCCCCGTGCGCGACGCTCGACCTCTCCGTGCCCGCCGCCGCCGAGATCGTCATCGAGGGCGAGATCCTCGCCGGCGCGCGCGAGCCCGAGGGGCCGTTCGGCGAGTTCACGGGCTACTTCTCCCGGCGCTCGACCGAGCACGTCTTCCAGGCGACGGCCCTCGCGATGCGCGAGCGGCCGTGGTTCCAGTCGATCGGCTCGGGGCGCGCGGGCGACCACATCACGACGCTCGGCCTGGTCCGCGAGGCCGAGATCCTGAACGCGCTCACGCGCGCGATCCCGAACGTCACCGGCGTCCACGTGCCGCTCTCGGGCACCGCGTCGTTCACGGCCTACGTCGCGCTCGGGCAGTCGCGGCCGGGCGAGGCCAAGCACGCGATCGCGATCGCGCTCGGCGTCGACCACTACCTGAAGCTGGTCGTCGTCGTCGACGACGACATCGACGTCTTCGACGAGTCGGACGTCCTGTGGGCGGTCGCCACCCGCATGCAGGCCGACCGCGACCTGGTCGTGATCCCGGGAAGCCTCGGCGCGATGCTCGACCCGAGCGCCGACGAGCGGGGCGTCACCGCCAAGCTCGGCATCGACGCGACCCGCCCGTTCGGCCAGCCGTTCGCCGAGAAGCTCGTGATGCCCCCCGACCGGATGGCCTGGGCGTGCGCCCTCGTGGACCGCCTCGGCCGCTGACCCCCACGCCAGAGGAGGCCCCGCACCGATGACGCGCCACATCGACCTCTCCGTGACCGTGGACAACACGACGATGAGCCCGCCGTCCACCAACCTGCGGCTCGAGACGACGCCCCACCGGCGCGGCCCCGGCTTCTGGCAGGTGACGAGCGTGAGCCAGAGCCTGCACACGGGCGCCCACATCGACTCGCCGCTCCACGTCTACCGGGACGGCATCACGACCGCCGAGATCGCGCTCGACCAGGTGCTGGGCGAGGCGTTCGTCGTGGACCTCTCCTTCACGGGCGCGAACCACGAGGTCACGATCGACGACCTGCGGCGCGGCGGCGCCGACGACGTGAGGAAGGGCGACATCGTGCTGCTGCGCACCGACTGGACGGACAAGATGTACGGGACCTGGCCCGACTACTTCACCCGGTCGCCCTACTTCCCGCCCGAGTCCGCCGAATGGCTCGTCGCGAAGGGCCCGAAGAACATCGGCTTCGACTTCTTCGAGGAGTACTGCGCGCGCCTGCCCGACTTCACCTCGGAGGACTTCCCGATGCACCGGGTGATCCTCGGCGCCGGCGTCGTGATCATGGAGGGGCTCACGAACCTCGGCGCGCTGCCGCGCCGCCGGGTGGACTTCGCCGCGCCCTTCTACAAGATCGCCGGCACGGAGGGCGCGCCCGCCCGCTTCTTCGCGACCGTCCAGGGGGGCGCCGACAGGTGATAGTATAGGAGGCGCACCGCGTCGGTGCGGGTTCAGCGCCCGGTCGAGCCGGAGACGGGACCATGGATCTGCTCGAAGCGAAGAGCCGGATCGCCGAGGCGCTGGTGGAGTCGATCTTCCGGCGCGCCCGCTACCACATCCGGCCCTACCGGAGCGAGGCGCTGCCCCTCCGCTTCGGCCGGGAGGACTTCTCGCCCG
>MGBU01000238.1 GCA_001790205.1 Candidatus Rokubacteria bacterium GWA2_73_35 | reverse complement strand
GTCCCGGAGTCGCCGGCCGACCATGAGCGCCATCTCCTTGATGATCGACGGGTAGCGCTCGGCGAGCGCGACGACCGGCTCCCGGGGGATCCTGACGATCACGCTCGGCTCGGTGGCCTGCGCCGCGGCGGGGTAGGTGCGCCGCTCGATGACCGCGATGCCGCCGAAGGGCTCGCCCGGGCCGAGGAGCTCGAGGACGACGTCCTTGCCCGTGCGGGAGTGCTTGAGGATCTTGACGTGCCCCGACCTGACGACGCAGAACCAGAGCGCGGGCTCGCCCTCCATGAAGATGTACTCGCGCGGGCGGTACGCCTCCTCGCGCGCGACCGTCGCGAGCGCCTGGACCTCCTTGCCCGGCAGCCCCGCGAACATCGGGCTCGTTCCGAGGAATGCGCCGACGTCGTGGCCTGGCACGCGCGGATAGTAGCACGCGCCCCCGCGCCCGGGCCGACGCGAGGCGGGCGCGGGGCGAGGGCGCCCCACGTGGGCGCCGCCGCCCCAAGCCGCCCGCTGGGCCGCCCGCACCACGGACCTGGGCCGTTCGGCGAATCAAGGACTTAGCGGGGCCCGGCCCGTGGCATCGCTCTTGCGATCCGGCAGGCTGGGATGAAGTTCTCAAGTCCGGCGGACGCGGTGCTCGTGGCGGAGGCCCTCCAGCGCGCTGCCATCTACCGGCTCCTCGGCGCCGCGTTCCGCCACCCGACCGAGGCGCGCCTCGCCGAGGTGGCGCTCGGCGGCGCGACTGCGGCCGCCGCGGCCCGCGGGGCCCTGCGCGACCGGCTCGCGGGGCTCGCGCTGGCCGCGAGCGAGGTGGACCTGTCCGCCGCGGCCGCCGAGCACGCCTTCCTCTTCGGGCGCACGGAACGCTGCGCGCCCTGGGAGAGCGTCTGCGGCGACCTCTCGTCGTTCGCCGACGCGGCGGCGTGCGTGGCCGACGTCGTCGGCTTCTACGAGACGTTCGGAGCCGGCTCCGCCGCGGAGCCCGACATGGAGGACCACATCGCCGCGGAGCTCGAGTTCATGGGCGGGCTCGCGCTCCGCGAGGCCTGCGCGCTGGCCGACGACGAGCCGGACACCCTCGCGGTGACGCGAGGCGTGGAGCGCGCCTTCCTCACCGACCACCTCGGGCGCTGGGCGGAGGCGTTCGCCGGCGCGGTGGCCGGCGCGACACCCGAGCGGCTCCACGCGGCCGCCGCCGCGCTGCTCGCGGCGTGGATCGCGGCCGAGGTCGAGGCGCTCGGCGCCGTGCCCGAGCGCGTGGCGCTGCCCGAGGAGGCGCAGGCGGTGTGATCCGCGCGGTCGTCGCCGATGAGGCGGCCCCGCCCCGTGACGCCGTGCGCAGTCCCTCCTCGAACCAGGCGAACGCCTTGCGGTGCAGATCCTCGAGCCTCGAGATCCGCACGCCGAGGTTGGCGCGGGTCTCCGAAAGGTGGACGAGCCCCAGGAACAACGACCAGAGGAGATCCACGATCTCCCGCGGCTCGTGAGGCCGGTAGATCCCCTTGTCGATCGCCGCCGCCACGATGTGGCTCACCAGCGAGAAGTTCCGCGCCGCACGCACGTTGATCTCCTGGAGCGTCTTCGGCGAGATGCCCGCGGTGAGGCCCGGCTGCTGGAGGAACACCAGCACGCGATAGGACTGCGGGAAGCGCGCGTGGTAGGCGTGGAAGTAGTCCCACACGCGCTTGAGCTGCCGGTCGGGCGCGAGCCCGGACGCCATGATCTTCTCGATCGCCTCGCGCATGCGCTCCATGCTCTCGAAGAGGAGCGAGACGTAGAGGTCTTCCTTGGAGCGATAGTAGAGGTAGATCGTCCCGACGGAGACCTCGGCCTGTCGTGCGATGTCCTCGATCGTCGCGCGCGAGAACCCCTTCTCGGCGAAGACACTGACGGCCGCCGCCTGGAGGGCCTGTCTCCGGGCGCGGCGCTCGCGGACCTTCCGGTGCGAAGTCCCCATTCCAGCAGGCGGATCAGAGCCCGAGCTGGCGGGCGATGATGTTCCGGTGGATCTGCGAGGTGCCCTCGCCGATCTCGAAGAGCTTCACGTCGCGGTAGAGGCGCTGGATGGGCGACTCCGTGACGTAGCCGTAGCCCCCGTGGAGCTGGAGCGCGTCGTTCGCCAGGCGCGTGGCCGTCTCCGTGGCGAAGAGCTTGGCCATGGACGCCTCCATGATATGGGGGCGTCCCGCGTCGGCGAGCCACGCGGCCTGGTAGGTGAGCAGGCGCGCGGCCTCGAGCGCCGTCGCCATGTCGGCGAGCATCCACTGGACGCCCTGGAACTTCCCGACGGGCTGGCCGAATTGCTGGCGCTGCCGGACGTACGCGAGCGTCGCCTCCAGCGCCGCGCGGCCGGTGCCGACGGCGTACGCCGCGGCGGTGATCCGCCCGAGCGTCAGCGTCTGCATCGCCGTCATCGCCCCGCGGTTCTCCTCGCCCAGGAGCGCGGCGGCGGGGACCTCGCAGCCGTCGAAGACGAGCTCGGCCGTCTGCGCGGCGCGCATGCCCATGGTCTCGATCCGGCGCGCCACCGTGAAGCCGGGGAGCCCGCGGTCCACGAGGAAGAGCGAGAGCCCCCGGACGCCCTGGCCGGGCGCCGTCGCGGCGGTGAGCACGACGAAGTCGGCGAAGGGGCCGTTCGTGGTGAACATCTTGGTGCCCGTGATGCGATAGCCCGCGGCCGTCTTCTCGGCGCGGCAGGCGATCGAGCCCGGGTCCGAGCCCGCGCCGGGCTCGGCGAAGGACCACGCGCCGATCTTCTCGCCGGCAATCCCGGGCCTCAGATAGCGCGCCTTCTGCTCACTGGTCCCGAACGCGCTGATCGCCGTCAGCGCGAGCGCCACGTGGACGTAGAAGCCGAGGGCGATGCCGGCGGAGGCGCGGCCCAGCTCCTCGGCGAGGATCGCGTAGGTGACGTTGCCCTCGCCCGCGCCGCCCCACTCGGCCGGGAACTTCACGCCGAGCCACCCGAGCCGGCCGAGCGCCCGGAAGAGGTGGAGCGGGAACTCGCCGCGGGCGTCGCACTCGCCCGCGATCGGGACGATCTCGCGCTCGCAGAACTGGGCGACGCTCCGGTGGAACTCGACCTGCTCAGGTGTGAAGGCGAACTCCATGCTAGCCTCCCGGGCGCACGACGATGCGGATCGGGTCGCCCTCCTTGGTGAACGCCCGGCGGAAGCCCTCGTTGATCGCCGGGAGCGGGATCACGTCGGTGACCGAGGACGAGAGGTCCAGCGCTCCCGAGGCGACGAGGCGGATCACCGTCTCGACCTCCTCGCGGTCGAAGCCCATGGAGGCGAGGACGGCCAGCTCGCCGCCGACGAAGGAGCGAAGCGGCGGCAGCTCGACGCGGTCGCCGCCCACGCCCGCGATCACCACGCGCCCGCCGCGCCTGAGGCTCCGCATCGCCTCGGTCACCGAGGCCTTGAGGCCGACGAACTCGACGGCGAGGTCGACGCCTTCCCCTGCGGCGAGCCCGCGGATCTGCTTCGCCGCGTCGCCTCCCGTGGCGTCCACGACGTGGGTTGCGCCGGCCTCCACGGCGCGCCGGAGCGCGCCGCGGGCGACGTCCACGCCGATCACCTCAGACGCGCCGAGGAGCTTCGCGAGCTTGATCCCGTGGACACCGAGGCCGCCGCAGCCGAAGACGGCGACCCTCTCGCCGGGTCGCAGCGCCCCTCGATGGGCCAGCGCCCGGTATGCCGTCGAGACGGCGTCGGCCACGATCGCGCCGACGGGGAACGAGACCTCGGCGGGCAGGGGCAGCAGGCACGAGGCGGGGAGCGTGATGGACTCGGCGAAGGCGCCCTCACGGTTGATCCCGAGCACCTGCGCCTGCTGGCAGAGCACCTCGCGCCCCCGGCGGCACGCGTGGCACCGGCCGCAGGCGACGCTGGGAAAGATCGTCACGCGGTCGCCGGGCTTCCAGCCGGTGACGCCGGCGCCGACGTCGGCGACGACGCCGGCGGCCTCGTGGCCGAGGACGATCGGCGTCGTCGGGAGCTGGATCGTCCCCTCGATCGCGACGTGGAGATCGGTGCCGCAGATCCCGCACGCCTCGACGGCGACGCGGACTTCACTCTCGCCCGGCGTCCGAGCCTCGACCTCCTCGATCCTGAGCGGCTCCTTCGCCGCGTAGAACCGCGCCGCGCGCATCAGGAGAGCGCCCGCTCAGCGCCCACGGAACACGGGCGCACGCTTGTCCCGGAAGGCGCGGAGTCCTTCCTTGTGGTCCTCGCTCTGGAAGCAGAGCGCCTGGACGCGGCACTCGTCCTCGAAATCGACCGCCATGTCCCGGCTGAGCCCGTCGTAGAGCGCGCGCTTCGTGGCGCGGAGGGCGAGCGGCGGCCCCGCGGCGAGGCGCCCCACGATGCCGTCGGTCACCTGGTCGAGCTGCGCGGCGGGGACGGCACGGTGGATCAGCCCGACGCGCTCGGCTTCGGTGGCGACGATGGTCTCGCCGAGGAGCAAGAGCTCCATCGCCTTCGCCACGCCGACCAGGCGCGGCAGGAGATAGCTCACACCCGCGTCGGCGCCGCTCAGCCCGACGCGGGTGAACACGAAGCCGAGGCGGGCGTCGTCGCGGGCGAGCCTGAGGTCGCACGCCATGAGGATGCCGAGCGCGCCGCCGAACGCGTCGCCGTTCAGCTTCGCCACGGCGGGCAGCGGCAGCTCGCGCAGCCGCCGCGCGACCTCGCAGTAGATCCTGACGCTGTGGTCGATGGCGGCCGCGCTGCCGACCACCTGATCCATCGAGGAGAGGTCGCCCCCGGCGCTGAACATCCGCCCGGCGCCCGTGACCACGAGCACCCGGGCGCTGGTGCTCCTGCCCAGCGCTTCCAGCGCGGCGCACAGCTCCTCGCCCATCGCCACGCTGAGGGCGTTGAGCTTGTCCGGGCGATTGAGGGTCAGCGTCACGACGCCGTCGGCTTCCCCGACCGTGATCGTCTCGAATGTCATGGTCCGTCCCTCGCCCTCGTGGGCTCCTTCTCGTAGCGCTTCGGCAGGCGGCGTTCGGCGGGGCCGGCGTAACGCGCGCCGAGTGCCTCCGGGATGATCCTGAGCGGGCGGCCTTCGCGGATCTCCTCGGTCGTGTGGGCGATCAGCGCCGGGAGGTAGGAGAGGACGCCGAGGCCGACCATCTCGAGCGGCTCGAACCCGATCTCGAGCAGGACCGCCGCGATGACCCCGGCCAGATTCGGCGGCAGGGGGTGGCCCGAGCGCCTCGCCGCCTCGCGCGCGATCGCATCGAAGAGCCGCGCCTGCTCGTCCCACACGCCGAGCTCGAGCGCGACCGCGCGGAGCGCGGCGGCCCGGGGCTCGCGTCGCCTGTGCACCGGGTGGCCGAGGCCCGGGATCCGGCGCTTGTCCTTCGCGTACGCCTCGACGGTCCGGTGCGCGACCTCGGCGCGCGAGAGGCCGTCGCGCGTGCGCGCCGCGTGCGCCGCCGCGAGCATCTCGGCGCACTCGCGCGGCGAGCCCGTCACCGAGCCGAAGGCGATCACGCCCGCCGCGATCGCCGCCGCAGGCGCTTCGGGCGCCGCGGAGGCGGCGAAGCGCGCGGCGGGGACCGCCGAGCTGATGAAGGCTTGGTCGAGCCCCGAGCGCAGGACGGCGTCGAGCGCCCGCGCCCGGGCGCGTGTCGGCAGCTCGCCACGGATGACGAGGTACGTGGCCTCGGGGAAGGTGAGCGCGCGGATCAGCGCCTCGGCGCGGTAGCCGCGGACGAGGATCGTGCCCGACTCCGCCCAGCCGATCTTGGTCGTCCAGTAGCCCTGCCAGGACTCGGTCCCCGGCCGCTTCACGCCCGGCCCCCGGCGCCGTGGATCATCCGCTCCTGGCCCGCCCAGTACGGCGCCTTGACGTCGCGGCGCGAGATCTTCCCGACGGGCGTCTTCGGCAGGGAGGCACGGATCTCGAGCGACTTCGGCGCCTTGAACGGCGCGAGCCGCTCCTTCGCGAACGCGAGGAGCTCCGCCTCGTCGACGGTCTGCCCGCTCTTGAGCGCCACGACGGCTTTCACGGCCTCGCCCCACTTCTCGTCGGGGACACCGACGACGGCGGCTTCGAGCAGGGCCGGGTGCTGGTAGAGGATGTCCTCCACCTCGCGCGGGTAGACGTTCATCCCGCCGGTGATGATCATGTCGCCCTTGCGGTCGACCAGATAGACGTAGCCGTCCGCGTCCACGCGGGCGAGGTCGCCGAAGTGGAGCCAGCCGTCCACGATCGTCCGTGCGGTCAGCTCCGGCAGGTTCCAGTAGCCGGTCGTCATCCACGGCGCGCGCACGCACGCCTCGCCGACCTCCCCGACGGGCACGTCGCGCCCCGACTCGTCGAGGATGCGGACGCGGCCGCCGAGCGAGTTCTCGCGCCCGCACGAGAGCAGCCGCTCCTCGTGGCCCTCGAGTGCCGCCTGATGCTCGGCCGGCGTCGTGTGGGTGTTCAGACCGTACGCCTCGGTGCCGCCCCAGCCCGTGTGCAGGATCGGGCCGAAGCGCTCGATCGCCCGGCGCACGAGGGCGGACGACGCCGGCGCCGCCGCGTAGCAGATGAACGCGAGGCTCGAGAGGTCGTGGCGGTTGATCTCGGGGTGGCCGAGAAACATCTGGAGCAGGGTGGGGATGGCGAGGAGATGGGTCACGCGGTGGCGCTCGATCGCCGCGAACGTCTGCACGGGATCCGGCGCCTGGAGGATCACCGCCGTGCTCCCCGTGACCCAGCCCGAGTCCATGAGGCGCGCGGCGAAGTGGCTCATCGGCGTGTAGAGGAGCCCGACGTCTCCGGCCTGGCGCCGCGCGATCTGGGCCCACGCGAACATCGCCGCCTCGGTGCTCGCGTACGTGTGGGCCACGCCCTTGGGTTTCCCGGTCGTGCCCGAGGTGTAGAGGATCTGGCCGAGCTCGCCCTCCGAGCCGCGGATCACGGGCGCCTCGCCGGCGTGGAGCCGCAGGAGGTCCTCGTAGTCGAGCACGCCGTCGCCTCCGCCCGGCGCGATCACGTACCGGACGTCCGGGAGGAGCGCGCGCAGCGCGTGCGCCCGGGGAGCGAGCGCGGGCGCCGGGGCGATCAGGACCCGGGCTCCGCAGTCCGCCACCATGTGGGCGTGGTCGGCCTCGGTGAGCATCCCGAGCATCGGGACGAAGGCCGCGCCACTGCGTGCGATGCCGGCGAGCGCCTCCATGAACTCGTGGTTGTTGGCCTGGAGCACGGCGACGCGGTCGCCCGGCCGCACGCCGAGCTGGATCAGCGCGCGGGCGAGCCCGCTCGCGCGGGCGTCCAGCGCCCGGTAGGCGAGCCGCGTCTCGCCCTCGATGACCGCGGTCCGTTCCGGATACCACCGCGCCGCGCGGCCGAGGTAGTACGCGTAGGGGTGAATCATGGCTGCGCCTCCGTCAGCGCGGGATTGTGAGCGCTCTCAGGAAGTTCTCGCGCAGGAGCTTCCGCTTGACGGGGAGCGGCAGCCCGAGCGCGTCCACGTCCTCGCGGGCGCGCTTGAAGCTCACGAGCGGGTAGTCCGTCGCCCAGATCACCTTGTCCTGGCCCCAGCCCCGGACGAAGTCGAGGAATTCAGGAGGCCAGAGCTTCGCCGGGCGCGCGGAGGTTTCCACGTACACGTTCGGGTGCTTCCAGGCGAGCGTCATCATCTCCTCGTGCCAGGGCTGGCCGAGGTGGCAGCCGAGGATCACCAGCTCGGGGAAGGCGAGCGCCACCTCGTCGAGGTAGATCGGCCGTCCGCACTCCGACGGCATCAGCGGGCCCGTGTGGCCGACCTGGATCGCGACGGCGGCGCCCAGCTCGGCGCACTTGAGGTACACGGGCCAGTAGCGCTTGTCGTTGGGCGGGAGCCCCGTGTAGTCGTCGCCGCCGTAGGCGTACGGCTCGAGGCGCACGAGCCGGATGCCGAGCTCGCGCACCAGCCGCTCGATCTCGCGGGCGACGTCCATCGGCCGCTTGCGCGGGTCCACGGTGCCGGCGCCGATGAACCGGTCGGGGTGCTTCCGGACGGTCTCGCCGACGGTCTCGTTCCGCATCACGTGGAGGTTCCCGTAGCCGAAGGCGGAGAAGACCGCGATCTCGACGTCGGCCTCGTCCATCTCGGCGAGCATCGTCTCGAGCGTCATGCCCTCGAGCATCCGGCGATCGACCTTGTACCGCTTGAAGATGTGGACGAACTCCGGCGGCCACTGCGTGGCGCCCTCCGGCGTCACGAGGGTCGCCCACGCGTCGATCGCGCCGATCTTCTCCATGGTCTGATCGGCGTCGGGGGGAGCGAGCGCCGCTCCTCCCCGACACCCCCCACCCGGTCACCGTGAGTGCCGGGCGCTCGAGCGTTCAGAGCTGTGTTTCGCGGGCGATGATCTCGCGCATGATCTCGCTCGTGCCCGCGCCGATCGTGAACGCGGACACGTCCCGGTAGAGCCGGCACACGGGGGACTCCTCGATGAAGCCGTACCCGCCGTGGAGCTGGAAGACCTCGTTGGCGACGTGCTTGACCTGCTCGCACGAGAAGAGCTTCGCCATCGAGGCGGCGAGGCTCGCGTCCGGGGCGTCGCGGCTCAGGCGGTCGCAGGCCCAGTGGACGAGCTGGCGCGTCGCCTCCATTGTGGTGCGGACGTCGGCGAGGCGGTGGCGCCACGCCTGGAACTTGCCGAGCGGCTGCCCGAACACCTGGCGCTCGGCCGCGTACCGCGTGCCCTCCTCCCAGAGGCGCTCCATCACGCCGAGCGCGAAGGCCGAGATGACGAGCCGCTCGCCCTTGAAGTGGTCCATGACGTAGCCGAACCCCCGGCCCTCCTCGCCGACGAGGTTCCCGAGCGGCACCCGGCAGTCGTCGAAGAAGAGCTCCGCGGTGTCCGAGGCGCGCGAGCCCATCTTCTGGAGGGCCTTGCCCACGCGGAAGCCCCTGGTGTCGCTGGGCAGCAGGATGACCGACAGCCCCTTCGGCCCGGGCCCGCCCGTGCGCGCGACGAGCGAGACGAAGTCCGCCCGCGTGCCGTTCGTGATGAAGGTCTTCGACCCGTTGATGACCCAGTCGCCGCCCTCGCGGCGCGCCGTCGTCCGGATCGCCCCCACGTCCGAGCCGGCGCCGGGCTCGCTGATCCCGATCGCGGCGATCCGCTCGCCGCGGATCGCCGGGGCGAGGAACTCGCGCTTCTGCGCCGGCGTCCCGCGCGCGTCGATGACCGAGAGCGCGAACTCCATATGGGCGAGCAGGCCGACGGCGGTGCCGACGCTCCCGCACTTCACCAGCTCCTGGGCGAGGATCAGCGTGTACCGGAAGTCGAGGCCGGCGCCGCCGTACTCGGGTGAGTAGCGGAGGCCCAGATAGCCGAGCTTCCCCATCAGGCCGTAGAGCTCGCGGGGGAAGAGCCCCGCCGCCTCCCACGCGTCGGCGTGGGGGGCGAGCTCGCGCGCCACCAGGGCGCGGAGCGCGCGCCGGAACTCCTCGTGCTCGGCCGTGAGCCAGGGGGCGGCGTCGGTCACGACTGAATGATATTCAGTTAGTGAAGTATGTTCCAGTCCCAAGAGGGTTGGCACTCCCCCGCCCCTCCCCCGCCCCCCGGGGGGCGGGGGCCGCGGGTATGATCTGCGTCATATCGGGCGCGGGCGCGCCTGGCTGACAGTCCTCGGCAACGGGAGGCCCGAGAGTATGGGTGTGCGCCTGCGCCACGGAGTCCCGGCCGCGGTTCTCGCTTCGGCGCTGCTCGGCGGCACCGGGTGTACGACGTCCCAGCCCGCCTCGCCCGGCCCCGCCGGGCCGGCGGCGGGCACGCCCGTCGCGGCGGCGGTGGTCGCCGGCACCGGCCAGCCGCTCCCGGTCAGGCTGACGCCGATGCTCGGTCGGCCCGCGTCACCGGAGCTCCTGGCCCTCGGCAAGCGCGTCTACGACCGGCAGTGCGCGGCCTGTCATGGCACGACCGGACGCGGCGCCGGCGAGGCCGCATACCTGCTCTACCCGAAGCCGCGGGACTTCACGACCGGCAACTACCGCCTGGTGTCGACGTGGGAGCGCGTGCCGACCGACGAGGATCTCTACCTCACCATCTCCCGCGGCATGCCCGGGTCGGCGATGCCCTCGTGGGGCCACCTGTCGGAGGAGGAGCGCTGGGCGCTCGTCCACTACATCAAGAGCTTCGCCACCAAGCCCTGGATCCTCGCCGCCGCGGCTGATCCGAAGGGCGAAGGCCAGGCCGGCACGGGCCTGATCCGCGTGCCGCCCGCGCCGGCGTTCACCGCTGCGGCGCGCAAGCTCGCGCTCGATCGGTACGCCGACGCGTGCGCCTCGTGCCACGGTCCGACGGGCAAGGGCGACGGTGCCGAGGCCCAGAAGGACGATCTGGGCTATCCGACGCGCCCGCGGGACCTGACGCTGGGGGTCTTCAAGGGGGCCCCGGACCCCGTCCACCTCTATCGACGGATCGTGGCGGGACTGCCGGGGACGCCGATGCCGATGAGCGACTGGGCGTACGGCGACGAGGCGTGGCACCTCGTGAACCTGATCCGGTCCTGGTCGAGCGACGCGCAGCGCGCGCGCGCCGAGATGCGGAAGTTCCGTATCCTCGCGCGGCGGGTCGACCGGCTGCCCGAGCATCCGGACTCCGGGGCGTGGCGCCGGGCCCAGCCCGTGAACCTCCACCTGATGCCGCTCTGGTGGCGGACGGACCGGCCGGAGGAGGTCACGGTGCGCGCGCTGCACGACGGCAAGCAAGTGGCGCTCCTCCTCATGTGGTCGGACGCCACACACGACCACACCGCGATGCGGCCCCAGGACTTCCGCGACGCGGTGGCCGTTCAGTTCTCGCCGACCGCCGATCCGCCGTTCTTCGCGATGGGGGAGCGGGAACGGTTCGTCAACATCTGGATGTGGAAGTCGGAGCGGCAGGCGGATCTCGAACCCGCCTTCCAGGATCTCGAGAAGGTCTACCCGAACCTCGGTATCGACTCCTATCCGAACCTCCTGGTGGCGCCGTACGAGCAGCCGACGCGGCACGCGCTGACGCTCGACTCGGATCCGACGTTCGTGACCGGCTGGGGCGCCGGCAACATCGTCTCCGACCCTTCGCGACGGAGCCCGGCGGAGGACCTCGTCGCCCAGGGGTTCGGCACCCTCCGCGCGCGTTCGCGCGGCGACCAGGCGGTGGACGCGCGCGGCGTCTACGCGACCGGGACGTACCGCGTGATGTTCCGCCGCGACCTCGCCGGCCGCGGCGCGGGCGCCGTCACGCTGACGCCGGGCACGACGGTCTCGGTGGGCTTCGCGGTCTGGAACGGCAGCGCCGGGGATAGGGACGGCAAGAAGTCCGTCACGATCTGGCAGGACCTCGTGCTCGAACCATGACTCGCTCTGAGGAGGAAGCGGATGGAGCGACGTGAATTCCTCCGCTGGCTCGGCCTCGGCGCCGGCACGGCGGCCGCGACCGAGCTCGCGCTGCCGCTCAGGCTCCTTGCGGCGGCCGATCCCGACCAGAACCCCCTGGCGGGCTCGGTGGCCCGCGACTGGGAGAAGATCTACCGCGACCAGTACGCCTACGACCGCACCTTCGACTGGGTCTGCTCGCCCAACGACACCCACGCCTGCCGCGTGCGAGCCTTCGTGCGCAACGGCGTCGTCACGCGGCTGGGCAACACCTACGACTACCAGACCTATGCCGACCTCGACGGCAACCACGCCACCGCGAACTGGAACCCGCGCCAGTGCGCCAAGGGCTACACGTTCCACCGGGTGCTCTACGGGCCCTACCGCCTCAAGCACCCGATCGTGCGCAGGGGCTGGAAGGCGTGGGCCGACGCCGGCTTCCCCGAGCTCACGCCCGAGCTCCGCACGAAGTACATGTTCGACGCGCGCGGCCAGGACGAGTTCGTCCAGATCGCGTGGGAGGACGCCTTCGCCTGCATCGCGAAGGCGCTGGTCAAGATCGCCGAAAGCTACAGCGGCGAGGACGGGAAGGCGCGCCTGCTCGCGCAGGGCTACCAGCCGGAGATGGTCGAGGCGATGGGAGGCGCCGGCACGCGCACGATCAAGATGCGCGGCGGCATGGGGCTCCTCGGCGTCATCGGCAAGTACGGCATGTACCGGCTCAACAACTCCCTCGCGCTGCTCGACGCGGCGATCCGTCGCGTCGGATCGAAGGACGCGAAGGCCGGCCGCAACTGGTCCAACTACACCTGGCACGGCGACCAGGCGCCCGGCCACCCCTGGGTGCACGGGCTCCAGGCCTCGGACTGCGACTTCAACGACCTCCGGTTCTCCAAGCTCATCATCATGGACGGCAAGAACCTGGTGGAGAACAAGCTCACCGATTCCCACTGGTTCATCGAGTGCATGGAGCGCGGCGCGAAGATCGTCGTCATCGCGCCCGAGTACGGGCCGCCGTCCACCAAGGCGGACTACTGGATCCCCATCCGGCCCCAGACCGACGCCGCCCTCTGGCTCGGCGTCACGCGCCTGATGCTCGAGAACAAGTGGTACGACGAGGGCTTCGTCCGGGCCTTCACCGACTTCCCGCTCCTCGTCCGCACCGACACGCTGCGGCGCCTGCGCGCCCACGAGGTCTTCCCCGGCTACAGGACGACGCTCGCGCCCGACGGCCCCTCGGTGAAGGTCCAGGGACTCACGGCCGAGCAGCACGCCAGGCTCGGCGATTACGTCGTCTGGGACGCGCAGGCGGGGGCCCTGCGCGCCCTCACGCGCGACGACGTCGGTGCGCGGATGGCGGCGAAGGGCATCCGGCCGGCTCTCGACGGAACCTGGAAGGTGAAGCTCGTGGACGGCGCGGAGGTGGAGGTCGCCACCCTCTGGACCCTCTACGGCACGCACCTCAAGGACTACGACCTCGACACGGTCGTCGAGATCACCCAGGCGCCCGGGGACCTGATCCGGCAGCTCGCGCAGGACATCGGCACGATGAGGCCGGTGGCGATCCACCAGGGCGAGGGGATCAACCACTGGTTCCACGCGACCGAGATGAACCGCGCCGCGTACCTGCCGCTGATGCTCACCGGCAACATCGGCAAGCCCGGCGCGGGGTGCCACACCTGGGCGGGGAACTACAAGGCGGCCCTCTTCCAGGGCTCGAAGGAGACGGGCCCGGGCTTCAAGGGCTGGGTCGCCGAGGACCCGTTCCAGCCGAACCTCGACCCCGGCGCCCACGGCCGCGACGTGGAGGCGCACGCGTACACGAAGGACGAGGAGCCCGCGTACTGGAACCACGGCGACCTCGCGCTGATCGTCGACACGCCGAAGTACGGCCGGCGGAACTTCACCGGCGACACCCACATGCCCACGCCGAGCAAGGCGATCATCTTCACGAACGTCAACCTGATCAACAACGCCAAGTGGGCGTACGGCGTCATCAAGAACGTGAACCCGAAGGTCGAGATGATCGTCGCGATCGACATCCAGATGACCGCGTCGATCGAGTACGCGGACATCGCGCTGCCGGCCAACAGCTGGCTGGAGTTCGAGGGGCTCGAGGTGACGGCGAGCTGCTCGAACCCGTTCCTCCAGATCTGGAAGGGCGGCATTCCGCCGGTCTTCGACAGCCGCGACGACCTGATGATCCTCGCGGGGATCGCGAAGGCGCTCGCGGACGTCACCGGCGACCGGCGCTTCGCCGACTACTTCAAGTTCGCGCTCGCGGGCGGGCGCGAGGTCTACATCCAGCGCCTGCTCGACACCTCGACGACGACCGCCGGCTACAGGCTCGCCGACATCATGGCGGGCAAGTACGGGCCGCGCGGCGGCGCGCTCATGCTCTTCCGCACCTATCCGCGCATCCCGTTCTGGGAGCAGGTCCACGACTCGGAGCCGTTCCACACCGACACCGGGCGGCTCCACGCGTACGCCGACGTCCCCGAGGCGATCGAGTATGGCGAGAACTTCATCGTGCACCGCGAGGGCCCGGAGGCGACGCCGTACTTGCCGAACGTCATCGTGTCCTCGAACCCGCTCGTTCGCCCGGACGACTACGGGATCCCGCTCACGGCGGAGCACTGGGACGAGCGAACGATCCGCAACGTGAAGCTCCCGTGGAGCCGGGTCAAAGGGACGAAGAACTTCCTCTGGGAGAAGGGCTACCACTTCTACTGTCTCACGCCGAAGACGCGCCACCGCGTCCACTCGGGCTGGTCGAACGTGGACTGGCACATGCTGTACGACTCCAACTTCGGGGATCCGTACCGTCTCGACAAGCGGGCCCCTTCGGTCGGGGAGCACCAGCTCCACATGAATCCTCAGGCTGCGCGCGACCTGGGAATCAACGACGGCGATTATGTTTACGTGGACGCGAACCCGGCCGACCGGCCGTACCTGGGCGCACGGCCCGACGACCCGTTCTATCGCGTGTCGCGCTGCATGCTCCGCGTGAAGTACAACCACGCGTACCCGTACGACTGCGTCATGATGAAGCACGCGCCGTTCATCGCCACCGAGAAGAGCGTGAAGGCGCACGAAACCCGTCCCGACGGCCGCGCGCTCAGCGAGAACACCGGCTACCAGGCGAACCTGCGCTACGGCTCGCAGCAGTCCGTCACGCGCAACTGGCACATGCCGATGCACCAGACCGACTCGCTGTTCCACAAGGCCAAGGTCTTCATGGGGTTCATCTTCGGCGGCGAGGCGGACAACCACGCGCTCAACACGGTGCCCAAGGAGACGCTCGTGAAGGTCACCAAGGCCGAGGACGGCGGCCTCGGCGGCAGGGGCGTCTGGGCGCCCGCGACGACCGGATTCACGCCCGACAACGAGAACGAGTTCATGAAGCGCTACATCGCCGGCGACCTCTACCGGAAGGCCTAGCGTGCCGTACGGCGACCCGGATCCGACCGATCCCGGCGTCCTGGTGGGCGTGGCGCTTCCGGCGGAGCTGGAGGCGACGCGGGACATGGCCTGGGTGTTCGCCGAGGAGTTCGCGCGCATGGGATTCGACGCGCCGCGGATCCTCGGCCTGTTCCGGTCGCCGTTCTACGCCGGCGCCCACCGCGCTCTTCGACTGCTCGGGGAGACCGAAGTCACCGCGATCGTCCGGGAGTGCGTCGGCGTGTTCGGCGCCCACACGGGGCCGCCGGCCGCCGAAGTGACCGGGAGGGACTAGCGTATGGCGCGCGTCCACAACTGGCAGCTCGGCCGGGAGATGACCTACACGTACGATGCGGCGTATCCCCGCGCGCAGTTCGCGTTCGTGTTCAACATCAACCGCTGCATCGCCTGCCAGAGCTGCACGATGGCCTGCAAGTCCACGTGGACCTTCTCGAAGGGCCAGGAGCACATGTGGTGGGCCAACGTCGAGACGAAGCCCTACGGCGGCTACCCGATGTTCTGGGACATGAAGATCCTGGAGCTGCTCGAGCGCGCAAACCCGGACGGCCAGCGCTGGACCGGCGCGCCCGCCGGCGACCCTCGGGGCCCCTGGGGTCGGTTCGAGGGGCAGACGATCTTCGAGGCCCCACGCATGCTGACCCCCGACAGCGCGCGCGTGCTCGGCTACCTGCCGGCCGACGACGAGTGGAACTCGCCGAACATCTACGAGGACAACCCCGTCGGCGAGCGCGGCAAGCCCCGCGAGTACCACAGGACCGGCGAGTCGCTGCCGGAGCACAAGACCTGGTTCTTCTATCTCGCGCGCATCTGCAACCACTGCCAGTATCCGGCCTGTCTGGCCGCCTGCCCGCGCAAGGCGATCTACAAGCGGCCCGAGGACGGGATCGTCCTCATCGATCAGGCCGAGTGCCGCGGCTACCGGAAGTGCGTCGAGGCGTGCCCGTACAAGAAGTCGATGTACCGCGGCAACACGCGGGTGTCGGAGAAGTGCGTCGCCTGCTACCCGCGCGTCGAGGGCAGGGACCCGGAGAGCGGCGGCGTGCCGCTCGAGACGCGCTGCATGGCGGCGTGCATCGGCCAGATCCGGCTCCAGGGGCTCGTCAGGCTGAACCCGGACGGCACCTGGGCCGAGGACCGGCAGAACCCGCTCTACTACCTCGTGCATGTGGCGAAGGTGGCCCTGCCGCTCTACCCGCAGTTCGGCACCGAGCCGAACGGCTACTACATTCCCCCGCGCTGGGTGCCGCGCCCCTACCTCCGGCAGATGTTCGGCCCCGGCGTGGACGCGGCGCTCGAGCGCTACGAGAAGCCCGACCGCGAGCTGACCGCCGTGCTCCAGCTCTTCCGGCGGTCGAACAAGATCATCTTCGGCTACAAGGTCGTCGAGGGTCCGAAGGTGTACGAGGGCACGCTGCGCGGCAGGAAGGTCACGGTCCACGACGACACGGTGATCGCCTACGGGCGGCGCGGCGAGGAGCTGTTCCGGACGAAGGTCGAGGAGCCGATCCATGTCCGATCGAGCAGGCACGCCAACTCGATCTAGCTCGGAGGGGGGCTCCGCCCCCCTTCCGAACCTCCCCCCGTCGAAGGCGCGGGCAAAGCCCGCGCTCGAAGCGGTGGATCTCTTGCTCTGTCGAAGCGCCCTCTGGGAGGCGCTGGTGCTTGGCTTCTGCCCACCGACCGAGGAGACGGTCGCGCGGCTCGCACGGGCCGAGGGGGCGGGCGCGCTCGCCGAGGCGGCCGCGCCGCTCGACGCCGCGGACGGGACCGCGCTCGCGCCGCTGGTGCGGGCGCTCGCCGTCGCGCCGGCGCCGTCGGGCGAGGCGCTCGGCCTCGCATACGGCCGCCTGTTCGGCCACACCGCGCGCGGCGCGGCGTCGCCCTACGAGACCGAGTACGGCGAGGACTCGCTCTGGGCGCCTCAGCGCGAGATGAGCGACCTCGGGGCGTTCTTCCGCGCCTTCGGCCTCGTGCTCGATCCCGGCGCCCGCGAGCGCCCCGACCACATCGCCTGCGAGTGCGAGTTCCTCCTCGTCCTGGCGCGGCGCGAGGCGCGCGCCTCGGCGCTCGGCGACGCGCCGCTCGGCGACGAGGCGCGCCGCGCCACGCGCCTGTTCCTCCGCGACCACCTGGGCCGCTGGGCGCCCGCCTTCGGCGGCGCGCTCGCGCGACTCGACCCCGATGGGTTCTACGGTGTGCTCGGCGGCCTGCTCGTCGGGGTCGTCACCGCCGAGTGCGGGCGCGCGGGCGTCGCCGTCGGCCCGTCCTTTCTCAGCCTCCGCTCCACGGCGCCCGACGCGACGCCGATGGCCTGCGGGCCGGCCGGCGCCCCGCTCGAGGCATGACGCCGGCGCGCCTCGAGCCCGAGTGGGAGCCGCGTCTCGTCGAGGGGGCCGTGCTCCTCGCCGTGGCCGGGCGGGCGGAGGAGGCACGCTTCCGCGCCGAGCGCGACCGGCTCTACGGGATCGCCGAGGGCGCCGAGCGCGAGACGGCCTTCGACACGCTCCACGCGGCGTGGTTCGCGCGCCTGGGACTCGACCGGCCGTTCCGCGAGGCCCTCGAGGAGCGGCCGGCGATCGTCGCCCGCTGCGCGCGCTGGCTCGTCGCCTGGGCGCGCCGGCGTGGTGACGAGGGCGCCGACCTGCTCGTCCCCCCGGGGGCCTCCCCGACGCTCCTCGTCCGGGTGACCTGCGAGACCGTCGCCGCGCCGGCGCGGCTGGGCGTCCTCCTCCGCCGCGAGCTGCTGCACGTGGCCGACATGCTCGACCCGCGCTTCGGCTACGCGCCGGGGGTGCCGGCCGACGTCGCCGGCGGCCCGCGCGAGCACCTCGTCCGCGAGAACTACCGCGTGCTCTGGAACGCCTACGTGGACGGGCGGCTCGCGCGCCGCGGGTGCCTCCCCGCCGGCTCGCGCGCCGAGCGCCTTCGCGAGTTCGCGCGCGCGTACGCCTACCTGGGCGAGGCCGCCGAGTCGGCCTTCGCGCGCTTCTTCGACGCCGACCAGCGCAGCCACGCGGACCTCATGGCGTTCGCCGTCGGTGGTCCGGAGGCCGCCCCGCGGCCCCGCTGCGGGCTCTGCGACCTGCCGGGACCCGTCGTGGTCGCCGGCGCGACGCTCGCGGGCCGCGCGCTCGCGGCGATCGTCCGCGACTTCCCGGCCTGGCGGCCCGCCGACGGTGTGTGCGCCCGCTGCGCCGAGCTCTACGCGTCGCGCGCGGCCGCGTCGGCCTGAGGCGCCCGCCGCCGCACGCGCCTGACGAGCCACCACTCCGCGACGCCGACGAGGCCGACGCCCAGCAGCGGGTAGACGTAGACGGTCGCCGGCGGGGGCGCGTCGAGGACGACGAAGCTCCAGGACGAGAGCGACATCCTGAGCCCGCGCTCGCCGTTCGAGCCGTCCCAGGCGTGGACCGCGAAGGGCACGAGGCGGCCGGGCTCGAAGGCCACGTCGCTCGCGGGGTCCTTCGGCCCGAGCGGGCGCGTCAGGACGACGCGCCAGCGGCCGTCCTTCCACGCCCCGCGGGCGCTCACGTCCTGGCTCGCCGCGGGCAGCTCGACGACGGGCTTCTCCCACCCCTCGGCGCGCTCCTTGACGACGGCGGCGTCGCCCCGCCCGTTCGCGTCGGCGCGCCAGTGCCAGAGCGCGACCGGGCGCCCGGGGTTCCCGAGGAAGAAGTGCGGGCGCTCGGGCCCCGTCGGGATCGCCACCGGGAACTGGAGCCGGATCGCGTCCCGCAGCCGCTCCCGGCGCTCGGGGTCGAGGTCGATCCTGGGGTAGGTCCACGGGGCGAGCGCCGGCTCGGGACCGGGCCGGTGCTCGACGTCCTCGAAGCGGTCGTCCCACTCGAGCAGGAACGCGATCGCGCGCTCGTCGTAGAGGGCGCGGATGCTGACGACGTCGACGGCGTGGTTCTGCCAGCGCGGCCTGGCGAGGACCTGGCCCGCGAGCGGCACGGCGAGGAAGGGCTGCGCCCGCCAGCGGGGATCGGCGGGGTCGCCGGGCAATGGGCCCGCGACCCGGGTGGCCCGCAGGACGACCTCCGCGCCCGGCTCCTCCGTCGTCTGGAGCGACGTCACGTAGTGGGCGAGGGCCCAGCGCTCGTCCTCGGAGAGCGAGTCGGCGTACGAGGGCATGGGGGTGCCGTCGACCCCGGTGGAGAAGCGCATGAAGATGTCCGCGGCCTCGCGGCCGCCCTTCATGAGCCAGCCCTTCTGGAGATTGGCGGCGCGGATGGTGTTCTTCGCGTCGTCCTTCAGGGTCGGCGCCGCGGGCCCGTCGCCCCGGCCGCTCTCGCCGTGGCACTCCCAGCACTTGGCCTTCTGGTAGACCTGCCGGCCCCGGGCGAGCAGCTCCGGCGAAGCCGCGGGCCCGCGCCCCGCGCTCACCACGGTGCGCGGCTCCTGGAACGCGGTGCTGAACGTCTTGAGGTATGCGATCACCTGCCAGCGCTCGTCGGCCGAGAGCGTCGTCCAGCCCGACATCGCGGTGCCGGGGACGCCGCGCGTCACGACGCGGAAGAGGTCCTCGTCCGTCGGCGGCTCGCCCGAGCCCGTGGTCCTCAACTTGAACGCGCCGAGCGTGAAGTCGCGCGGCCGCGGGTTCAGGTAGGGCGCCACGGGGCCGAGCCCGTCGCCCTTCTCGCCGTGGCAGGCCTGGCAGCGCTTCGCGTAGATCCGCTTGCCGCGCGCGAGGCCCTCGGGCGTCCCCGCGGGCGTCGTCTGCGCCCAGGCGCCGGACGGATGGAGCCAGCCGAGCCTCTCCGGCTTGCGCGGCTCGACGCCGGCCAGGTCGTAGGCGGCCATCACGGCCTTCCACTTCTGCTCGTCGGTGAGGTCGTGGCGCCAGGTCGGCATCGCCGAGTCCCACGGCGTCGCCTCCGGCGGCAGGCCGGGCCCGCCCACGGTGACGCGCCAGAAGGCGTACGACTCGACGACGGTGGCGATCGTGCCGGCGTCGGTGAAATTCGCGGGCTTGAGCCGAAAGCCCCAGGCCATCGGCCCGGCGCCGTCGGCGGCGTCGCCGTGACAGGGGCGGCAGTTGATCTGGAAGATCTCCCGCCCCTCGGCGAGGATCGCGGCCTCGTCGGACCGCCCACGGAACGGGTTCGAGCGCTTCTCGTACGCCCCCGGGATCGTCGGGTGCTGGATCCGCAAGATGGTCGGGCTCTGGGCCGTCGGCGCCGTGCGGGCGTAGACGGCGGCGCCCGCGAGCAGCGGAAGGAGGACGAGGACGACCAGGCGCGCGAGCCTGCGCCAGCGCGCGTGCGGCGCGGCCGGGTCGGGCCCGCGCAAGCCCGCGACCGGTGGCCGGAGGAACTCGCGGAGCGACTCGTCGCTGATCGTCACGTAGACCGCCGCGCCGACGAGGGCGAGCAGCAGGTAGATCAGGCGGACGACGCCCGGCACGGGGAGCGGCCGCGGCCCGCCCGTCACCCACATCCCGAGCCAGGGCAGGCCCCACGCGAGGAGCGCCCAGACGATCGCCAGCGCGATGACGACGTTCCAGAAGAGGGGCAGGCGGCGCGGCCGACTCACCGGAGCCCCAGGACGAACGCGAGCAGGTCGTGGAACTCCTCGACCGTGAGGATCTCCTTGAAGTTCCCCGGCATCATCGAGACGGTCTGGGGCGTCCGCTGCTTGATGTCGGCCCTGGCGACCTGCTGGATCCTCCCCTGGCTGTCGGCGACCTCGACCGTCGTCGCGTCCTCCCTCTTGACGATGCCGGTGACGTACTGGTCGCTCTTCGTGATGATCAGCACGGTCTCGTAGCCCGAGGCGATCACCTTCGAGGGCTCCAGGATCGACTCGACGATGAACACGGGATCCCGCGTGCCGGCCACCGTGGTCAGCTCGGGTCCGACGCTGCCGCCGCGCGTGCCCACGCGATGGCACTTGCCGCAGCCCGCGCTCGAGTCGACGTCGAAGAAGAGCTTCTCGCCCTTCTCGCTGTCGCCGGCGACGTAGGGCTTCCACTCCGCCGCCGCGCGGGACTTCGCCTCGAGCCCGGCGGGGAGCTTGATGGCGGCGAGATCCACCGTGCCCCCGAGGGACTGGAGGTACGCGATCACGGCGCGGACCTCGTCGGAGCCGAGGCGGATCGGCGGCTGGAACGGGTTCGGCATCTCGTTCTTGTAGCCCTGCACGACGTAGGCGCCCGGGTCCGCCAGCGCCTCCACGAGGTAGTCCGTCGCCGTGTACGGCTTGCCCGTCGCCCTCGCCCGCTCGCGGGCCCGCTCCCCGGCGCGCGCGCCGATCGGCAAGCCCAGCGGCCCCCCCTCGCCCTGGTTGGGGCCGCGCACCGCGCCGCCCCGCGTGCCGACGGCATGGCAGGTCGAGCACTTGCCCTTGCCCCAGAAGACCGTCTCGCCCGCCTCGGGGGTGATGGTCCCGGCGCTGACGGCCACGGCGGGCCGGCGCCCGCCCTCGCCGGAGACGCGCGTGATCATCTCGCCGACGGCCGCGATCGCGAGCACGACGACGACCGTGAAGACGGCGACGCCGAGGAACGGCCGTCTCACGCGGGCGCCCCGCCGTGGTCCTTCTTCTCGCCGAGCCCCGCGAGCCAGAAGACGAAGGCCACCAGGCCGAGGAAGCCGAGCACGATCGCGCCGACGACCCGGGTCATGTACGCGGTGGTCGGGGTCCAGGCCCACGGCGAGGTGTCCTGGAGGACGCCGTAGACGTGCCAGTCCTCGCGCAGGCCCGAGCGGATGAAGCCCATGAGCCCCATCAGCATCACGATCGTCACGCAGAGGAGAATCAGCGTGTACTGCGAGCGCGCGGGCATCCGGCCCCAGCGGATGCCGCCCGCGGTCTCGGCGCCGCGGAACACGAGGACATCGAGCACCGTGTTCCAGAGGAGGCACACCATCACCATGAGCCACTGGGCGACCGCCACGTTCCGGAGGAAGGGGTTCGCGCGCTCCATGACGACGAAGCCGTAGACGCCGAGCACGAAGACCGACGCCAGCGTCGTGGAGGCGAAGAAGAGCGCCTGGGCGAGCGTCCCCCGATCGCGGAGGGCGAGCGTCGCGGTCACGAGCACCATGACGGCCTGGCCGAGCAGGAGGTACGCGGGCGGCTTGAAGTAGCCGGCCTGGGCCGCGGTGAGGTCGAGCGTCTTCGGGTCGAGGGTGAGCAGGGCGCGCGCGTACCAGAGGAGGATCGAGATCGCGACGGCGGCGCCCGCGGTCAGCACGAGCAGGCCCACGCGCCCGTGCGCGGCGAAGGGGCGCGGGCGTCCCTTGTTGCCGCGGCGGTAGAGGAGGAAGGAGAAGAACGTGCTGAGGATGATGAAGTTCACCGCCGCGTTCTTCGCCGACATGAGCCCGAGGTACTTGAGCAGCGGGTGGAACTGGCCGCCCAGGGCCGTCTGCTCCTCGCCCGTCAGCGGGACGTTGCGCGGCGTGAGCCAGACGGCGAAGGAGAGGAGGAGCACCAGGTTGATGTACTTGACCCACGGCCGGTAGCGCTCGGCGCCCTCGATGCGGCCCATGCCGATCCAGAGATAGTAGTTGCCGCCGATGAACAGGATCCCGATCAGCACGGCCTGGAGGATGAAGGTCCACGAGAAGGCGCCGCCCATCATGTTGTTGCCCATGACCGCGCTCGTGGAGTAGATCTCCCGGCCCAGGTAGTAGCCCGCGAAGGGCAGCGGGATCAGCGCGCCGAGGCCCACGAAGTTGCCGACGTAGCCCATCCAGTCGTAGTGGGCCCGCGCCGCCTCGGTGCGCGCGCCCAGGAACCTGACGGCCGCGTACGCGCCGACGATGAAGCCGCCGAACGCGACGTTGCCGAGCACGCGGTGGATCGCGAGCGGGATCCAGAGAGGGTTCGCCACCGCCTGCCAGGTGGTCCCCACGAACTCCAGCGTCTTCCTGTCGATCCCGGTGGGCGCCATCATGTAGGCGACCCACGCGTTCGCGATCAGCATCAGCACCGTGCCCCAGACGTTCAGGAGGATCCCGAGGGCGACGTGGAGCCCCTTCAGGCGCCCGCGCATCCGGTCCCAGCCGTAGTAGTAGAGATAGAGGGTGAAGCCCTCGGCGAAGAACAGGAGCGCGTAGACGTAGTAGGTCTCGTGGAAGACCGAGGTCAGGAAGGTCATGAACCGCGGGTAGAGGCCGATCAGCGCGAACACCAGGAGCCCGCCGAACGCCGCCGTCGTCGAGAACGCGGCCGCGAGGAGCCCCGTGAACTCGTGGGCGAGCCGGTCGTAGCGTGGGTCGCCGCCGCGCCAGCCGATGACCTCGACGATCGAGGCGAAGATCGGCACGCCGAGGACGAACGCGCCGAACATCAGGTGCAGCTCGGCGACGATCCAGACGACGAGGCGCGCGCTGGTCCCGTAGAAGCTCCGGTACTCGGCCGCCGCGGCCCCGCCGGCGGCCGCCGCGGGCGGGCCGGCCGCCAGGGCGACGGCCGCGGCCAGGACGCAGGCGAAGGCGACGAGGCTCGCGGCCGTCCGGCGCGTCCGGCCGCGCGGGCGCTCCCGCGCTCGAGGCGTCATCGCACGAGACTATATCCCAGCTCTCGCGATCCCCGCCCTCACACGATCGGCCGGGGCTTGAGCGACATCGTCGTGAACGACCGCTTGTGCGGGCTCTCGCCGAGCTTCGTGACCCGGCCCTTGCCGAGCTTGAAGCGCGCCCGGTTCGTCACCGGGTCCGGCACCTGGGGCACGACCGAGTTGGCGGGCGAGCCCGGCCAGAGCATGAGCGCCCAGACCACGCCCCGGCGCACCGCGTCGGAGACGACGGCCACCGCCGTGAAGCTCGCGGTGGTCGTCTTGATGTGGCCGGCCCGGCGGAGCTCGGTGAACGTGAGCTCCTTCTCTTCCACCCCCTGGAAGCCGCCCGTCTGCACGAGCACACGGTCGTTCTCGACGGCGACGAGGTCGCCGCTCTCGATGCCCCGCGCGCTGGCGTCATCCGGGTGCATCTCGACGAACATCGAGGGCCACCGGGCCATGATGTAGGGGCGGCGGAAGTCGTCGTAGCCCGACTGCCACGTCTCGTTGATCCGTCCGTTGGTGACCCACAGCTCGTCACCGGTGGGCTTGACCGCCTCGTAGAAGTCCTGGAAATCCTCCCAGTAGCTCCTGAGGAGCACGGCCTTCCCCGAATGGGTGCCGAAGGCCGTGAGCCACTTCGGATGGGTCGTGGGGCCCTCCGGGGTGCCGAGCTGGAGCGTCGAGTCGTGCAGGCGCTTGGTGCCGACGAGCTTGCCGCCGACCATCCGGATCGGCGTCTGGATGCCCTCGGTGCCGTACGCCCGCAGCAGGTCGTGGGCGCGCCTGCCCTCCTGTTTGGCCTTCACGACGAGCGGGTGGTAGTTGAGCACGCCGCCCCGGCCGAAGCGCGCGGCCTCCTCGAAGATCTCGTTCGAGTCCTTCCAGTCGAAGCCCTCGAAGCCCATCTTCCTGGCGAACCCGGCGATGATCTGCCAGTCGGGCCTGGCCTCGCCGGGCGGGTCGTTGAACTGCGCGTACAGTCGGAGGCGGCGCTCGCCGTTGCAGCGGGTGAAGTCCTCCTCGCCCCACGTGGCGGCCGGCAGGACGAGGTCGGCGAGCTGGGTGCCGATCGGGTCCACCGGGTAGATGTCCTGGTGCACGACCACCATGCCGCCCGAGTCCGCGCGTCGCGTGAGGCTCTCGATCGCGGCCGCCGGGCGCGTGCTCGCGATCTGGTGCGGGCTCTGGCGCGTGAGCCGGTGGAAGACGTCCATCAGCTCCTGCGAGGCGGCCATGGCCTGCAGCCAGGTGGTCCCGATCACCCAGGCGAAGCGCACGTTGCCCTCGGCAACCCAGCGGTCGAGGTCGATTTCCTTCTTTCGCCGCCCGGGATACTTCTCGGGCGAGAGGCCGCGCGGGTAGCCGGCCCCGCCCATCCAGCCCCGCTGATGGCCGCCGCCGCGTGAGATCACGCGGCCCGGCCGGTTGCCGGCCCCGCAGACGAGCCCGAGCGCCGCATACGACGTCGTGTTGCCGAGGTTGTTGCACCAGTAGTTGCCCTTCTCGAGCATGAAGGACGTCCTGGGGCGCGAGCCGTCCGGCCGCGGCCTGGCGAGCATCTCGGCCGCCTGCCTGATGGACGCGGCCGGCACGCCCGTGAGCCGAGCGGCGGTGTCGAGCTCGGCCCACCTGTAGCCGAGGATCCACTTCCTGTACCCAGCGAAGTCGATCCCGTAGCGTCCCCACGTCGTGAACCACTGCCAGGGCGTGTTCCGGGTGCCGCGCCCCATGCCGGCGTCGATCTCCCAGGAATTGGCGACCCACCTGTCGATGAAGTCCCGGTCCTCCCAGCCGTTCTCGAGGATGATCCGGATCAGCGCCAGGTGGAGCACGGTGTCGGTGCCGGGGATCACCTGGAGAAAGAGCCCGCCCCGCTGCTCGCCCCAGGCGACGCCCATCGTCTTGCGTGGCAGCGCGAAGATCAGCTTCTTGTCAGGGTTCTGGCCGTGCATGATCCAGGACGTGAACAGGACCGACTTGGTCTCGTAGGGGTCCACCCCGGAGAAGAAGATCACATCGGCCATGCCCCAGTCCTCGTACGAGGCGCTGAAGGCGTCGATCCCGGCCCAGTCGAGTCCCGGCGTGTCGGGCCCGGGACCCGGCTTGTCGTGAGGCGCGTAGGCCGGCGTGCCGATCGCGCCGAACGCGAGCTTGCTGATCGCGTACGTGTTCTCGAAATACTGGTAGGAGTAGGTCTTCATCGCCCACGCGTGCTCGCCGTGCCGGTCGAGGACGTGACGGGAGACACCGGCCATCACGTCGAGCGCCGTGTCCCACGACACCGGCTGGAGTGTCCCGCGCACCCGCATCATCGGGTAGAGCAGCCGCTCCTGCGAGGGCTTGTTCGGGTTGAAGCACTTCTGCGCGAGCACGCCGCCGCGGATCGAGTGGTTGCCGCCGACGTTCACGACCCTGGCGTCGCCGTCGGGGACCACGAGGACGTGATGGGGCCGGCCCTCCACCATCACGAGGTTGTGCATGTTCGGGCTGATCCACTTGCCGCTGTTCACCTTCGCCGGGAACTCGGCCCTGAGCGCGTTCTGGCTCGCGCGGGGGCCGCCCTCGCGGCCGAGCGGCCAGGTGTAGACCTTGTAGCCGCAGCCGACGATGCAGTAGTCGCACGCCGTCGTCGTCACCTTCGCGTCGGCCGGCGGGAGCGGGATCCGGTCCTCCGGCAGGTAGTAGGGGGTCACGCCCTGCGCCATGTGGCTCGCCTCCTCAGGCCCGCCCGGCCAGGTTCGAGTGGTAGCCGTAGATGAGCCCCATGACGCCGGTGGCCCAGATCTCGTCGCCGCGCGCCTCGAGCACGACCTGGGCGAGGGTCTCGGTGGCCTGGCCGGAGACGACCATGCCGTGCTTGGTGAGGTCGAACGTGGTGAGGTGGAGGGGGCAGGGCCCCACGACCTTGTGCTGGCCGCGGTACTGGCCGGCGAGCGGCCCGCCCATGTGGGTGCAGAGCGTCGAGAACGCGACGACGTCCCGGGCCGGGCCGACGCCGCCGCCCGCGGGCACGCCGAGCTTCACGAGCATGTTCGCGGAGTAGGCGTCCTTCCACGGGTACTGGAACGGCACGGGCCGGTCCACCGCGAGCTGGCTGATCCGGCCGATCCGCCGCGCGGGGTAGCTGGCCCGCTTGAGCGCGGCACCCTGGCCGAAGGCGCGGTTCAAGGGGCCGTCGAGGAGCGTCACGGTGACCGCCGTGCCGCCCGACAGGAGGAAGGCGCGCCGCGACAGGCACGGCCGCTCGGCGGAGTGTTCGTGCGGGCTCATGGGGTGCGCCTCCTATTTCACGACCGCGTACTCGGGCAGCTGGGGCGCCGGCACGACGATCGGCTGGTCGCTCGAGAGCGAGAGGAGGAAGGCCAGGAGGTCCTTCTTCTCCTGCGCCGTAAGCTTGAGCGGCCTGAGGAGCGGGCTCTTGTTCGCGTCGTTCCCGCCGCCCTGATCGTAGAAGTCGAGCACCTCCTCCAGCGTGAAGAACGCGCCGTTGTGCATGTAGGGCGCCGTGTACTTGAGCTCCCGCAGCCCCGGGGTCCTGAACTTGCCCCTGTCGGCCTCGCGCTTGGTCGTGTAGTAGAGGCCGAGATCTCGGTCGGCGACCCGGTAGAGCTCTTCCGGGACGCCGCGGATCACGTGCTGGAAGCGGAGCGTGATCTGCCGGAGCGGGTCCTCCTCGAACACCGGGTTCTTCGGCACGCCAAGGGCGTGGTAGTCGTCGTCGGAGAGGAGCGGACCGTTGTGGCACTGGATGCAGCCGGCCTTGCCCAGGAAGAGCGCGAGGCCGCGCCTGGCCTCGTCGGTGATCGCCTTGGGGTCGCCCTTCACGAACCGGTCGAAGGGCACCTGCTCGGGCTTCGAGACGAGCGTCCGCTCGAAGGCGGCGATCGCCTTCCAGGCGTCCATGATCCTCGGCTGCTCGGTGCCGAACACGGCCTTGAAGCGGCGGACGTACTCCGGGATCTGGCGCAGGCGCTCCTCCATCATCATCGGGTCGCCGTTGCCGGCGACGTTGCCGGTCGCCGCGGCGACGGCCTGGGCCTCGAGGCTCGTCACCTCGCCGGCCCAGAAGAGCTTGAAGTAGTACGCGGCGTTCAGGACCGTCTGCGAGTTGCGCCAGTGCTGGGTCCCGGGATAGCCGCGCGAGACGTCGCTGCCGTCGCCCCAGCCCGCCTCGGGGTTGTGGCACGCGACGCAGGGGGTCGAGACGTCGCCGGAGAGCCGCGGATCGAAGAACAGGAACTTGCCCAGCTCCACCTTCGCATCCGACATCGGGTTGTCCCGGGGCACGGGCACGGGGCCGAGCGGCCCGAGCGCCCGGAACTTCCCGGACTGCGCGGTGCCCGTGGAGGCCGCGACCAGCCCGGCGGGAGCGGGCGAGCCCTTGCCGAGAGCCCGGAGCTTGTATTCGGGCGGCGCCAGCGGGTCGACGACGACGGGCTCGCCGGTCAGCGCCTCGAGGAACTCCACCAGTGCCTTCTTCTCGGCGGCACCGAGCCCGAGCGGTGCCAGCAGCGGGCTCTTGTTCCGATGGATGCCGCCGCCCCGGTTGTAGAACTCCACGACCTCCTCGAGCGTCGCGAGGGTCCCGTTGTGCATGTACGGAGCCGTCAGCGCGACATCGCGGAGCGACGGCGTCCTGAACCTGCCGCGGTCCGGCGGCTCCTTGGTCACGGCGTACCGGCCCACGTCCTCCCTGAGATTCGTGTAGTTCGGCGTGCCGAGCGTCTTCATGAACCACCGGAAGGTGATGTGCCGCAGGGGCTCGCCGAAGACCGCGGCGCTGTCCTGGACGCCGAGGGCGTGGAACTTCTGGTCCGAGAGCAGCGGGCCGTCGTGGCACCGGAGACAGCCCGCCTTGCCCTGGAACAACGCCAACCCGTCCCGGGCCGCGGGGCTCAGCGCGGCGGTGTCACCCTCGAGGTAGCGGTCGAGCGGGGCGCCGCGGGAGGTGAGGGTCCGGACAAAGGCCGCGATCGCGTTCAGCGAGCGCCCGAACGAGGGCTCGCCGCCGAAGACCCTCCGGAACATCGCGTCGTACTCCGGCACCTGCTTGAGGCGCTCGGGGAAGAGCCGGCCGTCGACCTGCATGAGGGCCGGCTCGGTCAGGTGGTCGCGGACGAGCGTCGGCAGGTCGCGGCCGTCCATCCGCCCGTCCCAGTAGCTGCGCCGGTAGTGCGCCGCGTTCAGGAGGGTCTGCGCGTTGCGGAAGTACTCGGCGCCGGGGTAGCCGGTCGAGAGCGGCTTGCCGTCACCCCACGCCTTCCTGGGGTCGTGGCAGGAGGCGCACGAGATCGAGGCGTCGCCCGACAGGCGCGTGTCGAAGAACAGGAGCCTCCCGAGCGCCACCTGCTCGGGCGGGGACGCCGGGAGCGGCGGCAGCGGCGCGAGCGGCTCGGCCCGCGCGGCGCCGACGGCGAGGACGAAGCCGAACGCGGCGATCAGCCCACCGACAGAGGCGCGTCCGCCCATGGCCAGCCTCCTCGCTCACCGCGCCGGGAAGTCGAACGAGATCTCCGCCTTGCCCTTCGCCGTCACCGTCACCTCACCCTCCCTGGCGCCGAGGACCGGATGCAGGGCGCGGATCTTGTACTTCCCGGGCGGCACGTCGCCGATCGTGAAGCTGCCGTCCTCGCCGGTGACGGCCACGTACGGCGAGGCTGCCCCGTACATCCACGCGTGCATGAAGTCGTGGGCGTCGCACTCGACCTTCACCCACTCGCCGCGGCGGAGGTTGACAGGCTTGCCGAGCGTCTGCCCCTGGTTCGGCTGGCCGAAGTTGAAGAGGGTGCGGCGCGCCGAGCCGATGATCTCGTAGGTGTGGATGTTGTGCAGGACCGGGTCGCTGTTGAGGATGTCGATGTCCGCGCCCTTCCGGACGACCATCAGGGGCGGGATGAACCGGCAACCCTTCTGGTCTAGGAGCGGTTTCTGTGGCGCCCACGCCTTGCCCCTGGCGATGCCGTCGAGGACGACCACGGCGTTCCCGAGCGCGCCGCCCTTGACGGCCACCTCGACGATCTCCCGCTGTCCTTCGCCGCAGACCTCCTTGTTCTTGGTGATCAGCATCCGCTTGGGCTTCGGCGCCTCGCCTTTGAACGAGACCTTGCCCGCCACCGTGCCCCCACCGGCGACCGGCGCCACGTCGTAGCCGGCCGCGAGCGACGGTGCCGCCAGCACCGCCGAGAGAACGAGCGCCCCCAGGGTTCTCACGTGCGCGACCTCCTTCGTATCGCTCGCGGGGGGCCGGGGCCCGCGCCGCGGCGGATTGCGCCACACCAGGCGTACCGCGCCTGGCGCGGGGGAGCGAAGTGCCGAACGGGGAAGGTCGTGAGTCTTTCGGCCCTGACCTGGCCAGGGCCGATCGGCTCTGGCGCTAGCCGGCGGGGCGGCGGCGGGCGAAGAAGGCGGCGGCCTCCGCCCGGCGCGAGAGGTGGAGCTTGTCGAAGACGTTGGAGAGGTAGTTCTTGACGGTCTTGTCACTGAGCCCCAGGGCGGTCGCGATCTCCTTGTTGGTCTTGCCCTCGGCGACGAGGGCGAGGACCCTCTGCTCCTGGGGCGAGAGACTCGTGACCTCGTCGGGCTGGCCGCTCGCCAGCCGCTTGACCTTCTCGAGAACCTTCTCCGTCACCCCGGGGTCGAGCAGCGACTGGCCGTCGGCGACCCGCTCGATGGCGCGCACGAGGTCGAGTCCCCCTGCCTGCTTGAGCAGGTAGCCCGAGGCGCCGGCGAGGATCGAGGCGAAGACGGCCTCGTCGTCGGCGTACGACGTGAGCATGATCACCCGCGTGTCCGGCGCCGCCGCCCGGATCTCGCGGCACGCCTCGATCCCGCTCCGGTCGGGGAGCCGCACGTCCATGACGACGACCGTCGGCCGGAGGCGCTCGGCCTGCGCGACCGCCTCCTCCGCCGTCGCCGCCTCGCCCACGATCTCGATCGCCTTTTCCCGGCCCAGGAGGGAGCGCAGGCCGAGGCGCACGACCTCGTGGTCGTCGACGATGAGCACGCCGACGCGCCGGGCCCTCACGCCGCGACCTCCGCTGGGATCGCCACGGTGATGCGCGTGCCCCGGCCCGGCAGGCTTTCCACCGCCAGGTCGCCCCCGAGGCGGCGGGCCCGATCCGTCATGTTCCGCAGGCCCCGCCCGGCCTGCCGGCGCGCGGGGACCTCGAAGCCGACGCCGTCGTCCTCGACGGTGACGCGGAGCGCGTCGCCGTCGCGCGCGACGCTCAGGACGACGCGCGAGGCGCGCGCGTGCTTGACGATGTTGGTGAGCGCCTCGCGGCAGATGTGGTAGAGCTCGGCGGTCTGCGCCGGCGTGAGCCGCCCCTCGACGCCGGGCTCGAGCTCCAGCTCGAGCTCGAGGAGCCCGTTGAGCGAGAGACCGCGAGCGAGATCGGCGAGCGCCTGGCAGAGGTCTCTGTCCTGAAGCCGCTCGGGCGCGAGTCCGACGACGTAGTTCCGGACGTCGCGGATCACGACGTTCAGCGCGTCGATCAGCTCCTCGAGCCGGCGCTGCATCGCGACGGGCGCCTCGTCGGCCAGACGCACGCACTCCTCGAGCCCGAGCCCCGCCGCGTAGATGGACTGGATGATGCCGTCGTGGAGGTCGGCGGCGATCCGCTCGCGCTCCTCGAGGCGGGTCAGCTCGGTGACCTCGTCGTGGAGCCGGGCCTTCTCGATCGCGATCGTCGCGAGATTCGCGAGGCCCGTCAGGAACTCCCGCTCGTCGGGCCCGAGCGCGCGCGGCTCGAGGAAGGCCACGCAGAGGTCGCCGACCACGCGGTCACGGCTCTTCATCGGCACGGCGACGTGCGTCGTGAACGGCGTGCCGACGACCGCCGGGCAGAGCACCTCGACGCAGCCGGCCTGCGCGCACGCGCAGACCGGGATGCGATCGCCGGGCGCCAGGCCCAGCGCCTCGGTGGCGCCGCTCATGGCGCCGAGGCGGAGCGGCCGCTCCGGCGTGGCGAGGCACAGCATCGCGACGTCGGCGCGGAGCAGCTCGCGGGCCTTGTCCGCGACGCGATCGAGGATCCGCGGCAGCGCGAGGAGCCCGAGCACCTCCGTGCCGATCCCGTAGAGCGCCTGCGACTCCATCGCCTTCCGCTCCGCGCGCTCGGACGCCTCCCGGAGCTCGCGCTCGCGGTGCTCGAGCCGTGTCGCCATTCGGGTGAAGTGCCGCGCCAGGTCCTCCAGCTCGTCGTTGGTCTCGACCCGGACCCGCTGCGCGTAGTTGCCGCTCGCGACGGCCTCCGCCGCGGTGCTGAGCGCCGTGATCGGCCGGGTGAAGTGACGGGCGGCGACGACGCCGAGCACGACGGCCACGCCCAGAACGCCCGCGCCGAGGGTCACGACCACGAGCTGCAGCGACCAGATCGACGCGAGCACCTCGCGCTTGCGGTAGGCGTGCGCGAGCACCCAGAACTCGGCGCCGGCGTCCGGCCGCGGGAAGATCGGCGCGAACGCGACGACGCGCCCGCCGAAGCCGGGCTCGGCGATCGTCGCGGGTGTGCCCGCGAGGATGGTTGCCGCGAGGGCGGGCGCGAAGTCCTGCGCCACCCCCTCGGGGCGGCGCGCGAACGGCGCATCCGTCGGCCCGCGGACCCACTCCGAGCGGGAGAGATAGTGGCCGGTCGAGCTGGCCAGCGAGACGCTCCCGAGCTCCCGGCCGAGGGCAAGGACCTGCCCCAGGATCCTCGACGCGTGCAGGTTGAGGATGACGATGCCGCGCGGCGCCCCCCGGGCGGTCCGGAGGGCCACGGCGTACCGGACCATCGGCCGGGGCGGCACCTCGACGGCGCCGTACTCGACGTTCAGGTCCATCGGTGAGACGTAGACACTCCCGGGCGGCGTCACCATCGCCTCCGTGAAGTAGTAGCGGTCGCGCTTGGTCTGCAGCGCCCCGGGGGCGACGAGGTGCGGCCGCTCGCCGTCGAAGTCGACGCGGACGATCTCTCGCCCGGTCTCGTCGATGAACCGGACCTGGTGGTACACGCTCCTGGCACGGGAGAACGAGAGGAACTCGTCGCGGAGCCGGGCGACCAGGTGGTGACGCTCGGCGCCGGCGCCCGGGGGCAGGTTCGCGAGGGCCTCGACCGTCGGCAGCCCGGCCAGGTAGACCACGTCCTCACGCACGCCCCGCAGGAGCCGCTGGATCTCCTCGGCCTTCATGACGACGCCGGCCTTCAGGCGGTCGCGGGTCGCGTCGTTCAGCAGGATGTAGGAATGGAGCGCGCCGTAGCCCCCCACGACCGCCACCGGGACGACGCCGAAAAAGCAGAACGCGACCACCAGCTTGGCCCGGATCGAGAGCCGCGGGAAGAGCTTGTCGACGTTCAGCATGCACGCCGCCTCCGCTCAGCCGCGGAACGTGGCCCGGGCCTCCTCCACGACCCGCGCGTCGACCGCCGCGAGGCCCCGCCGGCGCGCGTGCGCCTCGACGGCGCGACGGACCATCCCTCGCACGAACTCCGGGACGCGCTCCAGCCGGGCGAGGGCCTCCTCGGTCCACGGCAGGGCGTCGGGAACCTCGCTGGCGGCAGGTGGGCCGAGCGCCTCGAGCGTGCCTGCGGCGAGCAGGACATGACAGGGCGCGAGCCGGAGCAGGGTCTCGGCGTTCCCGCCGATGTCGAGGCCCTCGTCGGCGTGGAGCCCGGTGCGCCCGAGGGCCAGGAGCGCGGGGCGGCTCTCGGCCACGTGCCGGAGCATCGCCTCCCAGGCGCGCCCGGCGAGCAGGCGGGTCTCGATCTCCGCTCCCATCCCGGCGGCGAGACGGCGCGCCTCCTCGAGGTGGCCCTCGTAGAGTCGAGCGATGCCGCCGTCAACCAGCTCGTCGTGGAGTCGTCGCTGCGCCTCGCTGTCGAAGACGCGGCGGGCGTCTTCGGTGAGGACGTGCTCGAGCTGCGTGAAGACCGTCTTGTGGAGGAACGGATCGTAGGCGGCCACGGCCTGGACGCGGGCCCCCGTTCTCGCGGCGAGGGCGAGGGCGAGCCGCAGGGCGCCGAAGCCCCGGGCGCTGCCGTCGACGCCCACCACGAACGTGCCGGCGAGCGAGCGCGCGTCCTTCACGACGAGCAGGTCGCGCCGCACGCGGCGCGCGAGCCGCTCGCAGACGCTGCCGAGCACGTGGTCGCGCCGCTCGCCCCGCCGCCAGACCTCCCCCGTGCCGCGGGCGCCGACGACGAGCAGGTCGTACGCGTCCTGGGCGATGTCCCGGACCAGCTCCGCGTAGTTCTTGCCCTCAGGCGTCTTGCCGGTGAAGGCGATGCCCGCGTCGAGGCACCGCCGCTCGAGGGCGCCGAGGTAGGAGTCCGAGATCAGGCGGAGCCCCTTCTCGATCAGCGTGCCGTGCACCTCGCGCTGGCGGGCCAGCACCGCGGGCTCGCGGTACTCCTCCGGCAGCCCCGGCTCCATGTCCCGGAACCGCCGCTCGTGCAGCCGTGCCGCGTAGACGTGGATGCCGGTGATCCTGGCGCCGAAGTCGGCCGCGAGCGCGAGCGCCGCATCAGCCGCCCAGCCGCTGTAGGCAGAGCCATCCACGGCCACCAGGATGGACCGGAGCATGGCGTCGTCGGCCATCGGGGCCATCCTAAGCGCGCGCGGGGGGCGCCGCAATATGACGGGCGTCATGTGCAGACCGGTGCCGAGCGGCGCGCCCTAGGCGACGAGCGCGGCGGCGGCGATGCGGCCGACGCCCGCGGCGGCCATCTCGGCCCAGGCCTGCGCGAGCGAGCCGCCGGTGTCGATGCCGCGGCAGGCGTCCTCGACGACGGTCGCCTCGAAGCCGCGCGCGCGCGCGTCGAGCGCCGACCACGCCACGCAGAAGTCCGTCGCCAGGCCGGCGAGGAACACCCGCGCGAGGCCGCGCTCGCGCAGGTAGCCGGCGAGCCCGGTGGCGGTGCGCCGGTCGGCCTCGCAGAACGCCGAGTAGGAGTCGACCTCGCGGCGGTAGCCCTTGCGGATGATCAGCTCGGCGCGCGGGATCGCGAGCGCGGGATGGAGCGCGGCGCCGGGCGTGCCCTGCACGCAGTGGTCGGGCCAGAGCACCTGGGCGCCGTACGCCAGCTCGATCGTCTCGAAGGGCTTGCGGCCCGGGTGGCTCGACGCGAACGACACGTGGCCCGGGGTGTGCCAGTCCTGCGTGAGGACCACGTGGACGAACGCGCGCGCGAGGCGATTGACCAGCGGGACGACCTCGTCGCCGCGCGGGACCGCCAGGGCCCCGCCGGCGCAGAAGTCGGCCTGGACGTCGACGACCAGCAGCACGTCGCGCTCGCCGGGTCGCATCAGCCGGATGATATACCCAGCGTCGTGGCGCTGGCGGACTCCCGGCGGCTCGATCGCGTTCGGTGCCCGGGCGTCTGATCTCATGGGGGGCTCCGGGCGCCCCCCATGCCCCCCAGGCGCTCGGGACGCCCCGGCCCAGCCGTGGCGCGCCCCTCGACATCGCGATGGGCTCCGGGCTAGCGGCGCGCGCGTGCGCCGGGCAGCATCGGCTCGAGCAGCGCGCGCATCGGCTCCGCGTTCCACTCGCGCATGCCAACCGCCATGCCCACGACCTCGCCGCCCGGCCGGACGACGAACGTGGCGGGGAGCCCCGTGACGCGCCAGGCGCGCGCCACCGCCATGTCGGCGTCGAGCAGGATCGGGAAGGTGAGCCCGAGGTTCTGGACGTAGGGTTCGATCAGGCCCCGCGGCGCACCGACGTCCACCGACACGCCGAGGACGACCAGGCCGCGCTCGCGGTAGGCCCGCCAGAGCGCCTCGAGCGTCGGCATCTCGACCGTGCAGGGCGTGCACCACGTCGCCCAGAAGTTGACGACGACGAGCTTGTCCCGGAAGTCCTCGAGCCCGGCCTGGCCGCCGGCGAGCGTCGGAAGCCGGAACGCGGGGCCGCGCTGGCCCTCGGTCAGCTCGATCATGCCGGCGCGCTCGAAGGCGTCGAGCCGGACCGACGCGGGGACGCGGTGGCCCCCCTCCTCGCCCGGCCGCCGCACGGGCAGCGCCCACAGGAGCGCGCCGAGGACCACGACGGCGAGCGCGATGCGCAGCAGGTGCTGCCGGCGTCCCGGGACGGCGAGCGCGTGCGTGGCCCAGCTCTTCACGGCGCGCGGCGGGTCTCCCGTCTATACCCCGAGCTTCTCGCGGGTGACCGGGCTCTCCCGGAGCTCCTTCGCCGGCCCTTCGAAGACGATCACGCCCTTCTCCATGATGTAACCGCGGTCGCAGACGGCCAGCGCGACGCGCGCGTTCTGCTCGACCAGCAGCACGGTCACGCCGAGCCGCTTGAGCTCGCCCACCATGTCGCGGATGTGGCGCACGAACTGGGGCGCGAGCCCCTGCGTGGGCTCGTCCATCAGGATGATCCGCGCCCCGGCCATCATCACGCGCGCGATCGCGAGCATCTGCTGCTCGCCGCCGGAGAGGGTGCGGCCGGCCTGGCGCAGCCTTTCTTGAAGTCGCGGGAAGTGCTGGAAGACCTCCGCGAGGCGCCGCTCGCGCACCGCGGCCGAGCGGTCGGCGGCGGCCGAGAGGCCGAGCTCGAGGTTCTCGCGCACGGTAAGGCCGGGGAAGATGCGCCGGCTCTCGGGCACCAAGCCCACGCCGAGGCGCGCGATGGCGTGGGGCGCGAGCCGGGTCAGCTCGTGCCCGTCGAACTCGATGGACCCGCGGGTCGGCTTGAGGAAGCCGATGGCGGTCTTCATCAGCGTGGTCTTGCCCATGCCGTTCTTGCCGAGGAGCGCGACGGCCTCGCCCGCCCGCACCTCGAGCGCCACGCCGAAGAGGATCGGCGTCGCGCCGTAGCCCGCGTGGAGGTCGCGGATCCTGAGCATCGCGCTCAGTCCTCGGCCCCGCCCAGGTAGGCCTCGATCACCCGGGGGTCGCCGCGGATCTCGTCCGGCGCGCCCTCGGCGATCTTCTCGCCGAAGTGGAGCACCGCGACCCGGTCCGAGATGCCCATGACCACGCCCATGTCGTGCTCGATGAGGAGCAGGGTGAGGCCGCGTTCCTTGACGATCTTCCGGATCAGAGCGGTCGCGTCGCGGGTCTCGCCCGGCGTCATGCCGGCCGTGGGCTCGTCGAGCATGAGCAGGGTGGGGCCGGTGGCGAGCGCCAGGCAGATCTCGAGGTAGCGCTGCTCGCCGTGCGAGAGGTTCTCGGCCGCCTCCTCCCGCCGCCCGGCCAGGCCGAACGTGCCGAGGAGGTCCAGCACGGCGGGCTCGACGTCGGGCAGGCGCCAGAGCGAGGCCAGCCGGCCCGCCACCGCCGCCCGCGACTGGGCGGCCACGCGCACGTTCTCGAAGACCGAGATCTCCGGGAAGATGTTCGTGATCTGGAAGGTCTTGGCGAGGCCGAGGCGGTTCACGACCTCGGGCTCGAGCCCGACGAGGTCCCGGCCCTGGAAGACGACGCGCCCGGCGGTCGGCGGGTAGAGGCCGGAGATCACGTTGAAGAGCGTGGACTTGCCGGCGCCGTTCGGTCCGATGACCGAGAAGACCTCGCCCGCCCGCACCGCGAAGCTCACCTGGGCGAGCGCGGCGAGG